>JBGQIB010000071.1:0-21077 GCA_041498295.1 bacterium | reverse complement strand
TCGCGCCACAACCAGCGCTACTGGACGCGCAGCGACGTGCTCGGGATCGGCCCCTCCGCCGCGACCCTGCTCGGCGAACGGCGGCTGCGCAACGCGCGCTCGCTCGCGGACTGGCGGAGGGCGCTCGACGCCGGCGCCCCGGCGGCGGTCGAGGACGAGGCGATCTCGCCTGCCGAAGCGCGCCGCGAAGCGCTCTACCTGGGTCTGCGCCGCATCGAGGGTGTCCGCCGCGCCGAGTATCTGCGCCGCTACGGTGAAAGCCCTGAGGCGTCGCTCGGGCCCGAGCTAGCGCGCCTGCGCGAGCGCGAGCTGCTCGTCGACGAGCGCGGCTCCATTCGCCTCTCCGAGCGCGGCCTGCTGTTCGCGGACGACGTGTTCCTCGAGCTCGTCGGACGTTGACACTGCCGGACGCGCGCGGCTAGCCTCGAAACGCGGTGAAACACCAAAGCTCGCGCGGCGTTGCGCAAATCTCGGCGATTCCGGACTTCGGCGAGCTGCCGAGCCGGTTGGCCGACGTGTTGCTCGCCGTGCTGCGCGGCTACGTCGAGTCGGGTCAGCCGGTCGGCTCGCGCGACGCGCTCGACCTCGGCGAGCTGCCTTTCTCGTCCGCGACCGTGCGCGGTGCGATGGCCGAGCTGATGGAGCTCGGCCTGCTCGAGCAGCCGCACACCTCGGCGGGCCGACAGCCGACGGACGCCGCGTTCCGCCTCTGGGTCGACCACCTGCAGCGCGAGCCGCTGGCGGAGCAGCGCATGCCCGCGCGCCTCGCGCGCGAGCTCGCCGACGGCGGCGACGGCAGCGCGCTGCAGCGCGCGGCCGACGTGCTCACCGAAGTCACCGGCCAGCTCGGCTTCAGCCTCGCGCTCGAGCGCGAACAGCTGCGCCTCGCGAACGTCCGCTTCGTGCGCGTCTCGAGCGAGCGCGTGATGGCGCTGCTCGTCTCCGACGGCGGCGCCGTGCGCACGCGGCTGCTCGAGGAGCGCGAGTCCGATCAGCGCCGACTCGATCGCGTGTCGGCCGAGCTCTCACGGCTGGTTGCCGGTCTCACGCTCGAGGAAGCGCGGGCGCGCCTGCAGGCCGAGATCGAGGGTGACCGGCAGCAGCGCGACGTGCTCTGGCGCGAGACGCTGGCGCTCGGGACGCGCGGCCTCGACGTGAGCGCCGCCGCCGCGGCGGAGCTGTACGTCGGTGACCGCAGCCGTCTGCTCGATCAACCCGAGTTCGCCGGCGAGCACCTGCGCGACGTGCTGCGCGCGCTCGAGGAGAAGCAGCGCATGCTCACGCTGCTCGACAAAGTCATCTCGGCGCGGGGTGTGTGCGTCGCGATCGGCGAGGAGCTCGGCGATCCCGGGGTCGCGCGCTGCGCGGTGATCGCGGAGCAGCTCGGACCCGCGCCGCTGCGCGGGCTCGGCGTGATCGGCCCGGTGCGCATGCGCTACGATCGGATCATCCCGGTGGTGCGGTACGTGTCCGGCAAGCTGGCACCCGCGCTCGGCTGAGCACGCCACCGTTCTTCCGATCCACTCACTGGATGAGCGAGCTATGACCGAGCCCAAAGGACCCAAGGTCGAGCTGCCGACGGAGCTCATGAACGAGCTCGACGAATCCGGTGACGCCAAGCCGGAGGCCGCGGCAGGCGCGCCAGCGGCGGTCGCATCGGCGGAGGCGGCCGCGGAGTTCGCCGAGCTCAAGGATCGCTACCTCCGCCTGGGCGCCGACTTCGACAATTTCCGGCGCCGTTCGCTGAAGGAACGGCAAGACCTGCACAACTACGCCAACGAGAACCTCGTCAAGGACCTGTTGCCTATCGTCGATAACCTCGAGCGAGCCGTGGAGCACGGCCGCAAGGAGGAGCAGCGCGGCGACAGCGATAACCTTCTGCAAGGAATCGAGCTGACCTACCGGTCACTGCTTCAGCTCCTGACCCGCCAAAGCGTGGTCGAAATCCAGGCGCTGGGCCAGCTGTTCGATCCCCAGATCCACGAGGCAGTCCGGCGCGTCCCGACCAGTGACAAGCCGCCGAGCACGGTCGTCGAGGTCTACCAGAAGGGGTACATGCTGAAGGATCGGCTACTGCGACCAGCGATGGTCGCGGTGGCGACGGAGCAGGCCTAGCGCACTCCACCGTCCTTCGGGTCCCGCGACGGAAGGCATGGGAAGAGTCGTCGGCATCGACCTTGGCACTACGAACAGCTGCGTCGCGATCCTCGAGCGCGGCGAGCCGATCGTCATCGCGAACAGCGAGGGCAGCCGCACCACGCCGTCGATCGTCGCCGCGAACCAGGACGGTGAGCGGCTCTGCGGCCAGATCGCGAAGCGCCAAGCCGTGACCAACCCCGCGAACACCGTGTTCGCGGTGAAGCGCCTGATCGGGCGCCGCTTCGACGACGAGAACGTCGCGCGTTTCCGCGCGATCTCGCCGTTCGAGATCTGTCAGGCGCCAAATGGCGACGCCTGGGTGAAGCTGCGCGACAAGGAGTGCAGCCCCGAGGAAATCTCGTCGCTGATCCTGAAGCGCATGAAGGAGACCGCGCAGGACTACCTCGGCGAGGAAGTCACCGAGGCGGTCATCACGGTTCCCGCGTACTTCAACGACGCGCAGCGCCAGGCGACGAAGGACGCGGGCCGCATCGCGGGCTTGAACGTGCTGCGCATCATCAACGAGCCGACCGCCGCGGCGCTCGCCTACGGGCTCGACAAGGAAGGTCAGGAGACGATCGCGGTCTTCGACCTCGGCGGCGGTACGTTCGACATCTCGATCCTCCGCATCGGTGACTCGGTCTTCGAGGTGCTGTCGACGAACGGCGACACGTTCCTCGGCGGCGAGGACTTTGATCAGGCGGTGCTCGCTTGGCTCGCGGAGCAGTTCAAGGCCAAGAACGCGGGCAGCGATCTGCACGCCGACGCGATGGCGCTCCAGCGCCTGAAGGAAGCGGCCGAGCGCGCGAAGCAGGAGCTCTCCTCGGCGAACGAAACCGACGTGAATCTGCCGTTCATCTCGTCCGACGACGAGGGCCCGAAGCATCTCTCCGAGACACTGACTCGGGCGAAGCTCGAGGAGCTCGTCGCGGACCTGGTCGAGCGACTCGAGCCGCCGTGCCGCGCCGCGCTCTCCGATGCCGGCCTCGAGCCGAAGCAGGTCGACCGCGTGATCCTGGTCGGCGGCATGACGCGCATGCCCGCGGTGCAGGCCAAGGTCGAGCAGATATTCGGCAAGCCCCCGCACCGCGGCGTGAATCCGGACGAGGTCGTCGCCGTCGGCGCCGCCATCCAGGGCGGCGTCCTGAAGGGCGAGGCCAGCGACGTGCTGCTGCTCGACGTGACTCCGCTCTCGCTTGGCGTCGAGACACAGGGCGGGATCATGACCAAGATCATTCCGCGCAACACCACGGTGCCGACGCGCAAGAGCGAGGTCTTCTCGACGACGGAAGACAACCAGAACCTGGTGCGCGTGCACGTGTTGCAGGGCGAGCGCGAGCTCGCGGGCGACAACCAGACGCTCGGCCGCTTCGAGCTGGTCGGCATTCCGCCCGCGCCGCGCGGCGTCCCGCAGATCGAGGTCAGCTTCGACATCGACGCCGACGGCATCTTGAACGTCTCGGCGAAGGAGCTCGGCACCGGCCGCGTGCAGCAGATCAAGGTCTCGGCTTCCGGAGGTCTGGCCCCCGAGCAGATCGACAAGCTCGTGCAGGAGGCGGTCAGCCACGCGTCGGACGACGCCGAGCGGCGCGTGATGGTCGAGCTGCGCAACGCGGGCGAAGGCCTGGTCTACTCGGTCGACCAGACGCTCGGGCTCTACGGCGAGAAGCTCGAAGCGACCGAGCGCGCCGAAGTCGACAGCGCCCTCACGCGCGCGCGCAAGGCGCTTTTGGCAAGCGACGCCGAGGAGCTGCGAATCTCGGTCGAGGATCTGCAGCAGCTCGCGTACAAGATGACCGAGGCCATGTACGAGCGGATGGACGGCGGCACCGCCGTCACTCCGGCGGCAGCCCCGGGTGCATCCGACGATGAGCTGATCGAGGATTGAGCAGAAGGCTCAGCCGACTCGTGCAGCCGTCCGATTGCCGCGCGAATCGATCGCGCGGCGCGGCGCGGCGGGCTTGCTTTGACGGTTCCGGGCCATAGCCTCTCGCCGCTCCAATGAAGCGCGACTACTACGAAATTCTCGGTGTCTCGCGAGACGTCGGCCCGGACGAGCTGAAGAAGGCGTACCGCAAGCTCGCCCATCAGTTCCATCCGGATAAGAATCCGAACAACCCCGAGGCCGAGGCCCAGTTCAAGGAAGCGAGCGAGGCGTACGCGATCCTCGCGGATGACGAGAAGCGCGCGCAGTACGATCGCCTCGGACACTCGGCGTTCGGCGGCGGCAGCGGCGGCGATCCGTTCCAGGGCTTCGATCCATTCGCGAACTTCAGCGACCTGTTCGCGGAGTTCTTCGGCAGCGACGTGTTCGGGGGCCGGCGCGGCGGGCGCGGGCGCCGCGGCGCGGACCTCCGCTACGACCTCGAAGTCGAGTTCTCGGTCGCGGCGCTGGGCGGCGAAGAGCAGCTGCGCATTCCGAAACACAAGGCGTGCGCCACGTGCTCCGGCTCGGGCGGCGAGCGCGAGCAGTGCAAGCGCTGCGGCGGTCGCGGCCAGGTCGCGCTGCAGCAGGGCTTTTTCCGCATCGCGCGCACCTGCGATCGCTGCGCCGGTCTTGGCCAGAGTCTCAAGCGCGCGTGCGCCGACTGTCGCGGCAAGGGGCGCGTCGAGACGGTGCAGAACCTGTCCGTGCGCATTCCCGCGGGCGTCGAGACGGGCGTGCGCCTGCGACTCACGAGCGAGGGCGAGGCCGGCTACGACGGCGGCCCGCCGGGCGATCTCTTCGTGGTCGTCGAGGTGAAGGAGCACCCGATCTTCGAGCGCGACGGCACCGACCTACACTGCGAAGTGCCGCTCTCGATCGCGCAGGGCGCGCTCGGCGCAGAGATCGAGGTGCCGACTCTCGAGGCCACCGAGCAGGTCACCGTGAAGGCGGGCTCTCAGTCGGGCGACCTGATTCGGCTGCGCGGCCGCGGCTTGCCGCGTCTCGGTGGCGGCGCGCGCGGCGACATCATCGCGCGACTCTTCGTCGAGGTGCCGACGAAGCTGAACGACGACCAGCGCAAGCTGCTCGAGGAGTTCGCGCGCATCTCGGGCGACGAAGTGAGTCCGCGGCGGCGCGGCTTCCTGGACAAAGTGCGAGACCTGTTCGAATGAGCGCGGGCCGCCTCCGCGTCGCGCTCGGACTGGCGCTGCTCGCGCTCTCGTGCGCAAAGCCCACGGTGGTGCGCAACGGCGCGCAGCTGCCGTACGAAGCGGCCGCCGACGCCGACTTGAAGGCGGCGAGCGCGCTGCTCGCCAAGGGTCAGCCCGCGAAGGCCGAGGAGATCCTGCTGCGCTTCCAGGCCGAGCTCGGGCGCAGCAAGCGCAACGACGAAGCGCTCTATCTGCTCGGCGAAGCGCAGCTCGCGCGGGGCAAGAAGGAAGAGGCCAGCGCCACCTACCGGCACCTGGTCGAGGACTACCCGAAGAGCGACCGGAACGTCGAGGCGGCGATGAAAGCCGCGCAGCTCTACCAGAAGCTCGGCCGGCCGGCGGACGGGCGCGCGGTGCTGGCGCGCGCGAACACCGACTCAGCCGACGCCGCGGCGCGCGCGCGCCTGTATCGGCTGGACGCGGACCTGGCGCGTGGGCTCGGGGACTGGCCCGAAGTGGTGCTCGCGCTCTCCTACGCGCGCCGAGACACTCAGGATCCCGCGGCGTTGACCGAGATCGACGTCGAGATCTCCGATTTGCTCGAGGTGCGGCTGCGCGAGTCCGACCTCGAGGCGCTGGCGTCGCGCCTGCCGCGCGGACCCGTGTTCGATCGGGTGTGTCTCGAGATCACGCGGCGCGCGCTCGCGCGCGGCGATGTCCGCGCGGCGCGCGGCGCGCTCGATCGCCTGCCGCGCCGACTCGCGGAGGGCGACGAAGCGGAGCGCGCGCTGCTGCTCGCGCGCGCGGCCGACCTCGCGGGCGAGGCGAGCGCGACCCTCGGGCTGGTGCTGCCGCTCTCGGGTCCGTACGCGAAGGTCGGCGAGTCGGTGCTGCGCGGCATCACGCTCGGGGCGGGTCTCTACGACGAGAAGCCATCGCAGCTGCACCTGCTCGTGCGTGACTCCGGCGGCGAAGCGTCGAAGGCCGCCACCGCCGTGAACGAGCTGGCGGCCGCGGGCGTGGCGGCGATCATCGGGCCCGTGCGCTCCTCGGAGGCGCTGAGCGCCGCGCCGGTCGCGGAAGCGGCGCGCGTGCCCTTGCTCTCGTTCGCGCGGCGCGACGACATTGCTTCGCTCGGCGAGTACATCTTCCGGCTCGGACTCACTCCGGGCGACCAAGCGGCGGAGCTCGTGCACTGGTGCGCGGAGCAACGCGGCTGCAAGCGCTTCGCGATCTTGTATCCCGCCGACGACTACGGCACGAGCTTCAAGAACCGATTCTGGGACGCCGTCGAGGCGTCGGGCGGAAGCGTCGTCGGTGTCGAGCGCTACCCGCCCGGCTCGGTCGACTGGCAAGCGGAGATCAAGCGCTTGGTCGGACTGGCGGGGCTGCCGCACGAGACGCAGGCGCTGGTCGACGAGCGCAACAAGCTGCGCCGCCACGCCCCCGAGAACGCGGACAAGCTGGCGCTGCCGAAGTACCAAGGCTTGCCGCCGTACGTCGACTTCGACGCCGTGTTCATTCCCGACGACGCGCCGAGCATCGGCTTGATCCTGCCGCAGCTCCGCTTCTTCGACATCCGCGACGTGGTGTATCTCGGCGGCAGCGGCTGGAACGATCCGGAGCTCGTGAAGATCGCCGGGCGCGAGGCGACGCGGGCGGTGTTCACGGACGAGTTCTTCGCGGGCAGCACGCGCCCCGCGGTCGCCGAGTTCGTGCGCCACTACGCCGCGACCTACGGCTCCGCGCCCGACGAATACGCCGCCGAGGGCTACGACGCGGCGGCGCTGCTGCGCTTCGTGCTGGCGGGAGGCGACGCGCCGAGCGGCGAAGTGCTGCGCGATCGGCTCCTGCGCGTGAGTGGCTTCCCTGGCGTGTCGGGTCTTCAGTCATTCGACACATCGGGCGGCGCGCGCAAGTCACTCGAGTTCCTCACGGTGCGCGAGAACGTCATCGTCGCCACGCCCCCGCCGGCGGCGCCGCAGTAGGTCAAGATCCCCGTCGCGCCAGTCGATTTCCATAGGCGTGGAAAGCGATTCCCCCGGCGCCTTCGAGATCCCGAGTCAGCTCCCGCTTTTGCCCATTCGCGACGCCGTCGTCTTCCCGTCGATGATCCTGCCGCTGTTCGTCGGTCGCGACGTTTCGGCGCACGCGATCGAGACGGCGATCGAGGGCGACCGCCTCCTGGCGCTGGTGACGCAGCGCGATCCGGAGGTGGACGATCCCGGGCCGGACGACCTGTACGCGGTGGGCGTGGTCGGGATGATCATGCGCATGATGCGGCTGCCCGACGGGCGGCTGAAGGTGCTCGTGCAGGGGCTGGCGAAGATTCGCGTGACTCAGTACCTGCGCATCGAGCCGCACATCGACGTCCAGGTCGAAGCGCTGCCCGCGGAGACGGCCGCGCCCTTCAGCGTCGAGGTCGAAGCGCTGGTTCGTGGCGTGCGCGAGAAGCTCGAAGAGCTGCTTCCCCTGAAACATCTGCCGCCGGAGATCTTGTCGGTCACCGGCAGCGTGGACGATCCGGGGCGCCTGGCGGATCTGGTCGCGTCGAATCTGCGCCTGCGCGTCGAAGAGGCGCAGGAGATCCTCGAGATCGTCGAGCCGGTGCGCCGGCTGCGCAAGATCGATGCGCTCTTGCGCCGCGAGATGGCGGTGTCGTCGGTGCAGGCCGAGATCCAGACGGCTGCGCGCGAGGAGCTCTCGCGCTATCAGCGCGAGCAATTCCTGCGCGAGCAGATGCGCCAGATCCAGGAAGAGCTGGGCGAGGGCGCGGACCGCAAATCGGAGCAGGACGAGCTGCGCGCGCGCATTCAGAGCGCCGGCATGAACGACGAGGCGCGCGGCGAGGCGGATCGACAGCTCGATCGGCTCGCGCGCATGCATCCAGATTCGTCGGAGACTCAGGTCATCCGCAGCTATCTCGAGTGGATCACCGAGCTCCCGTGGGCCAAGGTCTCGGACGACAACCTCGACCTCGGCCATGCGCGCGAGGTGCTCGAGCGCGATCACGCCTATCTCAATCGCGTGAAGGAACGCATCATCGAGTTTCTCGCCGTGCACAAGCTGCGCGGCTCGACCGCCGGCAAGGGACCGATCCTGTGTCTCGTCGGCCCGCCGGGCGTGGGCAAGACGTCGCTCGGCCGTTCGATCGCGCAGGCCATGGGCCGCGGCTTCGTGCGCATGTCGCTCGGCGGCATGCGCGACGAGGCGGAGATCCGCGGTCACCGGCGCACGTACGTCGGCGCGCTGCCCGGCCGGATCATCCAGGGCATGCGCCAGGCGGGCACGAGCAACCCCATCTTCTTGCTCGACGAGATCGACAAGATCGGCGCGGACTTCCGCGGCGATCCGGCTGCGGCGCTGCTCGAGGTGCTCGACCCGGAGCAGAATCACACGTTCCGCGATCACTATCTGAACGTGCCGTATGACTTGTCCAAGACCCTGTTCGTCGCCACGGCCAACCTGATCGATCCGATTCCGCGCGCGCTGCTCGACCGCATGGAAGTGATTCGCCTCCCGGGCTACACGCCCGAGGAGAAGGAAGTGATCGCGCGCCGCTACCTCATGCCGCGTCAGATCGAGGAGTGCGGCCTGAAACCCGAGCATGTACAGATCTCGCGCGCCGCGGTGCGCGACGTGGTCGCCGGTTACACGCAGGAGGCGGGGGTGCGGGGTCTCGAACGCGAGCTCGGACGCCTCTTGCGCAAGATCGCGCGGCGCATCGCGGAGGGCGAGACGCAACACGTCTCGGTGTCGTCGCGCAATCTGCGCTCGCTGCTGGGTCCGGCGCCGCTGCTCGGCGAGTCGATCCCGCGCACGGCCGAGGCCGGTCTGGCGCGCGGCCTCGCGTGGACCGAAGCGGGCGGTGAAGTGCTCGTCGTCGAGGCCACGATGGTGCGCGGCCGCGGCTTGCTGCTCACCGGTCAGCTCGGCGACGTGATGAAGGAGTCGGGCCAGGCCGCGCTGTCCTATGTGCGCTGGCGCGGCGCGGACCTCGGCATCGCCGAGGCGCTCGCCAAACACGAGATCCACGTGCACGTCCCGGCCGGCGCGACGCCGAAGGACGGCCCGTCCGCGGGCATCACGATGGCGACCGCCATGGTGTCTCTCCTGACCGGAGTCCCCGTGCGCGCCGACATCGCGATGACCGGCGAAGTGACTCTGCGCGGTCGCATCCTGCCCGTCGGAGGCGTGCGCGAGAAGGTGCTCGCGGCGCTGCGCCGCGGCCTGCGCCACGTGATCCTGCCCGAGGCGAACCGACACGACCTCGAGGACGTGCCGCCGGAGCTCGCGCGCAAGCTCGAGTTCCACTTCGTGCGCGGCATGGACGAGGTGCTCGACTTCGCGCTGCAGGAGCCGATCCTCGCCAAGCGCAAGGCGCGCCGCACACCGGCGCGTGCGCCCGGAGCGATCATCCGCTCGTAGTCGAGCTCGAGACTCGACAGCGCCCGCCGCAGCGTGTCACGCTCGCCGCGTGGCGCTCGAGATCGTCCCGCTCTCACCCGCACCGTTGGCGCCTACTTCGCGCTCTTCGACCGCGCCTTCTCCGACAACCCCGCGTGGTCGGGCTGTTACTGCGCCTTCTACTACGACCCGTGCTCCGACGAGGCGTGGAGTCCGGGGCCGCAGGCGGGCGCCGCTCACCGCGCGGCGCGAGCCGCACAGATCGAGAGCGGGCGCGCGCACGGGGTGCTCGCCTTCGACGCCGGGCGCGCCGTCGGCTGGTGCAACGCCGGACCCCGCGCCGCGTTTGGAAACCTCCGGGTGTTCGGGGCCGCGGTCGGGGACGCAAGCGAGCGCGTGGGCTCGGTCATGTGTTTCGTGATTGCTCCCGAGCGGCGCCGCGAGGGCATCGCCACCGTTCTGCTCGCGGGCGCCGAAGATCTGTTCCGCTCGCTCGGCCTCGAGATCGCCGAGGCGTACCCGCGCGCCGCGCCGGCGTCGAACACGTCCCTGCCGCAGAGCGCGACTTACTACAAGGGCGCCCCGGCCATGTACGAGCGCGCGGGCTACGCGCCGAGCCGCCGCTTCGAGCGCTTCGTCTGCGTGCGCAAGTCACTCTCTGCGAGCCGCCGTGAACCTGCGCCAGCTCGGTGAGTTCGGGCTGATCGAGGCCATTCGGACGCGCGCCGCCGCCGCCGCGCGCAGCGCGCGCGGCCCACGGAACTCGCGCGCGAGCTCACAGTGGCGGATCGCGATCGGCGACGACGCTGCGGTGCTGACGCCGAGGCGCGGCGAGGAGCTCGTGGTCACGACGGACACGCTCGTCGAGGACGTGCACTTCCGCTGGCGCACCACGGATCCGCGCTCGCTCGGGCACAAGGCGCTGGCCGTGAACCTCTCGGACGTCGGTGCGATGGGCGCGCGCCCGCTCGGCTTCCTGCTCACGCTCGGCCTGCCGGCCGACGTGGACGGCAAGCGGCTCGACGGTTTCTTCGCGGGGCTACTCGCGCTGGCGCGCGCGAGTCACTGTCCGCTCGTGGGCGGAGACATCACGCGCTCGAAGCAGTTCACCGCGAGCATCACCGCGCTCGGCGCGGTGGCCCGGGGGCGCGCGCTCTTGCGCAGCGGCGCGCGCGCCGGGGATCGGCTCTTCGTGACCGGCGAGCTCGGCGGCGCGGCCGCGGGCTTGCGCCTGCTCGAACGCGGCCGAGTCAGGAGCGCGGCGGAGCGCGCGCTGGCGCGCCGGCAGATCGCGCCGCGCCCGCCCTTCGCGGTCGGTGCGCGCCTCGTGCGCCTGCGCCTGGCGCGGGCCGCGATCGACGTCTCCGATGGCCTCGCGCAGGACCTCGGTCACCTGGCGCACGAGAGCGGCGTCGGCGCGCGCATCGAGCTGGAACGCCTGCCGTTGGCGCGCGGGCTCACTCGCGCCGCGGCGAAGCTCGGCGTCGATCCGCTCGAGCTCGCGCTCGCCGGCGGAGAGGACTACGAGCTCTTGTTCGCGGCGCCGGCGCGCGCGCCGAGCGCAGCCGTGCTCAGCCGGCGACTCCAGTGTCGCGTGACGGAGATCGGCGTCGTTACCGCCCAACACCGACTGGTGTTCACGCGGTCCGGCCGCGAGGTCGAGCCCAGCGCGCGCGGCTTCGAGCACTTCAAGGCGCTTCGGACAGGCTCCGAGAAGTAGCCAGGCGCCCCGCATTTCCCGGCGGAATTGCGCCTGGGAAGAGCGTGGGTAAGGTGCCCACGCGATCATGAGGACGCTCGTGCGGCTCGATCTCTCGCAGAAGCTCGTGCTCGGATTCACCGCGGCGACGGCCGTCGGGGCGGGCATCACGCCGATGCTGCACGTGCTGGGCGCGCCCAGCTGGGGCGCGTTCTTCGTCGCGATGCTGCTCGGCGTGGGCCTCGGCTGGATCTACGCCGGCCAACTCACTGCGAATTTCCGCACCCTGCGCTCGTGCACGGACCGGATCAGCCGCGGCGATCTGACGGCGGAAGTCGACATCGAAGCCGGCCGCCGCTTCCCCGACGAGACCGTCGACCTGGCGCGCTCCGTCGACGTGATGCTGCAGAAGCTGCGCGAGCTCGTGGAGCACATCCAGCGCGCGGCCGACGAAGTCGCGCAGAGCTCGCGTGACGTCGCCAGCTCGTCGCAGAGCGTGAACAGCACGAGTCACTCGCTCGGCGCTACGATGGAGAGCGTCGCCTCCGGCGCGACACAGCAGCAGAAGGACGTCGAGCAGATCCGCGAGCGAATCCGGGAGATCGCGGAGTCACTGCGTACCAACGCGGACGCGGCGCGCCGCGCGTCGGCGCTGACCGCCGAGGCGAGCCAGCGCACCACCGCCGGCGTCGAGGTGTCGCGCACGTCGCAGGCGAAGATGCAGAGCCTGTTCGAGAAGATCGAGCAGGCCGGGCACCGGGTCGAGAGCTTCGAGGGCAAGATCCACTCGGTGCACCGAGTCACCGAGATGATCACCAGCGTCGTCGAGAAGACGCACCTGCTGTCGCTCAACGCCTCGATCGAAGCCGCGCGCGCCGGCGACGCCGGCCGCGGCTTCTCGGTCGTCGCCGAGGAGATCCGCAAGCTCGCCGAGAGCGCGGGCACCTCCGCCGACCAGATCGAGGCGCTGATCCGCCAGCTCGAGGAAGAGTCGAAGCGCATCGCGCAAGAGACGCGCTCCATGCGCGACGACGTGCGCGGTGGCCGCCAGGACCTCGAGGCGATCTTCGCCGCGCTCGAGAAGGTGCAGGGCGCAGTCACCGAAGCCTCGTCGCGCGCGGAGGAGATCACGCACCACGCGAGCGGGCAGGCGGTCGAGTCGGAGCGGCTGGTCGGCGACGTCGAGCGCATCTCGACGGTCGTCGGGCAGAACGCGAAGGCCGTGAACGACATGCGCGCGGGCCTCTCCGCGCAGACGCGCACGGTCGAGCAGATGGTGCGGCAGGCCGCGCGGCTCTCGGACATGTCCGTTCAGCTCGGCGAAGTCGCACGCCGCTTCCGGACGAGGTGAGTGCCCGCGATGGACGAGCCGTGGCTGCGCTTCGAGATCGCCGAGCAGGGCTACGCCCTGCCGCTCGGCGCGGTCGTCGAGGTGATGGCCGCTCCGCGCCCGCATCTGATTCCGCGCATCGCGCTCGAGCTCGGCGGGGTCGTGAACATGCGCGGCGAGCCGCTGCCGGCCGTCGACGGCGGCGCGCTGCTCACCGGTCGTTCGGCGCGCCACCACCGACACATGTTGGTGTTGGAACGCGGCAGCTTGCGGCTCGGCGTGCTGGTCGGCGGCGTGCAACGCATCGAACGCGCGCTCGCGTTGCTCGAGCGGGGCGACGTGCCGCGCAGCGACGAGCTGGTCGAATGGGTGACTGAGGGGGAACGATTGCTCGGATTGGTCGATCCCGACGGTTTGATCGAACGGGGAGTCTTGCTGCTGACGGAGCTCCGCAGCAGGGCGGGAGGACAGGAGCCATGGCAAAGCGGGTTCTGATCGCAGACGACGCGGCATTCATGCGCGAGATGCTGCGCGACATCTTGACCGACGGCGGATACGAGATCGTGGCCGAAGCGGCCGACGGCAACGAAGCGGTGTCGGCGTACGCCAAGCACCACCCGGATCTCGTGACGCTCGACATCGTGATGCCGCGCAAGAGCGGGCTCGAGGCGCTGCGCGAGATCATCGCGGGCCACCCGGGCGCGTGCGTGGTGATGTGCAGCGCGCTCGGCCAGGAGGCGCTGGTGATGGAAGCGCTCGAGGCCGGCGCGCGCGACTTCATCGTGAAGCCGTTCAAGCCGGATCACGTGATCGAGGTCGCGGAGAAGGCGATCGCCAAGATCGGCGAGTGACTCGGGGCTCTCAGCGTGGGTAGGGTGCCCACGCGATCATAGGGGTCTCCTTGAACCTCGAGAAATACAGGACGCTCTTCGTCGACGAGGCGAGCGACCATCTCCAGGAGATGGCGCGCGCGCTCACCGCGCTGTCCGCGGGCGACGAGTCGCCCACGGAAGCGGTCGACACGCTGTTCCGCATGGCGCACTCGATCAAGGGCATGGCAGCGTCGCTCGACTACGACGCCGCGTCGTCGCTTGCGCACGTGCTCGAGGACTGGATGGAGCCGCTGCGCGGCGGCGCCGTCGTCGACTCCGAAGGTCTCTCGCTCGTCGCCGAGGCGATCGCCGCGCTCGAGGAGATGGTCGCGTGCGTGGACGAGACCGGCGCCGCGCCGCAGCCGCGCGCCGACCTGATCGCGCGACTCTCCGCTCACCCCGCCGCCGTTTCGGCGCCGAGTGAGGCCGCCGCGTCCGCGCTCTCCGCCGCGCCGCTCAAAAAAAAACTCCAGCGGCCGCGGCACCGCCGCTCCCCCGCACGGTCCGTGTTCGCACGGAGACGATCGATCGCTTCCTTTCCGCGGTAGGCGTCCTGATGCAGGGCCAGGCTCGCCTGGAGGAGCTGTTTCGCGACGCCGGCTACTTCGAGCTGCACCGCGCGTTCGGTGAAGAGCTCGAGCAGCTCGCGCGTTCGGTGCGCGAGCTGCGCCGCCGCGCGCTCGAGATTCGCACCACGCCGGTGCGCCGCTTGCTCGAACGCCTGCCGCGCGTCGCGTTCGATCTCGGCCGCGAGCTCGGCAAGCGCGTGCGCGTCGAGCTCGTCGGCGAGGAAGTCGAAGTCGATCGCGCCGTGCTCGATCACCTGGACGACGCGCTGCTCCACCTGGTGCGCAACGCCATGGATCACGGGCTCGAGGGCGAGGCCGAGCGCGTGGCCGCGGGCAAGGATCCGGTGGGCCTGCTGCGGCTCAGCGCCGCGCGCGTCGAAGGCCGGCTGCACCTGCGCATCGACGAAGACGGGCGCGGGATCGACGTCGAGAAAGTCCGCAAGCGCGCGATCGAGCGCGGTCTGCTCGTGCAGATGGTCGCGGAGGACCTGCCCGCGGAGCGCATCCGCGAGCTGATCTTCGAGCCGGGTCTCTCGACCAAGGACGAAGTGAGTGACGTCTCGGGCCGCGGCGTCGGCCTCGACGTGGTGAAGCGACAGGTCGAGGCGCTCGGCGGCGCGATCCGCGTCGAGAGCGAGGCCGGCAAGGGGACGACCTTCCTGCTCGACCTGCCCTCGATGATGACACTGCAGCGTGTACTGGTGCTGCAAGTCGCCGGGCAGCGCGTCGCGCTGCCGATCCTGTCGATCGAAGCGGTGCTCTCGGCCGCCGAGGCGGCGGTCGAGCACGCCGGCGTCGACTCGTTCTTCATGTTCAAGGACGAACCCTTGCCGCTCGTCGACCTCGGCCCGCGCATCGGCCTGCCCGCGGTTCTGCCGGGCGCCGGCTGCGTGGTCGTGCTCGAGGCGCGCGGCTTCAAGCTCGGCGTGCTGGTGGACCGCGTGATGGACGACCTCGAGGTCTTCGTGCGCCAGACCCCGGAGCCGCTCACGCACATGTCTCACCTGGGCGGCGTCGCGATTCTGCGCGACGGCGCGCCGGTATTTCTGCTCGAGATCGGGTCACTCGTGGAGAACTTCGCGTGACCGACGACGAGGATCGCCTGGCCGAGCTCGCGAACATCTGCGCCGGACACGCGGCGTCGACCTTGGCGCTCTTGCTCGACACGACCCTGCTCACGGAGGTGCCGCGCCTGCGCCAGCTGCAGGCCGGTCGGCCGCTGCGCTCGCTGTTCCTCCGCGAGGATCGGGTCGCCGGCATCTTCGCGGATCTGCACGGGCCGCTCGAGGCGCGCGCCGCGCTGCTGCTCTCGGCGGGCGCGGTGGAGGACGTGTTGTCGCGCATCGCCGGCAAGGAGGGCACTGAGCTGTCGGCGCTCGCGGTGCTCGCCGAGGTCGGGAACATCGCCGTGTCCGCCGCGGCGAACGCGCTCGCGCAGATGCTCGGCGGGACCTCTCTGCCCTCGGTGCCGCGCGCGGGCTACGCCCCGAATGGCGAGCTCGAGCTGCCCGAGCTCTGCGAGATTCACGACGGGGTGCGCGCCGTGGGTGACGTCGTGCTCTACGAGCGACACGGCTCGCTGCGCATGCGCTTCGTGCTCGTTCCGGCGCCGGTGGACATCGACTAGACTGCAGGCCGCATGGACCGCGAGCGCTTGATCGCACTCCTCGACCGGCACGGGCGCGGCGAGCTGTCGCGCGACGAGCTCGTCGAGACGCTCGCGGTGGCGCCGTTCGTCGACCTCGGCGACGCGCTCGTCGACACGCACCGCGCGCTGCGCGTCGGCTTTCCCGAAGTGGTGCTCGGTACCGGGAAGACGGTCGATCAGCTCGCGCGCATCGCGACGGCGCTCGCGCAGTCCGGCGGCAACGTCTTGATCACGCGCATCGCGCCCGAGGTCGCGGCCGCGCTGCGCGTGACCTTGCCGCAGCTCGAGATACTCGCGACGCCGCGGCTCGCGATCCTGCGCCAGGTGCCTGCGCAGCCGCGCGGGCGCGGGTCGATCGCGGTCGTGTCGGCGGGCACGTCGGACATGCCCGTCGCCGAGGAGGCCGCCGCGGTCGCGGAGCTGTACGGGAACAAGGTCGAGCGCGTGTACGACGCGGGCGTCGCGGGTCTGCACCGCCTGCTCGGGTCACTGGACGTGCTGCGCCGCGCGTCGGTCGTGATCGCGGTCGCGGGCATGGAGGGCGCGCTCGCGTCGGTCGTCGGCGGCCTGGTCTCGGCGCCGGTGATCGCGGTGCCGACCAGCATTGGTTACGGCGCGTCACTGGAGGGTGTAGCGGCGCTGCTCGCGATGCTGAACTCGTGCGCCGCCAACGTGACGGTGGTGAACATCGACAATGGCTTCGGAGCGGCGTACGTCGCCTCGCTCATCAACCGCGCGTGAGCGCGGCCGCCGCGGTGCGGGCGCGCGCCTGCTCCACTTCGACTGCTTCTCGGGAGCGGCGGGGAACATGCTGCTGGGGGCACTCCTCGAGGTCGGGGCGGACGCGCGCGCGGTGCGCGCGGCGTACGCGGGGCTCGGCGTCGGGCCGATCCGCATGCGACTCACTCGCGTGGAACGCGGCGCGCTCGACGCCCGCTACGTCGCCCTCTCGGGAGCGAAGCGAGATTCGGCGGAGCGCACGTGGAAGTCGATCCGTTCGCTCCTGCGCCGCGCGCGTTTGTCGGCCTGGGTGCGCGCGCGCAGCCTCGAGGTGTTCGAGCGCGTGGCGCGCGCGGAGGCGCGCATCCACGGCGTGCCGATCGAGCGCATTCACTTCCACGAGGTCGGCGCGATCGACGCGCTCGGCGACGTGATCGGCGTCTGCGCCGCGGTCGAGTCACTCGGGGTGTCGCGAGTCACGTGCTCGCCGCTTCCGCTCGGCCGCGGCAGCGTCGCGACGGCGCACGGCGCGCTTCCGCTGCCCGCGCCCGCGACCGTCGAGCTGCTGCGCGGCATCCCGACGTTCCCGTACGACGTCGAGTGGGAGACGGTGACACCGACCGGTGCCGCGCTGCTCGCGACGCTCGTGCACGAGTTCGAGTGGCTGCCCGCCCTGCGTCCCTCGGCGCAGGGCTTCGGCGCCGGCGACGACCGCCGCGGGCCGCTGCCGAACGCGCTGCGCGCGCTGCTCGGCGAGGCGGAGCCCGAGCTCGCGCGCGACGAGGTCGCGGTGCTCGAGACGCACCTCGACGACATGACTCCCGAGCATCTCGCGTTCCTCGTCGAGCGCTTGCATGACGAGGGCGCGCTCGACGCGTCCCTCGCGCCGCTGCTCATGAAGAAGGGGAGGCCCGGTCAGGCGCTGCGCGTGCTCGCGCGGCCGTCGGACGCCGAACGGCTCGCGCGCCTGGTGCTCTCGGACTCGAGCGCGCTCGGCGTGCGCGTGCAGCGCGTCTCGCGCCTGCTGCTGAAGCGGGCCGCGGGCTCAGTCACGACCGAGTACGGGCCGATTCGCGTGAAGCTCGCGCGCGCGCCCGATGGCACGCAAGCCGTGAAGCCCGAATACGAGGCGTGCGCGCGCGCGGCCCGACGTCACGGGGTCGCGATCGCGACCGTGGCGCGCGCGGCGCAGCGCCGCGCCGAGGACGAGCTCACGTGAACGTAGATGCGAACGCCTTCCGGCTCGGCGATCCGCGCGGCGGTCTCGCGCCCGCGGTCTTGTGTCTGCACGGACTCACCGGTACGCCCTACGAGGTGCGGCCGCCGGCGGAGGCGCTCGCGGAGGCAGGCTTCTACTGCGAGGGCCCCCTCCTGCCCGGCCACGGCACGACGCCCGCGGAGCTCGCGCGCATGCCGTACATGGAGTGGGTGAGTGCCGTCGTCGCGGCGCACGATGCGCTCGCGCAGCGACACGAGCGTGTGTACGCCATCGGGCTGTCGCTCGGCGGACTGCTCGCGCTCGCGCTCGCCGAGCGCCGCGCGCTGCCCGGATTGGTCGCGCTCGCGGTGCCGCTCGACCTCGGCTGGCTCGTGCACCGCGGCGTGCCCTGGCTGCACCGCATCGTGCGCCAGCTCCCCAAGACCCCGGCGATCCTCGACGCCGAGGCCCGCCGTCGTCACCCGGGCTACGACCGCATGCCGCTCGCCGCCGTGAACCAGCTGCTGCTGCTGGCGTCCGAGGTTCGCGCCGGGCTGTCGCGCGTCCAGGCGCCGGCCTCGCTGATCTTCAGTCGCCTCGATCCGACCGTGCCCGTGCGCAACGCCGAGCTCCTCTTGCGAGCACTGGGGGCCGGCGATCGCGAGCTCCACTGGCTCGAGCGCTCCGGCCACGTGCTGCCCGTCGACTTCGAGAAGGCGCTGGTGGCGCAGAGAGTCGTGGAATTCCTCGCCCGCCTCGAAAAGCGCTAGCGGTTGACGGCGGCGCTTCGGCTGGGAATCCTACCGCCCGAACCAAGAACGGTTCCGGGGGCGAGTGAGCACATGGCGGAAATTCCCGCGGCTGCTGTGAAGCGGCTGCTCGTGAAGCACGGTGGAGAGCTGCGAACGTCAGGGCCAGCGGTCGAGCTGGCGGTCGCGGCCGCAGAGGAATACATCGCGCGGCTGGCGCAGGAGGCCGGGAACGCGGCCGCGCGCGAGAAGCGCAAGACGATCATGGACGACGACATCAAGAAGGCGCGGCAGGTCGTCGGCTAGAGCCCGGCGTGCGCGCCGGCCTGCGCGCGGCGCGCCAGATCCTCGATGACGCGGATCCAACGCGCCTCCCCAGCATCGTGGAAGCGGCGGAAGCGGATGCCCGCGAGGACGCTCGCATAGCCGGGTAGGTTGGCGCGCGAAATCACGTCGCCGTCCACGTCGATCGGCTCGAGCGGCGCGGGCAGGTGGATCCGGTAGCGCTCGACCGCGCCTGGGAGAATGTCGCGGCGCGTGCGCAGGCAGATGCCGCCGCGAGCGACCAGCTCGGTGAGCTCGTCCCAGGCGCCGGCGCTGGCCGCGGTGCGCACGGCCATGCGCGCAATGAACCGCTGGTAGCGGCGGTGCGCAGCGTGGTCGAGGAGGTCGAGCAGGGTGGGTTCGAGCTCCGCCCAGTTTACGGGCTTCACCAGGTACAGCGCTGCGCCCGCGAGGTTCGCGGCGGAGCGGTTGGCGGGACCGTCCCGCTCGTCGACGATCGCGATCGGCAGATTCTCGACCCCAGGCAAACGCCGCAGGTCGGCCGCGAGCTCGAAGCCGTCGTCGCGGCCCAGGCGCGCGTCGACGATCGCCAGCTCGTAGCTGCGCTCGCGGAATGCGGCGAGCGCGTGCGCGGAGTCGCGGAAGTGGTCGAGCTCGACGTGCCGGAGCGCCAGGAGCGTTGCCAGCTCGACTGGAGCCGCAGGCGCGGTCGAGATCACCAGCGCGCGCCGCGCGCGCTGGTCGCGCAGAGGCTCGCTCTCGTCGGGGCCGGACAGCGGCGCGGCATCCGTCGTGTGGCGCGCCCGTTCGGCGACCGCGGACGAAATCGACATCGCGAGCTCGTTCGCGCTCTCCAGGCTGGGCAGCGCACGAAAGCGGCGTTCGCCCGGCTGGCCGAGTGAGCGCAGAGCCAGCGCGCCGCTGCTGGGCAGCAGGATCTCGCGCGGCGCGCGCACCTCGATCGGCCCGCTTTGCTCGTCGACGAAGCGCAGTCGCGCACCGCCCGCGACCAGCTGAGTCGGCGCGCGGAGCCGCTGCAGCCAGACGAGCGCCTCGCCGAGCGCGCGCATCTGCGCGGCCCAAGCGCGGCGCAGCGCGGACTCGACATCGTGCTTCGAGTTGCAGCGGCTGACGTCCAGCGCGGGCAAGTCGAACAGGATCGCCGGGTCGAAGAATTTCAGCCGATTGTGGCCGAGCGTGTAGAAACGCGCGCGCGCGACGACCAGCGGCCGGCCGAGTGTCTCGAATGGCGTGGGCGAGAGCCCGAGCACTCCCTCGGCCGAAGCGGCCCCGGGATCGAGATGGATCGACAGGCTGAACGCGCGCAGGCGCTCAGTCAGAAACTCCGCGTGGCGCTCGGCAGTCGACATGCGCCGAAAGACTCCTCCGAGAGGCGATCGGCGCGCGTCGTTCCCGCCTGTAGGACGCCCTAGTGCTGATGCCCCGCGTGTTTGTCGTCTTCTTCCTTGGGCCTGTCCGCGATCATTGCGTGCGTGGTGAGGAGCAGACCCGACACGCTCGCCGCGTTCTGGAGCGCGCAGCGCACGACTTTCGTGGGGTCGATCACACCGTCCTTGACCAAGTCGCCGTAGGTGTCCGTCGCGGCGTTGAAGCCGTACGAGCCCTTGCCATTGGCGACCTTGTCGACGACGACCGAGCCTTCCTGGCCCGCGTTCTGCGCGATCATGCGCAGCGGCTCTTCGATCGCGCGGCGGATGATGGCGATGCCCGCCTGCTGCTCCGCGTTCGCGCCCTTGAGACCGTCGAGCGCCTTCTTCGCGCGGATCAGCGCAACGCCGCCGCCGGGCACGATGCCTTCCTCGACCGCCGCGCGCGTGGCGTGGAGCGCGTCCTCGACGCGCGCCTTCTTTTCCTTCATCTCGCTCTCGGTGGCCGCGCCGACCTTCACGACGGCGACGCCGCCCGCGAGCTTGGCCAGCCGCTCCTGGAGCTTCTCGCGGTCGTAGTCGGACTTCGTGTCCTCGATCTGGTTGCGCAGCTCGTTGCAGCGCGCCTCGATGTCCTTCTTCTTGCCCGCGCCGGAGATGATCGTCGAGTTGTCCTTGTCGATCGTGACTCGACCGGCCTTGCCCAGGTCGTTCAAGGTCACGTTCTCGAGCTTGATGCCGAGCTCTTCCGCGATCACCTGGCCGCCCGTGAGGATGGCCATGTCTTCGAGCATCGCCTTGCGGCGGTCGCCGAAACCCGGCGCCTTGACGGCCGCGACCGAGAGCGTGCCGCGGATCTTGTTGACCACGAGCGTGGCGAGCGCTTCGCCCTCGATGTCTTCCGCGACGATCACGAGCGGCTTGCCGGCGCGCGCGACCTGCTCCAGAAGGGGCAGGAGATCCTTCATGTTCGAGATCTTCTTCTCGTGCAGCAG
>JBGQIB010000070.1:0-21305 GCA_041498295.1 bacterium | reverse complement strand
CTACTTCGCGCGTGAACGCGGCGAGCGGAAAGACGGGTGTCCTCATGCTCAACTTGGGCACGCCCCGCTCGCCCGCGACCAGCGACGTGCGCCGCTATCTGCGCGAGTTCCTCTCGGACCCGCGCGTGATCGACTTGGCTGTGCCGGCGCGCTGGGCACTCGTGAATCTCGTGATCGCGCCTTTTCGCGCGCCGCGCTCCGCGGCTGCGTACCGGAAGATCTGGAGCACCGCGGGCTCTCCGTTGCTCGCGAACGGAATGGCGTTGCGCGCGGCGCTCGCGACCGAGCTCGGCGCGAACCACGTCGTCGAGCTCGGCATGCGCTACGGCGAGCCGTCGATCGCGGGCGCGCTCGAGCGACTCTGCGACGCGGGCGCCGCGCGCATCGTCGCGCTGCCGCTGTTTCCTCAGTATGCATCGTCGTCGCTCGGGTCGGCGCTGGCACGACTGTTCGAGCTCGCGGCCGCGCGCACGAACGTGCCGGCGTTCGAGGCGCTCACGGAGTTCTACGACTCGCCCGGGTTCATCGCGGCGCTCGCGGAGATTTCACGCCCGCGCCTCGCCGCGTTTCGCCCCGATCACGTGCTGTTCTCGTATCACGGGCTGCCCGAGCGCCACATGCGCGCGGGCGATCCGAGCGGCCGACACTGTCTCGGCTCGGAGACCTGCTGCGACGCAATCAGCTTCGCGAACGCTCGCTGCTACCGCGCGCAGTGTCACGCGACCACGCGCGCCTTGGCGGGCGCGCTCGGGCTCGCGCCCGGCTCGTTCTCGCTCGCCTTCCAGTCGCGGCTCGGGCGCGATCCCTGGATTCGCCCCTACACCGACGTGCGTCTGCCGGAGCTCGCGCTAGCGGGCGTGAAGCGGCTGGCGGTGCTGTGTCCGTCGTTCGCGGCCGACTGCCTCGAGACGCTCGAGGAGATCGGCATCCGCGGAGCCGAGCAATGGCGCGAGGCGGGCGGCGAGGCGCTCGAGCTCGTGCCGTGCGCGAACGCGCACCCCGCGTTCGTTCGCTTTCTCGCGGGGAGGATTCAGTGACTCGTCAAGAGAAGGCCGACCGCGTCGGGCAGATCCTCGACGCGAAGTTCCCGATGCCCGAGATCCCCCTCACTCACGAGGATCCGTACACGCTGCTGGTCGCGGTCGTGCTCTCCGCGCAGTGCACCGACGAGCGCGTGAATCAAGTGACTCCGAAGCTGTTCGCGCTCGCTAGCGATCCCGCGGCGATGACTCGGCTCAGCGTGCCCCAGATTCGCAGCATCATCCTGCCGTGCGGGCTCTCGCCGGCCAAGTCGAAGAACATCCACGAGCTCTCGCGGCTCGTCGTCGAGCGCCACGGCGGACAGGTGCCGAAGAGCTTCGAGGAGCTCGAGGCGCTGCCCGGCGTCGGACACAAAACCGCGAGCGTGGTCATGGCGCACGCCTTCGGCGTGCCCGCGTTTCCCGTGGACACGCACATCCACCGGCTCGCGGAGCGTTGGGGCCTGTCGAGCGGGCGCAACGTCGTCGAGACCGAGCGCGACCTGAAGGCGCTGTTTCCCGAGAGTGAGTGGATCAAGCGCCATCTGCAGATCATCTACTTCGGCCGGCGCTTCTGCCCCGCGCGCGGGCACGACTTCGGCGCGTGTCCGATCTGCAGCTGGGCCGCCAGCCGCGCGCGCGCCGCGCGCGAGAAGACGCGCGCGACTAAGTCCCGATCCGCGCCAGGCGGAGCAACGGGCCGACGGGGTCGCGCTCGCCGCTGAGATCGATCTCGCCCTCGATACACCAAAGATTGTCGTCGTCGCGGTCGACCAGGACCTGACTCGCGCGCCAGCGGCGCGGGCCGTCGGGCTCGAGGCGCGTCCACTGATTTTCGCGCGCGCGCGGCGTGAACACGATGTCGCCGTACTCCTCGCGGAACGGCTCGAGCGCGCGTGCGAAGCGCTCCGCGGTCCACGGGTCGTCGAGATCGCGATGCACGGAGCGCGCGGCCTCCTCCCAGTCGCGCGCCGCGAGCGCGCGCGCCAGTCGGTGCAGCTCGGCGCGCACGCGCGCGCGCAGCTCGCGCGGATCGGCGGCCAGGTCGTAGGCACGCGGCGATGCCGCGACAGCGGGAATGGCCGCGCGCAGCTCGGGATGCAGCAGGCTCTCCCACTCCGCGACCAGGCTCGAGTCGACGCGCTCGAGCATCGCCCGGAAGTACGCGATCACGTCGTGCACGGCCTCGGTCTTCGCTGCCGACGGCACCGTTTGCACGAGTGAGCCGTAGACTTCGCCGAGATAGCGCAGCAGGAGTCCCTCGCTGCGCTGCAGGCCGTAGAAGCGCACGTAGGAATCGAAGTCCCAGTAGCCCTCGACGAGCTCGCGCGCGATCGACTTCGGCTTCACGTCCTGCCATTTCACCCACGGGTGACGCCGCGCGAAGTAGCCGAAGGTCTGCTCGATGAAGTCCCGGCTGGGCGCGGGCGGCTGCAGCTCGTCGAGGCGACGAATGCGCTCCTCGAAGGGCACGCCCTCGGCCTTCAGGCGCGACATCAAGTCACTCTTCAGCCGGTCGAGCTGGCGCAGCAAGAGCGCCCGCGGGTCGTCGAGCACCGCCTCCACGAGGGACAGCACCTCCAGCGCGAAGGCCTCGTCGCGCGCCTCGATGTAGGAGATCGCCTCGACGAGATACAGCGACAGTACGTGGTGCAGCGAGAAGTCCCACTGCAAGTCATCGGCGACGCGCACGCGCCGCAGCCCCGTCGCCGGATCGCGCTCGATGCGCACGATGTCCGCCGCGCGCAGACCGCGAAACAGCTGCGCCGCGTCGCGCAAGAGCCGGCGCTTGCGGTGCTCGTCCTCGTGGC
This sequence comes from bacterium, assembly GCA_041498295.1. Lineage (GTDB taxonomy): Bacteria > Myxococcota_A > UBA9160 > SZUA-336 > SZUA-336 > VGRW01. Next base: position 18,475 of record JBGQIB010000070.1, on the reverse strand, counting down.
TCGTCGCGATCAGCTCCGCGACCACGCGCCAACTGCGGCGCGGGTCCGCCTGCTCCTCGCCGTGGCGCAGGAGCAGCACGAGCATGCCGTGAGTCACCCGGAAGCGCGACACGAGCGGCTCCGGTGGGCGCTCGATCAAGCGCTTGAACGACTCTTCGTTCCAGCCGACGAAGCCCGGCGGCGGCTTCCGGGTGACTTCGTTCTTCCTCCTCTTCTTCTTTCCCGACTGACTCGCGCGCGCGCGCATGCGCTTGTTCTCGATCACGTGTTCGGGCGCCTGACACACGACGCTGCCCTGGTGGTCGAAACCCTTGCGGCCCGCGCGCCCCGCGATCTGCTTGAACTCGCGCACCGAGAGCTGGCCGACGCGGCGCCCGTCGAACTTCGCGAGCTTCGTGAACAGCACGCTGCGGATCGGGATGTTCACGCCGACGCCCAGCGTGTCGGTGCCCGAGATGACCTTCAAGAGGCTCTGCTGCGAGAGCTGCTCGACCAGCAGCCGGTACTTCGGCAGAAGCCCCGCGTGGTGGATGCCGATGCCGGCACGGATCAGGCGCGACAGATCCTTGCCGTAAGGGCTGTCGAAGGCGAACTCGCCGAGCGCGCGCGCGATCTTGTCGCGCTCCTCGCGCGTCACGACGGAGATACTGGTGAGGCTCTGCGCGAGCTCTGCCGCCTCGCGCTGCGTGAAGCTCACGACGTAGATCGGCGCCTTCCCCTCCGCGAGCAGATCCGACACCGTCTCGTGTAGGGCGGTCTCACGGTACGCGTAATCGAGCGGCACCGGGCGCTCGTCGGAGTGGACGAGCGCGACCTCGCGCCCGCTGCGCGCCGCCAAGTCGCGCCGGATCGCGCTCGTGTCGCCAAGCGTCGCCGACATCAACAGGAACGTCGTCTTCGGCAGCACCAGCAGCGGCACCTGCCAGGCCCAGCCGCGCTGCGGGTCGGAGTAGAAGTGGAACTCGTCGAGCACCGCGTATGGGACCCGCAGCTCCGCGCCCTGGCGCAGCGCCATGTTCGCGAGCACCTCGGACGTACAGCACACGATCGGCGCGCTCGCGTTGATGCTCGCGTCGCCCGTCAGCATGCCGACGTTCTCGGCGCCGAAGGCGCCGCACAGCGCGAAGAACTTCTCGGAGACCAGCGCCTTGATCGGCGAGGTGTAGAACGAGCGCGCGCCCTCGCACAGCGCCTTGAAGTGCAGGAGCAGCGCGACGAGTGACTTGCCCGAACCCGTCGGCGTCTCGAGCACGACGTGCTTGCCCTCGAGCAGCTCGAGGAACGCCTCTTCCTGCGCCGGGTACGGGCGCAGGCCGCGCGCCTCGGCCCAGGCGACGAAGCGCGCCAAGATCTCCGCTGGCGGGAGCCCGATCGGCTGCGCGAGTGAGTCGAGTCGAGCGGAGTCAGTCATCGTGCGGCGCGCCGCGCCGGATCAGCACGACCCGCCCGATGAGCTCGCGCGACGGCGCGACCTCGGGAACGACGAGCTCGATGCGCGCCCCCACGCCCTGCACGAGTCGCAGCCCCTCGGCGGTCTCGACGAAGCCCTTCGCGCGCAGGGCGCCTTCCGCGCGCACTCGCTCCTCGATCACGCGGCTCGCCAGCCCGGGCTCGAAGTCCCGGACCTCGGCGCGGAAATCCTGGTGAGTGTGCGGCGCTCCGTCCGGTCTCCGCGTCCGCGCGCCGAGCTCGGGCGGACTCGGCGGAAACAGCAGGTCGACCGACACCGCGCCGTGTCGCGCGCGCACGATCGGCGCCTCCGGCTCGAGCGCCCGCAGCTTCGCCTCGAGCGCGGGCAGCAGCGACTCCGCCACGAGATCGATCTTGTTCAAGACGATCAGATCCGCGGACGAGACCTGATCCTCGAACGTGTCGTCGAGGTCGCGCCCGGCGGCGAGCTGCTCGGCGTTCACCACGATCACCGTCAGGTCCTCGCCGATCCAGCGCGCGAGCGGCTCGCGGAAGAAGTGGAGCGACACGTCGTAGGGCAGCGCGACCCCGGACGTCTCGATCACCACGCGATCCGGGTCGACGCGTTCGCGCAGTTTCTCGAGCGTGGTGACCAACTCGTCCGAGAGGCGGCAGCAGACACAGCCACCGCCCAGCTCGATGAACGTCTCGTCGCTGCCGCCGAGCAGCGCGCGATCGATGCCGAGCTCGCCGAACTCGTTCGACACGATCGCGAGTCGCAGGCCGCGCGCTCGCGCGTCGCGCAGCAGATGGCGCACGAGCGTCGTCTTGCCGGAGCCGAGAAAGCCGGAGACGAGCAAGGCGGGAATCCGCCGCTCACCGGAAGCGGGGATCCGCCGTTCACCATTTTGTGTCGCCGACAAGCCGGGGAGGATGCCCGAGGCCGAAGCCCGCGCCACTGCGTGGCAGGGCCCAGAGGGCTCGCGTAGCCTCCGCCGCCGATGAACGAGCTCTTCGAGGCGGTGCGCGCCGAGGCGGAGATCGCCGTCTGGTCACGCGCCGTCGAGCTGGTTCGGCGCGGCGCGGTGAGCGTCGAGTCACGCTCCGACGACGAGTTGGTGCTGCGCGTGCTCGTGCGTGCGGGCCGCGCCGCGCCCGCCGTCCGTCTGCACCCCGCCCGTTCGAGTTGGGAGTGCGACTGCGATGGGACGGACGATCCGTGCGAGCACGCGTGCGCGGCGGTGATCGCGCTGCGCCGCGCGCGCGAGTCGGGTGTGGAGCTGCCGAGCGCCGCGGGGTCCGCCGCAAAGCTCGGCTACCGCCTCACGCGCGCGCCCGGCGGCATCGCCCTCGCGCGCGTGCTCGTGCGCGACGGGCACAGCGAGCCACTCGTGAACTCGCTCGCCGCATACGCGACCGGGCGCGCGGGTGGGCCCGCGCCGCTGGTCAGCGCCGAGGACCTCGCGGTCGAGCGGCTCCTCGACGCGCGCCGTACCGGGCCGCCGCCCGCCGAAGCCATGCAGCGCTTGCTCGGCGCGCTCGTGGGCTGCGAGGACGTGCGCCTCGACGGCCTACCCATTTCGGTGTCGCTCGAAGCGGTGCTTCCGATCGCGCTCGTCGAGGATCGCGGCGACGGCTTCACCGTGCAGCTCGCCCCAGACCCGCGGCTCAGCGAGACGTTCGCGAACGGCGTTGCGCTCTGCGGCGGCGCGCTGCGCCCCCTCGGCGATCCGCATCTGACCTTGCGCGAGCGCAGCGAGCTCGGGCACGGGCGGCTCTACCCGCTCGAGGCCGCGGGGCGCCTGGTGGCCGAGGTGATCCCCGAGCTGCGCGCGCGCATCCCGGTCGAGATCCGCACCGAGCGCCTGCCGCGCGAGGAGCTCGCGAAGCCCCGCCTGCGCGCACGAGTCACTCGCCACGGCGATCGGCTGCGCGTCGCGGCCGAGCTCGTCTACGGGGATCCGCCCGTGGCGCGTATCGAGGACGGGCGGCTCGTCGCGCTCGGGAACGCGGTTCCGCGGCGCAGTGAGTCGGCGGAAGCCGCGCTCGTCTCCCGCCTCGAGCGCGAGCTCGGCCTCGCGCCGGGCGGCGAGCGTGACTTCGCGCCGCGCGAGGCGATCGAGTTCCGCGCTGCGCTCGAGCGCTTCTCGGGCGACGTGCTCGGGAACGCACACGCTTCGTTCTTCCTCGCGCCCGAGCTCGATCCGCAGCTGCGCGGCGGCTCGAACCGGCTCGAGCTCGAGTTCAGCGCGGGTGCGCGCGGCGCGCGCGTCGACGCGGCGCGCGTGCTGCGCGCCTGGAACGAGGGCGAGTCACTCGTGCCGCTCAGCGGCGGCGGCTTCGCGCCGCTGCCCAGCGCGTGGCTCGAGAAGCACGGCCAGCGCGTCGCGGACCTGCTCGCGGCGCGCGCCGCCGATGGCAGCGTGCCGGCCTGCGTCCTTCCCGACCTCGCGCGCTTGTACGCCGATCTCGGCGAGCCGCCGCCGCCAGGCTTCGAGCGCCTGCGCGCGCTCGTCGACGGCTTCGACGGCCTCCCGGATGCGCCCCTGCCCGCCGATCTCCACGCCGAGCTGCGCGGTTACCAGATCGAGGGCGTGCGCTGGCTCGCCTTCCTGCGCGCCGCCGGCCTCGGCGGCTTGCTCGCGGACGACATGGGCCTGGGCAAGACGCTGCAGGCGCTCTGCGCCGTCGCGGGCCGGACGCTCGTGGTCGCGCCGACGAGCGTGCTCTTCGGCTGGGCCGAGCAGGCGAAGCGCTTCCGCCCGAGCCTACGCATTTCGGTGTACCACGGGGCGAAGCGCACGCTCGATCCCGCCGCTGACCTCACGCTCACGAGCTACGCGCTGCTGCGTCTCGACGCCGATGCGCTCGCGGCGGTCGAGTGGGACACCGTCGTCCTCGACGAGGCGCAGGCGATCAAGAATCCCGACAGCCAGGTCGCGCGCGCGGCCTTCGCGCTGCGTGCCGCGCATCGACTCACGCTGACCGGCACGCCCGTCGAGAACCGCCTCGACGAGCTCTGGAGCCAGATGCACTTCTCGAATCCCGGGCTGCTCGGCTCGCTCGCCGATTTCCGCGAGCGCTACGCGCGGCCGGTCGCCGCAGGCCAGCCGGGCGCCGCCGCGCATCTGCGCGCGCGCATCGCCCCATTCATCCTGCGGCGCCTGAAGCGCGACGTCGCGCGCGAGCTGCCGCCGCGCACCGAAGCGGTGCTGCACTGCGAGCTCGACCCGGACGAGCGCGCCGTCTACGACGCCGTGCGCGCCGCGTCGCAGCGCGAAGTGGTCGCGCGCCTGCAATCGGGCGGCAGCGTGATCGAAGCGCTCGAGCTCCTGCTCCGACTGCGCCAAGCCGCCTGCCATCGCTCGCTCGTCCCGGGCCAGCACGGCGCCGGGTCGACCAAGCTCTCGGTCCTGCTCGAGTCGCTCGAGGAGGCCGTGGCCGAGGGTCACAAGGCGCTCGTGTTCTCGCAGTGGACTTCGTTTCTCGACCTCGTCGAGCCGGCGCTGCGCGCAGCCCAGCTCGACTTCACCCGCCTCGACGGCAGCACGCAGGACCGCGAGGGGGTGGTCGGCCGCTTCCAATCCGAGGACGGACCGCCCGTCCTGCTGCTGTCGCTGAAGGCCGGCGGTGTCGGTCTGAACCTGACCGCGGCCGACCACGTGTTCCTGCTCGATCCGTGGTGGAACCCCGCCGTCGAGGAACAGGCCGCCGACCGCGCGCACCGCATCGGTCAGGACCGCCCCGTCATGGTGTATCGGCTGGTGGCGCAGGACACGGTCGAGGAACGCATCCTGGCGCTCCAACAGCGGAAACGGGAGCTGGCGGAGGCGGCACTCGCCGGCGCCGACCGGGCCAACGCCATCACCCGCGAGGACTTGCTCGCCCTGCTTGCGTGAGGCCGATCACACGGCGCGCGCCGGGTGACTCCGATCACAGCTCGTATGGAGCTTGTTTGGTGGACTCCGCCTGGGCTGGCTGCCAAGCCCGTCGTCCGTGGGGGAAACAAGGGAGCGCGCTTGCATCGAGCGCTATGGGAAGCGGCGGACCACACCGCGCTGCGCCGAGTTCTCCTGGGGACCGCAGCTGCGCTGATCTTCAGCGCTTGTCAGACGCCGTTTCAGGGCGCGGTCCTGCGCGAGCAGGCCAGCGTTCCGGTCGCGCCGGCGCCTGCGATCGCCGTCGTGCCCGCGCGCGAAGCGGCCAAGCTCGCGCCGCCGCAGGTAGAAATCCCGGCCACACCGGAGGCCGCGCTCGCGAAGCCCCGCCTGGCCGAACGGCTCGCGGAGTTGCTCGTGGAGCACGCCCCCGAGCTCACTCCGGTCGATCGCGCGCGCGTCGCGAGCGCGATCGAGGCCGCACAGCAGGCACATCAGCTCGATCCATTGCTGGTCCTCGCGATCATCGAGCAGGAGAGCGACTTCAATCCCCAGGCGCGCGGCAACCGCGGCTCGATCGGCCTCATGCAGGTGCGCCCGTTCGTCGCGCGTGACATCGCGAAGCGGCACGGCATTCCCTGGACGGGTCCGCGCACGCTGCTCGACCCGGCGGCGAACGTCTCGATCGGCGCCTGCTACCTCGGCGAGATGTTCGAGATGTACCCGGATCCGGCACTCGCGATCGCGGCCTACAACCTCGGACCGTATCGCGTGCAGCGCCTCGTCTCGCGCGGGCACAACCCGCGGCCGAAGTACCTGATCTCGGTGCTCGCGCGCTACCAGGTGTTCTCGAGCCAGTTCGGTCCGCTCGAGCCGGAAGACATCGAAGACGCCGACGCCGACTAGCGCGGCGCGCCGCGCATCCGCCCCCTAGAATCGCGCTCGCCACAGGGGGTGGACGTGAGACAGGTTTGGATCGAGCGCTTCGGGCGCCCCGAGGTGCTGCGACTGCGCGAAGTGGCGGACCCGCTGCCGGGTCCGCGCCACGTGCGGGTTCGCGTCGAGGCGATCGGCGTGAACTTCGCGGACGTCATGGGCCGCATGGGTTTGTACCCCGATCTCCCGCCGCGGCCGGTCGTGCCCGGCTACGAGATTTCGGGGAAGGTCGACGCGGTCGGCGCTGAGGTCGAGCCCGATTGGATCGGGCGCGACATCCTCGCGCTGACTCGCTTTGGCGGTTACGCGGACACTGTCTGCGTACCGGAGGTGCAGCTTCAAACGCGGCCGCCAGACATGAGCGCGCCGCAGGGCGCGGCGCTGCCGGTGAACTATCTCACCGCGTGGCAGATCCTCGAGGTGATGGGCGGACTGCGCGCGGGCCAGACGGTATTGATTCACTCCGCGGGCGGGGGAGTCGGCATCGCGGCGCTGCAGCTCGCCAAGCGCGTCGGCGCGCGCGTGATCGGTACGGCGTCGGCCTCGAAACACGACGCCTTGAAGCGCTTCGGACTCGACTTCGCGATCGATCCATACAGCGATGACTTCGAAGCGCGCGTGCGCGAGTACACGCGCGGCCGCGGTGTCGACCTGGTGCTCGACGCGGTCGGCGGTCACTCGTTCCGCAAGAGTTACCGCAGTCTCTCGCCGACCGGGCGGCTCGCGATGTTCGGGCTCTCGGCCGCCGCGGCCGGGAAGCGCCGGAACCTGTTGCGCGCGCTCGTAACCGCGGCGCGCGTGCCGTGGTTCCATTTCACGCCGACGCGACTGATCAACGAGAATCGCGGCGTGTTCGGCGTGAACCTCGCGCACCTGTGGGACGAGATCGAGCTCGTGAACTCGTGGCTCGAGGCATTGCTCGGCTGTTGGCAGCGGCAGGAGATCGCGCCGCTGATCGGCGCGACCTTCCCGCTGGAGAACGCCGCCGAAGCGCACCACTACATTCAGGACCGCAAGAACGTCGGGAAGGTGGTGCTGATCCCATGACCGACCTGCGCGGCAAGACGGCGCTCGTGACCGGCGCGACCAACGGCATCGGGCTCGCGTCGGCGCGCGCGCTCGCGCGCATGGGCGCGAAGCTGTTCATCGTCGCGCGTGACCCGGAGCGCGCGGAGGCGGCGCGCGCCGAGATCGCGCGCGCGTCGAAGGGCACGGAGGTGCGCGTGCTGCGCGCGGACCTCGCCTCGCAGGCCGACGTGCGGCGCGCGGCTGCCGAGTTTCTCGCGAGCGGCGAGTCGCTGCACATCCTGCTGAACAACGCGGGGGTCATGCAGCTCACGCGCAGCGAGACCGGCGACGGCATCGAGACCACGTTCGCGGTGAATCACCTCGCGTACTTCCTGTTGACAAACCTGTTGCTCGAGTGCATCCGCTCGAGCGCGCCGGCGCGCATCGTGAACGTGGCGTCGGACGCGCACCGCATGGGCGGAGCGCTGGACTTCGACGACCTCGGCTCGGCGAAGCACTACTCGGCGATGCGCGTGTACGGGCGCTCGAAGCTCGCCAACGTCCTGTTCACGCGCGAGCTCGCGCGACGGCTCGCCGGCTCCGGAGTCACTGTAAACGCCGTGCATCCGGGCGTCGTGCGCACCGGGCTCGGGCAAAACAACGACGCCCCGATCCTGAAGTTTCTCACCAACCTCGCGCGGCCGTTCTTCCGCTCGCCCGAAAAGGGCGCGGAGACGTCGATCTGGGCCTGCACGGCGCCCGAGCTCGACGGCGTGACCGGCCGCTACTTCAGCGATCGCCACGAGCAGACGCCGCACGCGCACGCGCTCGACGAGGCCGCGGCGAGCCGACTTTGGGACGCGAGCGCGAAGCTCGTCGGCGTGTCTTAGCGCCTATGCGCGCGCGGACGGCCGCTCGCTGGCGCCTCCGCTCGGCTTTGCCTCGCTCCGTCCTCGCTCCCAGGCGCGTTGACGACTCGCGGCGCAATCGCCATATACGCCCGCGGTGTCGATGCCGGTAGACATGGCACACGGGGGCGCGTCCCGGTCCGAGGGCTCGGCGCTTGGCCAGTCGCACGTCGATGTGGTGAGCGTGCGCTTGGCGTTCGGCGATCGGCGCGTGTTCGACGGTCTCTCTTGTCGTTTCTCGCAAGCAAAGGTATCGGTGATACTGGGCGCGAGCGGCGTCGGGAAGAGCACGTTGTTGCGCCTCGTGGCCGGACTGCAGCGCCCCGACTACGGCGACATCTGGATCGGCGAACAGGAAATCTCGCGTCTGCCCGAGCGCCAAATGCTGCGCGTGCGCAAGCGCCTCGGGATGATGTTCCAGGGCGGCGCGTTGCTCGACTCGATGAGCGTGTTCGACAACGTCGCGCTGCCGCTGCGCGAGCACACGCGCATGCGCGACGCCGAGGTGACGGAGCGCGTGCACGCGCAGTTCGAGGCGGTCGGCTTGAAGCGCGTCGACGCGCTGCTCCCCGGCCAGCTCTCGGGCGGCATGAAGAAACGCGTCGCGCTCGCGCGCGCGATGATCATGGACCCCGAGATCCTGCTCATCGACGAGCCGTTCTCGGGACTCGATCCGTTGGCGGTGCGGCTCATCGAAGCGCTCCTGATCGAGGTGAATCACACGAAGGGCCTGACCATGATTCTCACCAATCACCACATCGGCTCGACCATGCGCATGGCGGACGAAGTGGTGTTTCTCGTCGACGGCGCGGCGATCTCCGGCACCGTGAAGGAGCTGAAGGCGAGCATCGATCCGCGCATCCAGCGCTTTCTGACCGCGGCGGGCTCCGGCCCCGCGCTCGAGGACGCGAGCTGATGTTCGAGCTGGTGCGAGACATCGGCTGGCGCACCATCGACAACGTGCACGGCCTCGGCGGGGTCACGCACTTCGGTTCGCGGCTCGTGTTCGAGACGCTCGCCCCGCCCTATCGTCTGCGGCGCCTGATCGACGAGCTGTACAACACGGGCGTGTTGTCGCTCGCGATCGTGTGCACGTCGGGCACCGCGGTCGGGCTCGTGCTCGGCCTCCAGGGCTACAACACGCTAGTTCGCTTCGGCGCGGAGCAGAGCATGGGCGCGGTCGTCGGACTCTCCCTCGTGCGCGAGCTCGGGCCGGTGTTGACGGCGCTCTTGGTCACTGGACGCGCGGGCTCGGCTGTGGCTGCGGAGATCGGCTCGATGGTGGCGTCGGAGCAGCTCGACGGCCTGCGCATGATGTCGGTCGATCCGATCGACTTCGTGACTCAGCCGAAGGCATTCGCTCTCGCGCTCTCGATGCCGCTGCTCTCGGCGCTGTTCATCGTGTTCGGCCTATTCGGAGGGTATCTCGTCGGCGTCGGAGTTCTCGGAATCGACGCGGGCACCTACGTGTCGAGCCTCGAGAACAACATCGACTTCGAGAACGACGTGCTCGGCAGCCTGTTGAAGTCGCTCGTGTTCGGCGCGCTGGTCGGGCTGATCGCCACCTGGCGCGGCTACACCGCGGCGCCCAACTCGGCCGGCGTGAGCCGTGCAACCACGGGCGCGGTCGTGCAGGCTTCCGTGGCGACGCTGATGTTCGACTACGTGATCACCGCGCTCTGGGGGGTTGGCCTATGAGTCGTTCACCGATTCGCGACTTGCTCGTCGGCGTGTTCGTGCTCTCAGGCTTGGCCGCGCTCGCGTACCTGTCGATCCAGCTCGGCGGCGCGGCGTACTCCGGCCCGGGTGGCCTCACGTTGTATGCGAGCTTCGACGAGATCGGCGGTCTGGCGCCGCGCTCGCCGGTGGTGATCGGCGGTGTGAAGGTGGGCCAGGTCAAGAAGATCGAGCTCGCCCCCGACGGCAGTTTTCGCGCGCGCGTGACGATGGACGTCGACCGCGGCCTGAAGCTCCCCGACGACACGCAGGCGGCCGTACTCACTCAGGGAGTGCTTGGCAATCAGTACGTCGGCCTCTCGCCTGGGGGCTCGGACACGCTGCTCCACGACGGCGGTGAGATCTCGTACACGCAGAGCGCCGTCGTGATCGAGCGCCTGATCGGCAAGTTCATCCAGAACATCGGCGACGGCGGAAAGAAGAAAGGCGACGGTTCGTGAGTGCGCGACTGACTCGCCTCGTGCTCGCGATCGGCGCCAGCGCGTGCTTCGCCTGCGCGACAGCCACGGCGCCATCGCCCGGGGCGTCGGCCGTCGTGACTCCGGCGCCTGCTCCGGGGGCCGTGCCCGCACCCGCCGATGCCGGCAGCGATCCGTGGCAGGGCTTCAACCGCGCGATGTTCTGGTTCAACAACGACCTCATCGACCGGTTCCTGTACGGCCCGGCCGCGCACGGCTGGAGCTTCATCACGCCGCAGAGTGTGCGCGTGCACCTCGAGCAGTTCTTCGACAATCTGAACTTCCCCGGATACTTCGTTCAGCCGCTCCTGCAGGGCGACCCGAAGCAATCCGGTGTCGCCCTGGGGCGTTTCGCGATCAACACCACGGTCGGCATCGCGGGCATCTTCGACCCTGCGCATCACTATCTCGGGCTTGCACGCCGGCCCGAGGACATGGGACAGACGTTCGGCGTCTGGGGGATTCCGCCTGGCCCGTATCTGGTGCTACCACTGATCGCTCCGCGCACCACGGTCCGCGACTTCGTCGGGTGGCCCGTCGACTGCGTGCTGAATGTCGGCGACTCCCTCTGCTGGCCATGGTTGGCGCCCTATGGCGAGACGGTCGTGCGCGACGTCAATCGACGCGCGCTGGCCGACGCGAATCTGAAAGCGGCGCGCGACGCCGCCGTCGACTGGTACGCTGCCGGGCGCGACTTCTACCTACAGAGCCGGGAGCTGCAAATCCGAAATGACAACGGTCATCCCGACGAAGGGCCGAGCGATGAGCTCTACGAGATCGACGACAGTGAGAATCTTCCCGAATAGAGCGGCGCTCGCGCTCGCGCTGTTGCTGCTCGCGGGCCCGTCGGGTGCGCGCGCCGACGGCGGCGCCGCCGCCGCCGCGGCCAAAGCCTCGCTGCAGCAGGCCGTCGACGAAACACTGGCCATCCTGAATGACAAGTCGCTCGAGCGGGACGCGCGCCTGCACAAGCTCGAGGGCATTGCGCTCGACCACTTCGATTTCCCGAAGATGACTCAGCTCGTGCTCGGGAAGAACCGCTCGCAGCTCAGCGAAGCTCAGCAGACCGAGTTCACCGAGGAATTCAGGGAGCACCTCTCGCTGACCTACGGCAAGCAGTTCGACAAGTACACCTCGAACGAGAAGATCGAGATCGGCGATGGGCGGCTCGAGGGCAACAAGGACGTGACCATCCGCATGCGCATCAGCGGCGGCTCGGCGCCGGCCGACGGCGTGCGGATCGACTACCGCATGCGCTCCGACGGCGGCAAGTGGCTCGTGATCGACGTCCTGCCCGAAGGCGTGAGCATGGTGCAGAACTTCCGCTCGCAGGTGCAGGAGATCGTGACACAGAAGGGTGTCGGGCAGCTGATCCAGACGCTGCACGAGAAGAACGCCGCGCGCGCGCAGTCTGCGAAGGCCTCGTAGCTCGCGGCAAAGTGACAGACATGAGCACCGATCCGACCATTCTCTGGGATTCGAGCCTGCCCGAGATTCAGGCCGACCCGCATCCGTGGCTAGCGCGGCTGCGCCGCGAAGCGCCGATGCACTCGAGCCCGATGTCGGACGGCGGCGTGTCGTGGCTGCTCACGCGGCACAGCGACTGTGTCACGCTGCTGCGCGACCCGAGCTGGTCCGCGTCCAAGTTCCCGCCCGCGGCGCTGCAGGCGATCGCGGCGGATCCGCAGGCGCCGTTCAGCGTCGTCGCGCGCACCGTGCTCGCGATGATGCTGTTGAAGGATGGCGCCGACCACGCGCGCCTGCGCACGCTCGTGAACAAGGCGTTCACGCCGCGCGTGGTCGCGGAGCTGCGGCCGCGCGTGCAGGCGATCGCCGACGAGCTGCTCGACGCGGCCGCGCGCCGCGGCGCGCTCGACGCGATCGCGGATTTCGGCATGCCGCTGCCGATCATCGTGATCGCGGAGCTGCTCGGCGTCCCGCTCGAAGCTCGCGCGGACCTTAAGCGCTGGTCCGATGCGCTGGTCACGTTCCTCGACGGGACGATTCGCGAGAAAGGTCTCGTCGGCGCGGCGAACGCCTGCGTCGAGATGCGTGCATACATGGACCGACTGTTCGCGGAGCGGCGCGCGCGCCCGCGCGAAGACCTGATCAGCCGCCTGCTCGGCGCCCGCGAAGTCGACGACCAGCTCTCGGAGGACGAGCTCTTCGCGACCGTCGTGCTGGTGCTCGCCGCGGGCCACGAGACGACCACGAACCTGATCGGGAACGGGCTCTACACTTTGCTGCGTCACCCCGGCGAGCTCGCGAAGCTGCAGGCGCAGCCCGATTGCATCGGCACCGCCATCGAGGAGCTCCTGCGCTTCGAGCCACCGGTGACCGCGACGACCCGTCTCCCCATGACGCGAGCTCCGCGCACCTGGCTCGGGCGCGAGATTGCTCCCGGCGACGAGGTCGTGCTGATGCTCTCCGCCGCGAACCGGGATCCGGACGTGTTCGCCGAGCCTGACCGGCTCGACCTCGCGCGCGGCGACAACCGCCACCTCTCGTTCGGTTTCGGCGCGCACTTCTGTCTGGGCGCGGCGCTCGCGCGGCTCGAGGGTCAGATCGCCCTCGGCTCAGCGGTGACCCGCTTCCCGAGCATGAAGCTCGTCGACGAGACGCCGCAGTGGCGGCCGGGCATCGTACTGCGCGGTTTCTCGGCGCTGCCGATCCGCCTGTAGCTCCACGTTCGGCTACGATGAAGGCATGATCGACCTCTACTACTGGCCGACCCCGAACGGTTGGAAGATCAGCATCGCGCTCGAGGAGCTCGAGCTGCCGTACAAAGTCGTGCCCGTGAACATCGGCCGCGGCGAGCAGTTCAAGCCCGACTTTCTCGCGATCAGCCCCAACAACCGCATGCCCGCGATCGTGGACCACTCCCCCGTCGACGGCGGCGCGCCGCTCTCGATCTTCGAGTCAGGCGCGATCCTCCTGTATCTCGCCGACAAGACCGGGCGGCTCTGTCCGAAGGATCTGCGCGACCGAACCGAGGTCGTCGAGTGGCTGATGTGGCAGATGGGCGGGCTCGGCCCGATGTCGGGCCAGGCGAATCACTTCCGAAACTACGCGGCGGAGAAGATCCAGTACGGCATCGACCGCTACACGAACGAGACGAACCGCCTGTACGGCGTGCTCGACAAGCGACTCGCGGGCCGCGAATTCATCGCCGGCGCGTTCTCGATCGCCGATTGCGCCAGCTGGCCCTGGCTCCTCTCGCATGATCGTATCGGCCAGAACCTCGCCGAGTTCCCGAACCTGAAGCGCTGGTACGACGCGCTGAAGGAGCGCCCATCGGTGCGCCGCGGGATCGACGTCGGCAAGGATCTGCGCACCCCGGGGACGATGGACGAAAAGGCGAAGAAGGTCCTGTTCGGTCAGACGGCGCAGACCATCAAGCGCTAGCGCGGCACCGGGTGACTCGGCCGATCACGGGTCGTCGAGTCGTATTGGTGCTCGCGGCCGCAGCGCTGCTTCAGGCGGCGCGCGCCAGCGCCGAGGAGGCGCAGCCGCAGGCCGAAGCACCGGCACCGAGTCGCTTCCAGCTCGACTACGGCTGGGACGACGCCCGGCTGCGCGCCGGCTACATCGACCCCCCGTTCTCGATGCAGGCGCTCACGGGGACGGCGGACCGAACGCTCGCAAACGCTACTTCTCGCCCGATGTGAGTTGGATCGCGAGTCTTTCGTCCGTCGGACAGTTACAGCAGTCCAGCGACGCATCGGACTCGCCGCTGCGCGCTTCGGGCCGCGTCATGTGGCGGCCCGGCGGCCTGCCCGAAGACCCGCACGCGCCACTCACTCATCTCCGACTCGCGGTCGGCTGCTCGCTCTCCGGCTCGGGCCACGCTCGCTACCGGGCGCGGCCGGAGAGCTCACTCGTGGACTACCTCGTCGACACCGGCGACATCTCCGGCAAAGCCTCGGCATCAGCCGGATCGCGCAGATGCGGCTCGAGCTTCAGTTCTGAGGACGCGCCCGCCGCCAAGCGAGTCCGAGCAGGCGCTGGGTCGACACAGGGAAGAGTCGCTTCGCCCAGTCGCCGATGTACGTCTCGACGCCGATCCGCAGACGCGCCCGGTTGCGCTCGATCGCGCGCACGATCTTGCGCGCGGCTTTCTCCGGCGGCATCGCCCAGCGCTCGAACTGCGCGGCGATGAGCTCGTTCTCCTCCACGTTCTTCGCGGTGGAAGCGCGCGCCGCACGCACGATGTTCGTGCGGATCCCGCCCGGATGAACGCAGGTGACACCGACGCGTGTACCCGAGAGCTCCGAGATCAGCGCCTCCGAGAGACCGCGCACGGCGTACTTCGTCGCGTTGTACGAGATCTGCGTCGGCACGCCGACCAGCCCGAAGAGCGAGGAGATGTTCACGATGTGTCCCTCGTCCTCCGCGAGCAGCAGCGGCAGGAAGAGCTTGCAGCCGTAGACGACGCCCCAGAAGTTGATGCCGACGATCCACGCGAAGTCGTCGAGCGACTGATCGAGGAGCGTCCCCGAGACGGCGACCCCGGCGTTGTTCACCACGACGTGCACGTGACCGTGCTCCGCCTTCACTTCGCCGGGCAGACGCTCCATGCGCGCGCGACTCGCGACGTCCGCGACGTGCACCGAGACCTTCCGACCCAGCCCCCGCGCGCGCTCGCCGACCTCGGCCAGCCCGGCCTCGTTCACGTCGACGAGCGCGAGCGCGCAGCCGCGCCCCGCGAGCTCGAGCGCCAGTGCGCGCCCAATCCCGCTCGCCGCGCCCGTGACGACCGCGACGCGCCCCTGGAGTGTCTTCACAGCCCGAGAATACATCGCGGGGCGCGGCGAGGGCCGCCCCGAGGCGCGCCCGCAAGCGGCGGAAGCCGCGCGAACCCCATCGGGTTTGATTCGCGCGCAACCCGCCCCGTATGATCTCCGCCATGAACTTCGATTTCTCCGAAGACCAAAAGCTCCTGCAGAAGACGGCGCGCGATTTCCTCGCCGAGCACTCGCCTCTGCAGACGAACCGCGACGTGCTCGAAGGGGGCAAGGACTGGAGTCCGGAGCTCTGGAAAGCCACCGCCGAAATGGGCTGGCAAGGGGCGGCGATTCCGGAGATCTACGGCGGCGCGGGCTTCGGGCATCTCGAGCTCTCGCTGATCGCGACCGAGATCGGGCGCTCGCTCGCGCCGATCCCTTTCGCAGCGTCGGTGTATCTCGCAACCGAAGCCATCCTGCTCGCGGGCAGCGACGCCCAGAAGAAGAAGTGGCTCACCGCGCTCGCGTCCGGCGGAGCAGTCGGTACGGTCGCGCTGGCCGAGGGCCCGGGCTTCCCGTCCCCGGCGAGCCTCAAGACGAGCTTCAGTGGCGGGAAGGTCTCGGGTAAGAAGATCGGCGTTCCGGCGGGCAACATCGCAAGCGTCGCGATCGTCGCCGCGAAGTCTGGCTCCGGAGTCACTCTGGCGCTCGTCGACCTCGCCGCCGGGGGAGTCACGCGCACGCCGACGGAGTCGATCGACCCGACTCAGGCGAGCGCGGAGCTCAACTTCGCGGGCGCGCCCGCGGAGGCGCTCGGCGCCGAGGGCAAGGGCTTCGAGCTGCTCGAGCGCGTGCTCGATCGCGCGGCCGTGCTGCTGGCGTGGGAACAGATCGGCGGCGCGGAGCGTGCGTTCGAGATCACGCGCGAGTTCGCGATGGGCCGCTACGCGTTCGGCCGGCCGATCGCGTCGTTCCAGGCGCTGAAGCACCGCATGGCGGATCAGTACGTCTCGCTCGAGCTCGCCAAGTCCAACTGCTACTGGGGCGCGTGGGCGCTCAGCGGCGACGACCCGGAGCTCGCGCTCGCCGCTCCGTCGGCGCGTGTCTCGGCGACGCAGGCGTTCGACCTCGCGAGCATCGAGATGGTCCAGATGCACGGCGGCGTCGGCTTCACCTGGGAATACGACTGCCATCTCTTCTACCGGCGCGCGAAGCAACAGGGGCTCGTGATCGGAACCGCGTCTCACTGGCGCGAAAAACTCGTGCAGCGACTCGCCGCGAAGCAAGCGGCGTAGAGGGAGATCGGCATGGACTTCAACGACACCAAGGAAGAGGCCGAGTTCCGCGCCCAGGCGCGAGCGTTCCTCGACAAACACCGGAAGCCGCTCGCCAAGGGCGAGGCGAACAACATGCTCTCCGAGCGCGACGACCCCGACACCATCAAGCGCGCCAAGGAATGGCAGGCGTGCAAGAAGGACAATGGCTGGGCGGTGCTCACCTGGCCGAAGGAATTCGGTGGGCGTGAAGCGACACCGATCCAGTCCGTGATCTGGAGTCAGGAAGAAGCGAAATACAGCGTTCCACCCGCCATCTTCGGTATCGGCCTCGGCATGCTCGGCCCGACGATCATGGCGCACGGCACGCCGGAGCAGAAGGCGAAGTACATCGAGAAGATGGCGCGCGGCGACGAGATCTGGTGCCAGCTCTTCAGTGAGCCGGCGGCGGGCTCGGACCTCGCGGGTCTGCGCACCTCGGCCGTGAAGAAGGGCGACGACTGGATCATCAACGGCCAGAAGATCTGGACCACCGGCGCGCACTTCAGTAAGTGGGGCATGATCGTGACTCGCACCGATCCGACGGTCGCGAAACACGCGGGACTCACCTACTTCATCGTAGACATGGAGGCGGCGGGCGTCGAGATTCGCCAGATCAAGCAGATCAATGGCGGCTCCGGCTTCAACGAAGTGTTCTTCAGTGACGCGAAGGTGCCGGACTCGAACCGCCTCGGCCGCGTCGGCGACGGCTGGCGCGTCGCGCTGACGACACTCATGAACGAGCGCGCGTCGATCGGCGGCGGCGGCGGCGGGATGCGCACCGAGGACCTGATCCGACAAGCGCGGCAGGCGGAGCTGAACGGCAAACCGGCGCTCGAAGACAGCGCCGTGCGCCAGAAGATCGCTGACTTCTACATCCGCTCGGCGGGATTGAAGTACACGGGCTACCGCACGCTGACCGCGCTCTCGAGAGGCACGACGCCAGGACCCGAGAGCTCGATCGGCAAGCTCGTGGGCGCGCCACTCGGACAGGAAGTGGCGGCGTTCGCGATCGAGATGCAGGGACTCGCGGGCGGGGCGCTCGGCGCCGCGCAAGAGGCCTATCTCGGCTCGCCGGGTCTGCGCATCGCGGGCGGCACCGACGAGATCATGCGCAACATCCTGGCGGAGCGCGTGCTCCGACTCCCGCCCGAGCCGCGGCTGGACAAGGAGACCGCGTTCCGCGACATCCCGACCGGGCCGCCGTCGAAGTGACTCGCGCGCGCGCGTGATCGTCGCTGACGAGGGCGCGCGCACGCTCGCGGTCGGCGTCGAGGACCTGCTCGACGCCGGCGAGCACGGGGCGGGCAGCGGCGCGGAAGAGCTGCGCGCGGCGGCCGAAGCGCGCGCGGAGTATCTCGCCCGCGCGCGTGACTCGGGCGCCGTGGTCGCGGAGCGCTTCGAGGTTCCGCTCACGTGGCGCGACTGGACGATTCACGTCTCGGGGCGGGTCGACGTCGAGCGCGCCGACGCGCGCGGCGTCTCGCTCGAGCTGCTGCGACTCGTGCCGGACGCCGACGCGGAGCTCGGCAGCGCGCGCGCGCTCGAGCGGGCGGGATTCACGGCGCTCCTCTTCGAGCTCGGCGGCCGCTCGGTCGCGCGGCTCGCGGTGGTCGAGCTCTCCGCGGACGGCCGCGCCCCGACACGGGTCGATGTCGCCTTCCGGCGAGAGCCCTGGGAGGATCTCTTGCGCGCTCGCTTGCACGAGCTCGCGCACCGCACCGAGCTCGACCTCGGCCGCGCGCGCGGCCGGCGCGCGCTGACGCCGAGATTCCCGTTTCCCGAACCGCGGCCCGTGCAGCAGACGATGCTGCGCGAGGTCACCGGCGCGGCCGCGTCCGGCCTCGTGCTCCTGTGCGCCGCGCCGACTGGGGTGGGCAAGACCGCGGCCGCTCTGCACCCGTTTCTGTGCGACGCCCTCCTGAACGACCGGCGCGTCTTCTTCGTGACTTCGCGCGGATCGCAGCAGGAGCTGGCGCTCGAGACCTTGCGGCGCATGCTTGCGGCGGGGGGCCCCGCCTTGGCGCTGCAGATCTCGGCGAAGGAGCGCGTCTGCCCGCAGGCACAGCTGGGCTGCGTCGAACGCCGCTGTCCGTGGGGACG
>JBGQIB010000069.1:0-21618 GCA_041498295.1 bacterium | reverse complement strand
GCGATCCGCGGCGCCGTCGCCGTACTGCAGCAGCCGACCGACGCGAAGGCGGCCGAGCTGTGGACCGTGATCATCGAGGAGATCGCGCGCCTGAATCGCGTGGTCGAGTCGTTCCTCGACTACGCGCGCCCCGCGACGCGCACCGCGACCATTCGCGACGTCGCCGCGTTCGTGAAGAGCTGCGTCGAGGCGGTGTCGCGCTCGAAGGCGCGCGAGGAGGTCGAGCTGGTGCTGGACCTCGAGCCCGGCCTCCCGCCGCTGCGCGCCGATGCCGATCAGCTCGAACGCGTGGTGGTCAACGTGGTTCAGAACGCTTACGAGGCACTCGAGGAGCGCGGCCGCGTGCGCGTCGCGCTGCGCCGCGGCGCGCCCGGTCCGCTGGGCGACGGCTGGGTCGAGATACAAGTCGACGACGACGGGCCGGGCATGAGTGACACGACTCTCGAGCGCGCGTTCATCCCCTTCTACACGACCAAGCAGCAGGGAACCGGCCTCGGGCTCGCGCTCTGCGAACGACTGATCCGCGCGCAGAACGGGACGATCCAACTCCGCTCGCGCCCCGGCGAGGGAACGAGCGTGCTGATCCGCCTGCCGCTCGAGGCGAAGGCTGCCGAGGAGGCGCGGTGAAGCCGCTGCGCACCGTGCTGATCGCCGAGGACGAAGCGAACATGCGCCGCGTCCTGTGCGCGCTGCTCGAGCGCGACGGCTACCGCACGCTCGAGGCGAGCGACGGCGCGGCGGCGCTCGAGTCACTCGCGCGCGAGCCGGTCGACGCCATTCTCACCGATCTGCGCATGCCCAAGATGAATGGGCTCGAGCTGCTCGAGGCGGTTCGCCGCAGCCACCCCGAGATCCCGGTCATCATGCTCACCGCGCACGGCACCGTGGGCAGCGCCGTCGAGGCGCTGAAGCAGGGCGCGTTCGACTATCTCACCAAGCCATTCGATCCCGACGAGATACGCCAGGTGATGGAGAAGGCGGTGTCGACTCGCCGCTTGGCCGCGCGCGAGGCGCGTTTGCCCTCCGACGAGGATCCCGAGCCGCTGCTGATCGGCGAGAGCACGCTGCTGCGCGACGTGCGCCGCGTGATCGAGCGCGTCGCGCCGACTCCCGCGACGGTGCTGATCACGGGCGAGAGCGGCACGGGAAAAGAGATCGTCGCGCGCAGTCTGCACCGCGCGAGCGCCGTGCGCGGCGGTCCGTTCGTGAAGGTGAACTGCGCGGCGATCCCCGAGGGTCTGCTCGAGAGCGAGCTCTTCGGCTACGAGAAAGGCGCGTTCACGGGCGCCGCCGCCCGCAAGCCGGGGCGCTTCGAGTTGGCCGACGGCGGCACCTTGTTTCTCGACGAGATCGGCGAGATGCCGCTCGCCGCGCAGCCGAAGTTACTGCGCGCGATTCAGGAAGGACGCTTCTACCGCGTCGGCGGGACCGAGACCTTGCACGTCAGCGTGCGCCTGATCGCGGCGACCAACCGGGATCTGCGCGCCGAGGTGAATGCGGGCCGCTTCCGCGAGGATCTCTTCTACCGCCTGCACGTGGTGCCGATCGAGCTGCCTCCGCTGCGCGCGCGGCCCGAGGACGTCCCGATGCTGGCGCGCCTGTTCCTCGAGCGCTTCGCAGCGAAGCTGCAGCGCCCGGTGACAGGCATCGACCCGGCCGCGATGGACACGCTGCGCGCGCATCCCTGGCCCGGGAACATCCGCGAGCTCGAGAACGCGATCGAGCGAGCGACACTGATGTGTGACTCCACGACCTTGATGCCGCGCGATCTCCCGCCCGAGATCGCGGCCGGGATGCGCCCGGCGCCGACGCCCGCGAGTTCGACGCCTCTGCGCGAGCGCATTCGCGCCGCGACTCAGCGCATCGAGCGCGACGCGATCCTCGAGGCGCTGCGCCTGACCGAGGGCAACGTCACGCGCGCCGCGAAGGAGCTCGGTCTCTCGCGCCGTGGCCTGCAGCTCAAGATGAAGGAGCTCGAGATCGAGCGCGAAGGCGACGGATAGTTCCGATGTGCGCCGCGCTGTTTGCGCGGCTTGGCGCTGTCTGCGCGGCTTAGCGACGCTTCGGGCCGATGCGTTCGCGCAGTCTCTCTGCGACCTCGGCCGGCACGAACTCCGTCACGTCGGCGCCGAAGCGCACGAGCTCGCGCACGCGCGAGGCGCTCACGTAGAACCAGCGCTCGCTCGTCATCAGGAACACGGTCTCGATCTCCGGGAACATGTGACTATTCATGAGCGCCATCTCGAACTCGTACTCGAAGTCGGCGAGCGCCCGCAGCCCGCGGATCACGATGCGCGCGCCGATGCGGCGCAGATAGTCGACGAGCAAGGTCTGAATCACGTCGACGCGCACGTTGGCCATGCCCTCGACGGAGTTGTTCAGGAGCGCCACGCGCTCGTCGACCGAGAACGTACCGCCGCTCTTGTCGATGTTGGTCGCGACGGCGACGACGACCTCGTCGAAGAGCTTCGCCGCGCGGTGGATCAGGTCGAGATGCCCATTCGTGATCGGATCGAAGCTCGCGGGGTACACCGCGATGCGTTTCTCGCTCATGGTTCGGCCCTTCCCGCCCCGGCCGTTTCGGCCGTGCGCTCGTACCAATCGAACGCCGTCTCTCCGTAGTGCTTACTGGCGCGCAAGCGGAGCCGCGAGCTCTCGGGCTCGGGCGCGCTGCGCAGCGAGCGCTCGGCGATGACGACCGCAGCGGGACTCAAGAGCTCCGCAAGCGTGTCGCACGCGAGCAGCCGCGCCAGCCAGCCCCCCTCGTAAGGCGGATCCGCGAAGACGAGATCGAAGC
Organism: bacterium; assembly: GCA_041498295.1. GTDB lineage: Bacteria > Myxococcota_A > UBA9160 > SZUA-336 > SZUA-336 > VGRW01. Next base: position 18,821 of record JBGQIB010000069.1, on the reverse strand, counting down.
TCGCGCTCTCGAGCACGCGCGCGCCGAGCCCGAGCGAGAGGTCGCGCTCGACGACGCGCGCGCGCGCTTCGAGCCCGAGCTCCGCGAGGTTCTTGCGCAGCGCGCGCAGCGCGTCGCGCGAACGCTCGACGAACACGGCGTCGCTCGCGCCACGCGACAGCGCCTCGATGCCGAGCGCGCCGGTGCCCGCGAACAGGTCTAGCACGCGCGCTCCCGCGACGCGTCCGCCCAACCAGTCGAACAAGCCGGCGCGCGCGCGCTCCGACGTGGGTCGTGTCTCTCGACCGGGCGCAGAGGAGAGTCGTCGGCCCCGAAGCTCTCCGGCAACGACGCGCATGAACCTCGCCCCCGTCTCGCGACCGAGCGTGGGCACCCTATCAACCTCGCGACGCGCAGGTCAAGGCGACGCGCGACCCTACACCAAACGGCGAATAGCGCATGCGTCGGAAAATCTCGTCACAACTGTCTTGAACCGTCGTGTACCTTCGCTAGCATGCCCCGCTCTCGAGGTGACATGGCACGGTGTCACGACTGTTCCCCGTGCCATCGCACGCATCCCACGCGTCGGACCCGGCACGAGACCGGCAGCACGTGAATGCAAATCAACTGCTCGAGCAAGCACTCGAGACGAACGAGAAAAAGGAGCCGGAGATGGCAGGCAAGAAGAGTCAGGGCGCCGGGGTCTCGAAGGCGACGATCGACAAGCAGAAGAAGCTCGTTCCCGTGCGCCTCGCGCAGGTGCGCGGCGGGCGCTCGCAGCGCTCGTTCGCGCGCGAGCTCGGAGTGTTCCAGCAGAACGTGAATCGCTACGAGAGCGGCACGACCCCGCACGCTGACTTCTTGATCACGCTCGCCGTCCGCGAGGGCATCTCGCTCGACTGGCTTCTGCTCGGCAAGGGCCGCTCGAAGAAGTAGCGGCGACGCGCGCTGCGCGCGCGGAGCACCTGGAGTTCCCTCCGAGGGAACTCGATTCCCGAACCCCCGTCGGGTTTGCGTGCGCGTGCGCGCGCAGCGAGCCCGCTCGACTCGTGTGCGCGCCAGCGGATTTCGCGAACGGGGCCGTCCGCGGCACGGAATTTGAAGTCTCCCCGCACGAGTATTCGCTGCGGAGGGAATTCGATGCGCATCGCTCTGGGGATCCTGGTGGTCCTCCTGAACCTGGCCGACAACACCACGACCTATCTGTGTCTGCGCGCGCCCGTTCCAGGCTTCGACGTCGGGGAAGCGAACCCCGCCGCAAATTGGCTCTTCAGCACGATCGGACTGATGCCCGGCCTGGTCTTCGAGATGGTCGTGACCACGGCGGCCATCGCATTTCTCGTCGCCACTACTCACGTTCCACCGCGCGTGAAGCTGTTTCTGCTCGCCGTCCTCGCGGCGCTTCCCGCTTGGGCCGCGATCAACAACGCGTATGTGATTCACGCCACCCGGCTGACGATCGCGTGGAGCTAGACGAGATGCAGAGGTCCAAACTTCCCATCACGGTGCTCTCCATGTTCTTCGCGCTCTCGTGCGCGCTCCGCGAACGGGTGCCCGAGCCGACGGCGCCGGCACCCGTTTCCGCCGCGGCAGCCGCAAACGCGACTGCGGCCGACGAGATCGAAACGCTCCTGTCTCGCTACATGACGGGCCTCGCGCCGTTCGAGCTGCGCCGCGCCGCTGAAGCGGTGCTGCGTGAGTCGGCGCGCAACCGCATCGATCCGAAGCTCGTGCTCGCGGTGATGCACACCGAGAGCGGTTTCTACAACTTCGCGCGCTCCCCGGTCGGCGCGCTCGGACTCATGCAGATCATGCCGGCAACGGGCGAGATGCTCGCGCGCGAGGCCGGCCTCGACTGGTCGGGCCCCGACGCGCTATTCGCCCCGGAGCTCAACTTGCGCCTGGGCACGCGCTATCTCGCGCTCCTGCACGCGCGCTACGGAACCTGGCAGCGCGCGCTCGCCGCGTACAACTGGGGGCCGGCCGCGATCGACAAGCGCCTCGCCGACGGCGCTCAGGTGCCCGAGCTCTACGTGCAACAGGTCTATGCGCGCCTCGCGCGCCAGTAGCTCGGGCTACGGGCCCTTCGCTTCGGCCGGCTCGACCGATGCCGCGCCGAGTCTCTCGGCGAATTTGTCGATCGCCGCGTCGACGCCATCCGCGTCGCCGCGCGCGCCGTTCACGAGGATCGAGAACACACGCATCGCTCCATTCGGGCCGGGAACGACGCCGGAGAGCGCGGCCACGCGCCGCAGATGACCCGTCTTCGCGCGAATCTGCACGGAGCCGTTCTGCATTCGATCCTCCAGCGTGCCCTCGCGCCCGCCGATCGGCAGCGCCGAGAGAAACTCGGGGCCCGAGTCGAAGCGCTGTGCACCGCGGCGCAGCACGGCGGCGAGGGTCGCGGGCGCGATCCGATTGCGCGGCGAGAGACCCGAGCCGTCGACGATCGCGTTCGCGGGATCGACGATGCCGGCCCCCTCGAGATACGAGCTGAGCGCGCGCGTTCCCTTCTCCCAAGTTCCCGGCGGGCCATATAGTTCCGCGCCGAGCATCTTGGTGAGCTGCTCCGCCACGAAGTTGTTGCTGAACTTCTCGAGCAGGCGGACCTGCAGCGCGAGCGGCTCACCGGAGAAGCGCAGTAACTCGCGCGCGTCGGCGGGCGCCGCGCCGATGCGCACGCGCGCCGCGACGCGCACGCCCTGGGCTTCGAGCTGCGCGCGCAGCAGCGCGGCGGCGTAGCGTTCGGGCAGGGCGACGGCGCGCCAGTATGTGCTGGTCGGCCGATCCGCCGAGACCGCGCCGGAAACGCGCACGCTCTCGCCGCTGCCGTCCGGCAGGACGTCGATGTCGAGCACGAGTTGGCCACCGCCGCGCAGAGTCACTGCGTCGGCCGCGCTCTTGAAATACGGAAGCGACGGCGCCAGGCGAAGTCCCACCGGCGCGCCGACGTGCTCGCCGGGAACCACGTCGATGCGGAAGCTCGAGTAATTCGCCGAGAGCGCGCTGACCGGCGCGTAGTACGCGCGCGACGAGACCGGTTCCCAGTCCGGATGGAAGCGCAGCGCGTCGAAGTGGCTCGGGTCGACGCCGATACCGCCCTTGATCTCGCGGATTCCCTGGAGGCGGACCTCTTCGGCGAGCTTCCAAAGCGTCTCGGAGACGAAGCTCGGATCGCCCTGCCCCACGATCCAGAGCGTGCCGTCGAGCACACCGTCGGCGATCGCGCCCTCCACGAGGACGGGCGTCTCGAAGCGGTGCGCGGGACCCCAATGCTCGAGCGCCGCCGCGGAGATCAAGAGCTTCTGATTCGAAGCGGGAACCAGATCCACGTCGGCGAGGTGCTCGGCCAGCCGCTGTCCGGTCGCGAGATCCTCGACGACGACACCGACACGTGCGCCGCGCAGCGCCGGCGCGCGCAGAAACTCGTCGAGCGCTTGCGACAGGGTCGCCTCTTGCGCCGCCGCCGAATGAGCCAGCGCCGCGAACAGCACGACGGCCGCGAATGCGCGCGAGAAGCGAATCACGGCGCGCGACCTTAGAGCACTCGCAAGGCGCTTGCCGCCCCGCGCACAGGCCGCCATCCTCGCGTCGGACGGGGGGAGTGAATGGAGCGCGCGCGCACCTGGATCGAGACCGCTCGCGGTCGCGCACTCGCCGAGCTCGTCTCCGTTCCCGGCGGTGCCGGCGCGCGCCGCTACTATCGCGCGCGCTTCGCCGACGGCACGAGCGCGATCCTGATGCACGCGCTGCCCGAGGACCCCGCGATCCTGCCGCCCGCGCTGCGCTCGCAAAACGATTCGATCCCGTTCCTCGAAGTGAGCGAGTTTCTCGCGCGCCACCGGATTCCGGTGCCCGAGATCTACGGTGTCCTGCGCAGCGAACGCTGGGTGCTGCTCGAGGATCTCGGCGATGGCCGCTTGCTCGATCTCGCGAAGCCGGAGCGCGCCACGCGTTTGCGAGAGGCGATCGATCTGCTCGCCCGCGTTCACGGGCTCGCGCGCGAGGACGCGCTTCCGTTCCGCCGCGCGTTCGACGCGGAGTGGGTGCGCTTCGAGCTGCGCACCTTCGCGGAGCACGGCCTACCCGAACGCTTTCACGCGGCGCTCGCGCCCGAGCTCGATGCGCTGGCGCGCGCGGTCGGCGCCCTGCCGCGCGTGCTGTCTCTGCGCGACTACCAGAGTCAGAACCTGATGATCGACCCGCGGGGGCGACTGCGCGTGCTCGACTATCAGGACGCGCTCTGCGCGCCCGCCGAGCTCGATCTCGCCGCGCTGGTGCACGACTCGTATCTCGAAACCGAGGCGAGCGAGCAGAGCGAGCTCGTGTCTCGCTACTGGCGTGCGCGCGGCGGGGGCTTCGATCCGAGCGCCTTCGCACTCTTGGTGGTCCAGAGAAAGTGCAAGGATTACGGCCGCTACCGGATGGTCGTCGAACGAAAAGGTGATGTTCGGTACCGACCGTACATCGCGCGCGCCGCGGCCTCGGTGCTGGGCGCGCTGCCGGCGCTGCCGCCCGCGCAGCGGCGACTCGCCGAGCTGCTGGAAACCGCGCTTCGCGAGACCTCTCCGTGAAGGCGATGGTGCTCGCGGCCGGGCTCGGTACGCGCATGGCGCCGCTCGCGCGAGATTGCGCGAAGCCCGCGCTTCCCGTGCTCGACGTGCCGGTGATCGCGCGCCTGGTGCGCGCGCTCGCGGCGGGCGGCGTGGAGCGCGCGATCATCAACACGCATGCGCATCCCGAGAGTCTGCACGCCGCGCTCCGCGACTCACCGCTCCCGATCGACTGGCTGCGCGAGCCGGTGCCACGCGGCAGCGGCGGGGGCATCCTGGGCGCGCGCGACCTGCTCGGCGACGACGCCCCATTCCTGGTCGTCAACGGCGACATGTGCCTGGAGCTCGACTTCGCCGCGCTCGTCGCCCGGCATCGGGAGAGCCGAGCGCTGGCCACGCTCGCCCTGCGCGACGATTCTCGCAAGCGCGACTTTGGTTCGATCGGCTACGATCGCGACGGGCATGTGTGCCGAATCACAGATCGAATCGAGCTCGAAAGCGAGAAGGCAAGCGGTCTCTTCATCGGGGTACAGGTGATGTCGCCAGCGATCTTCGCGCGCATGCCGTCGCGCGACGCGTTCGAGATCATCCCCGAGGTCTACGTGCCCGCGCTTCGCGCCGGCGCGTCGATCGCCACCTGGATCCAACCGGGCGGCGCCGCTTGGTGGCCCGTCGGCACGCCGCGCGAGCTGCTCGACGCCAACCTGGAGGCGCTCGCGTACGAGGCCGCAGCGGAGCCGCCGCGCGTCGCGGCCAGTGCGCGGGTCGCGGGCGAGGTCGTCGGCCCGGCGTGGATCGGGGAGGAAGCGGAGATCGAGGCCGGAGCTCGCGTCGGCCCCCACAGCGTCGTGAGTCGCGGCGCCGTCATTCGCGCGAACGCCCGGCTGGAGCGCGCGCTCGCCCTGCCCGGCTCCGAGGTCGCCCCCGGCGAGTCACTCGAGCGCGCGATCGCGTACGGCCGCGAGGTTTGGCGCGATGCCTGACATCGTCTTCGTCGGCACGGGCGATGCGTTCGGGAGCGGCGGGCGCCGCAACAGCGCGATCCTGGTGCGCGAGGCGGGCCGGACGCTGCTGCTCGACTGCGGGCCCACCACCTTGTCCGGCCTGAAGGCAATGGGCATCGATCCCCTGGAGATCGACGCCATCGCGCTCTCGCACTTCCATGGCGATCACATCGCCGGCGTTCCGTTCCTGCTGCTCGACTACGTCTACGCGAACACGCGCGATCGGCCGCTCGAGATTCTCGGCCCGCCCGGGGTCGAAGAGCGCCTCGCCAACCTAACGCGCGCGTATCACTACGACCGCGAGCAGCCCGCGCGCTACCCGATCCGCTTCGCCGAGTTCTCGCTCGACAAGTCGATCGACGTCGCCGGCTTCCGGATCACGCCGATGCCCGCCGTCCACCAGGAGTACACCTGCCCACACATGCTGCGCGTCGACACACGCGCGCGCTCGCTGGTCTTCTCCGGCGACACCGGCTGGCATGAGTCATTGCCTGAGAAGGTGGGCGACGTCGACCTCTTCATCTCGGAGTGCGTCTTCTTCGACGAAGAGTTCGCCTTCCATCTGTCGCACAACCGGCTCTTGCGCGAGCGCGCGCGCTTCCAATGCGGCGCGATTCGACTCACGCACCTCGGCAGTCAGGTGCTCGAGAACGAGTCGCGCGTCGCGTTCGACACGGCGCACGACGGGCTCGAGCTTTCACTCTGAAGCGCTGAAGGCGTTCGGCGGATTCGCGACGCCGAGACAGACCGCGCTCGCCGCACCGGTCGCCGCGGGCAGATTCGACGGCTGGCCGACGCTCGCGCAGTGACCCAGCACCGCGAACGCGATCGCCTCGAGCGCGTCGCTGGGCACGCCGTGCGCGTCGGTCGAGTCGAGAATCGCGGGCGCCAGGCGAGCGCGCAGCGCGCCGAGCAGCGCCGGATTCTTGGCGCCGCCGCCGCAAACGAGCCAGCGCTCCGCGGGCTTCGCGAAGAACTGCTCGGCCGAGCGCACGACGCTCTCGACGGTGAGCCGCGCGAGACACGCGAAGACGTCGTCCGACGTGCCGCCGCGGGCCAGCACCGCTTGGCGCGCGTGCGCGAAGAATGCCTCGCCGAAGAGCTCGTGCCCCGTGCTCTTGGGGGGACGGCGCGCAAAGTACGGCTCGCGCAGCCACTCCTCGACGAGCTCCGGCATGACACTGCCGCGTGTAGCGCGCGCGCCGTCGCGGTCGAAGCGCTCGCGCCCGCCGCTGGCCCAACGGGCGGCGCGATCGAGCAGCGCGTTGCCCGGGCCCGGATCGTACGCCACGACGTGCGCCGGATCGCGATCCGGCAGGTAGGTGACGTTCGTGAAGCCACCGATGTTGAGCACCGCGCGGCGCTCGTTCGCGACCGCGAAGCGGTGGAAGTGAAAGAAGGGTGTGAGTGGCGCGCCCTGCCCGCCCGCCGCGATGTCCGCACTCCGGAAGTCCGAGACGACGGGGCGACCCGTGAGCGCGTGAATCACCGCCGCGGAGCCGATCTGCAACGTTCCGCGCACTTCGGCCTCCGGGTAGTGACCGATCGTCTGCCCGTGCGACGCGATGCCGCGGATCCGCTCGAGCTCCACGCCGGCGGCGCGCGCGGCGCCGATGGCCGCCGCGGCGAAGCGCTCGCCGAGCACACGGTCGAGCTGAACGAGCTCGCGTAGCGCGACCGTGCCCGTCACCAAGCCGTGTATGCGCGCGCGCAGCGCGTCGTCGAGCGGCTCGGAGTGCAGCGCGAGCAGCTCGACGTCACCTGGCCCGCCGACGCGCACGAGCGCGGCGTCGATGGCGTCGGCCGCCGTACCGGACATGAGACCGATCCAGAGCACCTCGCCCCCCCGGCGTTCGGCTATACCGCGCGGCGGCGGCGGGTTCAACCAGCCGTGCGGCGTTCCGTTCGGTGCATTGGTTGGATTTCCGCGGCCATGCGCAGATTGGGCGTGCCGCACAGCGTCTGCAGCAGACTTCGATCCGACGGGCGCATGCCGAGAAAGTGCATGCCCATGCCCGCGGACGGCCCGCGTTTCCCGCCGTAGCGGCGCACCCAACGCACTTCGGCGTCGGAACAGATCGGCTCGGTGCCCGCGCCTGCCAGGTGCAGCACCAGGCGCAGGCGCGTGCCGGGCGGGCGCGGCGCGAGCGACTGGACGAACACGCCCGTTTCGGACAAGTCCGCGCCGTAGCCGAGAAAGTGATTCGGCCGGCCCGCCGGGCGCGCACACTCGATGCGCATCGGCGGCTTGAACGAGCGGCGCTTGGCCGGCGGTTGGGCCATCGTGCAATCCATCGGCGCATCGATCGCGCTGCTTGACTGCGCTGTCCGCGGCGCGTGGTCCGTGTCACAACGCGTCGCTCGGCGGCTTCAGGCGCTCTCTGATAAGCTGCGCCGTGATGAGCTCCGGAGCTGACGAGCGCTCGCGCATTCTCGGCGGGCTGGTGGCACTGTCCGCGATCGCCGCCGGCGCGCTCTTCGTCGGCGGCGTGCTGGCGCAGAACTGGTGGGCGCTCGCGATTCCGGTCGCGGCCGCCGTTCTGTTCGTGCTCGGTCTCGTGACCTGGATCGGCTGGACGATCGCGACGGTGCAAGTCGAGGCCGAGGGCGAGAACCTCGCGGGCACGGGCGGCACGGGCGGCGCGACGAGCGCGAGCGAAGTACCCAAAGACAACCCCCGAGGCGTCCGCTAGCCGCGATGCGCATCGCCCTCCTCACGTATCGCGGGAACATGTTCTGCGGTGGCCAGGGCGTGTACACTTCGGCGCTCGCGAACGCGCTCTTCGAGCTCGGTCACGACGTGCACGTGATCTCTGGACCGCCGCTGCCCGAGCTCGCGCCAGGCATTCCGTTGCACGTGATTCCGAACGAAATGTTCTTTGCGCTGCCGATGGCGCAGGCGCTGCCCAAGGGCAATCCGTTCCGGGCGTTCTGGCCGGGAAACCTCTGGGAGCTCGGGCTGACACGTTTCGGTGTATTCCCCGAGATGACCGCGTTCGGCATTCGGCTGCTGCTCCGCTGGGGCGAGCTGCAACGCAAGCACCACTTCGACGTCGTGCTCGACAACCAGTCACTCTCCTGGGGTCTGCTCGCGCTGCAGGCGCTGGGCACGCCGGTCGCGGGCATGGTCCACCATCCGCTGCACATCGACCGCCTCGCGGACTTCGAGATCGATCCGCGCTTCCGGCGCAAGTGGAAGCGCACGCTCTACTTCCCGCTGCTGATGCAGCAGATGGTCGTGCCGCGGCTCGCGCGCATCCTCACGGTGTCGAACGCGTCGGCGCGTGAGATCGAGCGCTACTTCCGCGTCCCCGAGAAAGACGTGTCGGTCGTCTACAACGGCACGGACACGAACGTGTTCCGCCCGCTGGAGCGAGCGCGCGAGACCGACCTGATCTTCGTGGGCCGCACCGAGGATCGAAAGAAGGGCATCCCCTATCTGTTGGACGCGCTCGCGCGCGCCCCGGAGCACGTGACTCTCAAGATCGTCGACGGGCGCATTCCCAGGGAGGGGCTCGTGCCGCGCAAGCTGCGCGAGCTCGGGCTCGAGAAGCGCGTCGTCTTGGTCGAACGACTGCTCACGGTCGAAGAGCTGGTCGAGCAGTACGCGACGGCGCGCATCGCGCTCGTGCCGTCGTTCTTCGAGGGCTTCGGCTTCCCGGCGTCGGAGGCGATGGCCTGCGGGCTGCCCGTGATCGCCACCTCGGCCGGCGCCCTGCCCGAGGTCGTCGGAACCAGCGGCGAGACGGGTCGTGTGGTGCCGTTCCGCAATCCCGAGGCGCTGTCCGAGGCCATCACCGAACTGTGTAGCCTGCCGCCCGATCGCCTCGCCGAGATGGGACGCGCGGCGCGCAGGCGCGTCGAGCGCGTGTTCTCGTGGCGCGAGGCCGCGGCGCGCACGGCCGACGTTCTGGCCGAAGTCGTCCGTGCTCACCGTCGACCTCGATAGGCTCGGGCTCGCGCGCGGCGACTGGCTGCTCGACGCGGGCTGCGGCGGCGGCCGCCACTGCTTCGGCGCGCTCGACCGTGGAGTGAACGTAGTGGGCCTCGACCTCGACGTTCCGTCGCTGCGCATCGCGCGAGCGGGCATTCACGAGCGCCGCGGCCGCGCCACCGACAAGCTGCACGGCGGCGTGCTGCAGGGCGACGTGTTCCATCTTCCCTTCCCGGACGGCGCGTTCGACCGCGTGATCTGCTCGGAGGTGATGGAGCACGTGCACGACTACGGCGCGGCGGCGCGCGAGCTCGCGCGCGTGCTGCGGCCCGGCGGCACGCTCGGCGTGACGATCCCTACGGCGATCACGGAGTGGCTGTATCTCGCCGCAACGCGTCACTACTTCGAGAGCCCCGGGGGACACATTCGTGTGTTCAGCCCGCGTGAACTCGCGCGCGCGCTCGCGCGCGCCGGGATGCAGGTCGACGGCGTGGGGTTCGCACACGCGTTCCACTCACCCTACTGGCTGGTGCGGGCGGTGATCGGGCTCGACGACGAGCGCGCCGCGCCGACGCGCGCGTTCCGCGCGTTCCTGGTGCGCGCCGCGTTCTCGCGCCGCTGGTCGCGCGTCGAGCGCATGTTCGACTGGGTCTGGCCCAAGAGCCTGGTACTCTACGGCACCCGCGTCGCGACCGGACGCCTGGAAGCGGCGTCGTGCGCCTAGCGTTTCTCTGCTATCGCGGGAACATGAAGAGCGGCGGGCAAGGCGTGTACCTGCACGCGCTCACGCGCGAGCTCGCGGCGCTCGGTTGTGAGATCGACGTCTTCGTCGGCCCGCCGTATCCGAGTGAGCTGCCGTGGGCGCGCGTCTTTCCGCTCGAGAACCAGATGTTCTGGGGCAAGCGCTTCGACAAGCGCAGAGGAGCGTTCCTCGACCGCGCGCGGCCGTGGAAGATCTTCCGCCCACTCGACTTCTACGAGTTCGCAGTGACTCGCTTCGGATTTCTGCCCGAGCCGTTCGCGTTCAGCGTGCGCGCCGCGCGCGCGCTCGTAGGCGAGCTGCGGGCGGGACGCGTCTACGATCTGGTGCACGACGTGCAGTCGGTCGGCTACGGGCTCCTGGGGCTGCAAGCGCTCGGGCTGCCGGTGCTGACGACGATTCACCATCCGCTCTCGATCGATCTGCGTTCGAGCCTTGCGCGCGACCGCACGTTCGCCGAGCGGAAGGGCTCGCTCACGTTCTATCCGGTTCGCTCGCAGGCGCGCGTCGCGCGCCGACTGGCCGCGGTGTTGACCTCGAGCGACGCGTCGAAGCGCGCGATCGCACGCGATTTCCGCGTGCCTCCCGAGCGCATCCACGACGTGCGCAACGGCGTCGAGTTCGCCGCGCCGGGCGTTCGGCGCGCGCGGCCCGCGCGCCACGAGCTGCTCTTCGTCGGGCGCTGCGGCGACCCGAACAAGGGCCTCGAGTTCCTGCTGCACGCGCTCGCGCTGCTCCCGCAGGACGTCAGCCTGCGCGTGCTCGACGATTTCCCGGGCTTCACGCCACTCGAGAAGACGCTGCGCGCCCTGCAGCTCGAGTCACGCGTGCGGTTTTCGGGCAAGGTGTCCGCGGGCGAGCTCGAGCGCGTGTACCGCGGCGCGAGCGTCGTCGTGCTGCCGTCGCTCTTCGAGGGCTTCGGCCTACCGGCGATCGAAGCGCTGGCCGCCGGCACGCCGGTGGTCGCCGCGCGCGCCGGCGCCTTGTCCGAGGTGATCGGCGCCGCACGCGCCGGCCTGCTCGTTCCGCTGCGCGATCCGCCGGCGCTCGCGAAGGGAATCGCGGAGACACTCGAGCGCTGGGACGACGCACACGCCGAGGCGCTCGCCGCCCGCCCCCGGCTCGAGTCACTCTTCGGCTGGCGCCCCACCGCCGAGCGTACCCTCGGGGTGTATCGTCAGGTGATCTCCGAATGGAAGGACCGCAAGCGAGCGCCGCGCGCGAGCGCGCAGCAAGGCGCAGCCGAGCGGAGCCCGGATGGCCCGCGGACGCCCGCGGGCCGGGACCCATGAGATGAGAGCCGTGGACCTGGACAGAGACATGACGCACGTGATCCCGACCGGGAGCACGCGAGACTCGGAGTTCCTGTTCCGGCGCATGGAGGCGCTCACGCTCGAAGCGGCGCTGCGCGCGGATGGGAAGCGCGTGCTCGACTCCGCCGCCGGCCTCGGCCAGGACAGCCGCGCGCTCGCGCGGAGCGGTGCGCACAGCGTGTGCGCCGAGCCGTCGCGGCGCATGATCGAGCTCGCGAAGCTGGTCGCCGCGAAGGAGCCCGCGCCGACACCGGGAAGCGTCACCTGGGCGCGGGCCTGGTCGGAGTCGCTGCCGTTCCGAACCGGCAGCTTCGACGCCGCGTTCTGCAAGGGCGCGCTCGATCACTTCGACGATCCCGAGCGCTGCATCGCCGAGCTGGCGCGAGTCACGCGCCGCGGCGGGCGCGTCGTTCTCGCCGTCGCGAACTTCGAGTCCCTCGGCTGCCGCGTGCAGCGGCTCGCGGAGCGCCTGCGGCGCGGCGAACCCGACTCGGGGCGGCGCACGTATCACGTCCCCTCGGATCACTTCACGCGCTATGACGCCAGCCTACTCCGCGAGCAAGTCGAGCGCCACGTCGTGGTCGAGAGCGTCGTGGGCACGTCGCTCTTCTGGGGAGTGCGGCGCTGGGCGCGCCTGCTGGCGCGGCTCCCCGAGTCGTGGGCGCTGCGCCTGCTGCGCGGCGCCGATCGGATCGCCGCGCGCTTCCCTTCACTCGCGGACGTGATCGTGATCGCGGGCGCGCCCAAGGCGCGCGACTCACTCTAGGCGCGGCCGGAACCGTCTTCCGAGCCGTCTGGGCCGCGCCGCTCGAGCTTCCGGTAGAACGTGCTGCGGCCGATGCCGAGCAGCTTCGCGGCCGAGCGCACATCACCCTGGCAGCGGCGCAGCGCCTCCTCGAGACACACCCGCTCGTAGGACGCGAGCGAGAGCTCGATGTCCTCGGGCGGCTTCGCGCGCGGCTCGCCGAAGCTCGAGAGCCGCAGGTCCGCCGCGGTGATGCGCGTTCCCTGGGCAAGCGCGATCGCGGCTTCGATCGTGTTCTCGAGCTCGCGCACGTTCCCGTCCCAGGTGTGCGCGATCAGGCGCTCGAGCGCTTCGGGCTCGAGCCCGATCACCTTCGTGCCCCGCGCCGCGCGCTCGACGAAGTGACTCGCGAGCACCGCCACGTCCTCGGGTCGCTCGCGCAGCGGCGGCAGCGCGAGCGATACCACGCGCAGCCGGTAGAAGAGATCCGCGCGGAAGCGACCGGCGCGCACCTCCGCGGCCAGGTCGCGGTTGGTCGCTGCGACCAAACGCACGTCGATCGCCTGCGCCTCGGTCGCACCGAGCGGGCGAACCTCGCGTTCCTGGATCGCGCGCAGGAGCTTCGACTGGAGCGCGAGCGGCAGCTCGCCGATCTCGTCGAGGAACAAGGTGCCACCGTGCGCGGCGCGGAACAGGCCCTCCGAGTCGCGCACCGCGCCCGTGAACGCGCCACGCAGGTAGCCGAAGAGCTCGCCCTCGATCATGCCCTCGGGCAGAGCGCCGCAGTCGACCGGCACGAACGGCCCGTGACTCCTCGGCGAGGTCTCATGGATCGCGCGCGCGATCAGCTCCTTGCCCGTGCCACTCTCGGCCTCGATCAGCACGTTGCTCTCGTTCGTCGCGAGATCGCGCACGGTCTGCAGCACGCGCTTCATCGAAGCCGACTGCGCGACCACGCGTTCGAGCGCGGAGCGCCGCACGAGCTCGCCTTCGAGCTCGCGATTGCGCACGCGCAGTCGCCGCCGCTCGAGCGCGCGCCCCAAGGTCTGCAGCACCCGGTGCGGGTCCGTGAACGGTTTCTCGAGATAGTCGAACGCGCCGGCGCGCATGCAGGCGACGGCGGAGTCGATGCTGGCGTAGCCCGTCATCACGATGATCTCGGTGTCGGGCCGCCGCTCGCGCAGCTCGCCCAGCAGCTCGAGCCCAGAAGTGACTCCGAGCCGAAGATCCAGCAGCACGATTTCCGGCTCGTGCGCGAGCTGTGCGCGCACCAGACCGACGTCGCTCGCCTCGAGCACCGCGTAGCCCCCGCGCTCGAGTTGGCGGCGCAGCCCGCGCACGAGGCCCGGCTCGTCGTCGGCGACGAGCACGCGCGGAACGGAGCTGGCGCAGATGTCGCTCGGAGAGTCGGGGGGCATCGGCGACGAGATCGGAGCGCGACCCGACACGCTTGAGTGACGCAGCCTTGAGTGACGCGGAACCCTCGCCTACACTGCGGCGCACCTAGGGGTGGGGATGAATCGCGGCTCCGTACTGGTCGTGGATGACGACGCGCTGTTTCGCGCGGCGCTGGTTCGGTACCTGGAGAGTGAGAGCTTCGCGGTCGTGGCCGAAGGTGACCCGAGCGCCGCGCTCGAGCGGATCGAGCAGCGCCCGTTCGATTTGGTGCTCACCGATCTGCGCATGCCCGGCCTCGATGGCATCGCGTTCATTCGCCGCGCGCGCGCGCTCGATCCCGAAGCGGTCTGCCTCGTCGTCACTGGCTTCGGCAGCCCCGAGCGTTCGATCGAAGCGCTGAACGCGGGCGCGTTCTGGTTCATCGAAAAGAGCTACGAGCACATCGCGTGTCTGGGTCCGCTGGTCGAGAAGGCGCTCGAGTTCCGGCGCCTGCACGGCGCGAACCGCCAGCTGCAACGGCAGCTCGAGACTCGCTACGGCTTCGACAACATCGTCGGCGAGAGTGAGGCGCTGCGCGCGACCATCGATGTCGTGCGCAAAGTCGCCGACTCGGAGGCCACCGCCCTCATACTCGGCGAGAGCGGCGTCGGCAAGGAGCTGATCGCGCGCGCCCTCCACTACAACAGCGCACGGGCTGGCCGACCCTTCGTGGCAGTGAACTGCGGTGCGATCCCTGAAGAGCTGCTCGAGAGCGAGCTCTTCGGCCACCATCGGGGCGCGTTCACGGGCGCGATCCGCGATCGCGTGGGTCGCTTCGCGGCGGCGAACGGTGGCACCATCTTCTTGGACGAGATCGGTGACATGAGCCCGCGCTTGCAGACCAAGGTGCTGCGCGTGCTGCAGGAGCGCGAGTACGAGCCAGTCGGCTCCTCCCGCACCGAGCGCGCGGACGTGCGCGTGGTCGCCGCGACCAACCAGAACTTGCCCGAGCTCATCCGCGAACGGCGCTTTCGCCAGGATTTGTACTTCCGCATCGCGGTCGTGCCGATCGACGTCCCACCGCTGCGCACCCGCCGCGAGGACATCCCGCTGCTGGTCCGACACTTCCTCGAAGTCCAGCGCCGCAGCTACCCGGACATCGGGGGAGTCACAGAAGCCGCGTTGAAGCGCATGGTCGAGTACCACTGGCCGGGCAACGTGCGCGAGCTGCAAGCGCTGGTCGAGCGGCTCGTGGTCCTGCGGCGCAGCGGTTGGATCGACGAAGCTGAGTTGCCCGTGCACATCGCCGGCCAGGGCTTCGAGCGCCCGATCGTATCGCTGCCCGCCGGCGGCGTGAATTTCGAGGCGCTCGTGTCCGCGTTCGAGGAAGAGCTGATCCAACGGGCGCTGGACGCCACCAGCTGGAACAAGAACCGCGCGGCGCAGCTCTTGGGCCTGAAGCGGACCACCTTGGTCGAGAAGATCCGCGCGAAGGGCTTGGCGGCACCGGAGCCCGATGTGACGGGTGACCGGGCGCGCACGCGCTGAACCGGCCTCGAACGCGCAACAACGGCGCCAAGCCGAGTGACTCTGACGCGCGCGGCGCGCCGGGCTAAAGAAGTCGCCCCCGACACCGATGCAGCTAGGGGGCCCCGATGGCCCTAGGAGAGTGGCGATGGCCCGAGAGCGAGGTGAGCGGAGCGACAAGCGCAAGCGCGCATCCGATCCGGCGAAACCGCCCGCTCGCGACCTGGAAGTGTCGGAGGTGTACTCGGTGGAGTATCTCGCCGAGGCCGCCAGCGGAGACGCGCGCCAAGAGCGCCTCGAGGAGCTCAAGCGACGCATCGCACTCGGCGCGTACAAGCCCGATCCCGATGCGATTGCCGAGGGTATGCTCTCGCGCGTGAATCTCGGCGCGAAGGCCAGCTCCGAGGGCGACCCCGACGCCGACGACGAGGGCTGCGACTAGCTCGCTGCGCGCGACGAGACGCCGACCAGGATGACGGTCGAGTTGTCGTCGCCGCCGCGCGCGTTCGCGAGGTCGACCAGCTCGCGGCTCGCGCGAGTCAGGTCCGTCCGGCACTCGAGCAGACAGTCGCGGATTTCGTCGTCCGTGAGCTGTCCCGAAATGCCGTCGGAGCACAGCAAGAATACGTCTCCCGGGCGCGGCTTCAGCGAGGCGACGTCCGGAGCCACCGACTCGAGCACGCCGACGGCCCGCGTGATCACGTGACGGCTGGGGTGCACGCGCGCCTGCTCGGTCGTGAGCTCGCCGCGCGCGACGCGTTCACCGACGAGCGAGTGATCCAGGGTCAGCGCATGCAGCGCGCCGGCTCGGAACAGATACAGACGGCTGTCGCCGGCATGCGCCACCAGCGCTTCCTCGCCGCGCAACCAGAGCGCGGCGAGCGTCGTGCCCATGCCGCGGAGCTGCGGATCGCGGGCCGCCAGGTTCCGGATCGCGGCGTTCGCCTGCGCGAAAGCGCTGCGCAGGAGCGCCAGCGGCGCGTCCTCGCGATCGCCCGCGACCGTCTCGACGAAGACGCCCACGCCCAGCTCCGAAGCCCGCCGGCCGGCGACGTGTCCACCGAGTCCATCCGCGACCACGAATAGACCCAATTTGTCATCCACCGCGAAGAAGTCCTCGTTCGCGCTGCGCTTGCGGCCGGGGTCCGAGTGGGCGGCGACGATCCATTCCATGCCTGCCGCTCCCTGATCTTGAACTCAGGACGACATCGGGCGCGCTGCGCGCGGCCTTGATTTGGTATGGTTCGCCCCCGGGGTGACTCGATTCAATCGACCTCGGATGCGATCCGATACACCGGCAAGTGCAGCTGCTTGCCGCCGCAGGCGCACGGAGGTTGGGCGCTGATGCCTAAGACCCTGCTTCTCGCTGACGACAGTGTGACCATCCAAAAGGTGGTCGGCATCACGTTCGCAAACGAAGACGTGGAGCTTGTCACCGTGGACAACGGGGACGACGCGCTCCCGCGCGCGCGCCAGGTGAAACCGGATCTGATCCTCGCCGACATCGGCATGCCCGGGCTGAACGGGTACGAGCTGTGCGCGGCGATCCGGCGCGATCCAAACCTGTCACACATTCCTGTGTTGCTGCTGACGGGGACGTTCGAAACCTACGACGAGCAGAAGGCCCGCGAGGTCGGCGCGAGCGGTCACATCGCGAAGCCCTTCGAGGCACAGGCACTAGTCGACCGCGTGTTCCAACTGTTGTCGCAGGCGCCGCCCAAGCCCGCGGCTCTGCCGCCCACTCCGCCGGAAGTGATCGCGCCGCCGCAGTCACCGGTGGTTCGCCCGGCCGCGGCCCCGATGGCGCCCGTGCGACCGCCGGCGCCCATGCAGCCGCGGCCGGCGCCGCCGGCCGCTCCTCCGTCGACGCCCGTGGCGCGCGCGCGACCCGAGCTCCCGCCGGTCCCGCACGCGCCGTCGCCGTCCGCGCCGCCGCCGCGACCGGCACCGGCCGCCGCGCCCGCACCCGCTTCGCGCACGGTCGTTCCCGCGCCCAAGCGCGAGACGACGCCATTCGAGTTCGAGCTGCCGGACGTTCCGTCCGCACCGACTTCGCTTCCGTCCGGCGCCGCCGCGCTCGCGGACCAGGAGCCGGTCTGGGAGGCAGAGCCCGAGGCCGACGTGATCGCCGACGACTCGGCTTTCGGCGTCGCGAACGCGGACCTACACGCACATGCGTCGGACGAGCCGCTCACCTCGGACGCCACGCGCTTGTTCGCGCCCGATCTCCTTGGACGCGCGGCTCAGCTGCCCGAGGTTCCCGAACCGCCGCGCGCACCGGCGGCGCGCAAGGGCGACTTCTCGTTCGGCGACCTCGACTTCGAGGAGCCGACGAGTCCCGCCTCCAATCAATCCGGGATCTTCGGTGAGAGCTCCGAGCCCAGCGCCTCCGAGTTCGAGCCCGAGTTCGTTCAGGGACTGCCCGCCGACGCGCCGCTCGAGGTCGAAGCGCTCGCGGATCCGCTGTACAGCCAGACCGCGTTCCTCGAGCCGGCGGGAGCGGACGGCGGTGCGCGCAGGTTCGCGGGCCCCAATCCTGCCGCTCCGCCGCTTCCCGACTTGCTCGAGCCGACACCCGAACCGCACGCCGGTGACGATGCCGACGAAGAGCTCGAGCTCGCCGAGGCCGACACCGCGCTCGACGACGACCCGAGCGAGACGACGGACCCGCTCGCGAAGCCATTCTCGCCGGACACCGCCGCAGCGCTAGCCAAGCCACGCTTCGAGCGTCCGCTCGAGCCGATGCGAGCGCCCGAAGCGGCGACTCGCCTCGCTTGGGATGACGAACCGACGAGTCCGCCGCCCGCGCGCCCGAAGCCGGCATCGCCCGCGCGTGTCGCTGCAGCCGAGGCCGACACGCTTCCGCCTCGCGTTCAGCGCGAACCCGCGCCGTCACCGGCGCCCGTCTCGGCGGCGCGCGCGAGCGCGATCGTGGATTCGACTCTGCTCGCGCAGAGCGTCGAGAAGGTCGCTTGGGAAGCCTTCGGCGCACTCTCGGAGCAAGTCGTCGGCGAAGTGTTGAAGCGCGTCGAGGCCGTCGTGTGGGAAGTCGTGCCGCAGCTCTGCGAGCGACTGATCCGCGAGGAGATCGCGCGCCTCAAGGCGGAGATGTCGGACTAGCCCGCCGAGAGTATCCTCGACCGACATGCCGAGCCTTCCGCCACGCGCGACCTGGCTGCCGCTCGTCGAAGCTGCGCTCGCCGAGGATCTCGGTCCCGGCGACGCCACGTCGCAGGCGCTGCTCTCCCCCGAAGACCGCGGCGTCGCGCTGCTCGAGGCGCGCGCAGAGATCGTCGTGTGCGGGCTCGAGATCGCGCGCGAGGTCTTCGCGCAGCGCGGCGTGACTTGTGAGCTCGCGGCGCGCGACGGCGACGCGGCCTCCGCGGGCGCGCCGCTCGCGTACGTGCGCGGAACCGCGATCGGCATCCTCGAAGCGGAGCGCACGGCGCTGAACTTCGTGCAGCGGCTCTCCGGAATCGCGACGCACACACGCCGCTTCCGACTCGCGGTGCGCGGCACGAGCGCCGAGATCGTCGACACGCGCAAGACCACGCCCGGCTGGCGCACGCTCGAGAAGTACGCGGTGCGCTGCGGCGGCGGGCGCAATCACCGTCTCGGGCTCTTCGATG
>JBGQIB010000068.1:0-21867 GCA_041498295.1 bacterium | reverse complement strand
CGGCTTCGAGGTCGAAGTCCCCGCGGGTCAGGTCTGCTGCGGCGCGCTTCACTCGCACGCGGGCGATCCACGGACGGCGCAGGCGCTGCACGCGCGCAATCGCGCCGCGTTCCGCCTCGACGCGGTCGACGCCGTGATCGTGAACTCCGCCGGCTGCGGCGCCGCGCTGAAGGACGTCGGTGACTCGTTCGCGCACAAGGTTCGCGATGCGACGGAGTTTCTCGCGGACGTCGGCCTGCGCGAGCGGCCGGGCGCGCTGCCGCTGCGCGTGGCCTATGATGATCCGTGTCACTTGCTCCACGGGCAGCGCATCTCGGCGGCGCCGCGTGCGCTGCTGCGCGCGATTCCCGAGCTAGACCTCTTCGACTTGCCCGGGCACCGCGACTGCTGCGGCGCCGCGGGGATTTACAATTTCACGCAGCCGGCGATGGCCGCGACCCTGCTCGCGCGCAAGCTGCAGGCCATCCGCGATACGGCGCCGGACGCCGTGGCCACGGGCAATCCCGGCTGTCTCCTGCAGATCGGGGCGGGCGTCGCGGCGGCGGGCCTGGGCGTCGAAGTCGTTCACCCGCTCGAGCTGCTCGCGCGCGCCTACGGCGAGCGGCGAGCCGAGTGACTCACTCGTAGAGCAGCGCGTCCGGCGCGTCCTCCGGCAGGCGGATGCGCGGAAACGCCGAGAGACCGAGCGTCTGGAGGTCGCCGCGCAGCACCAGGTCGACCGGCAGGATGCTCTCGCGCGATTGCACGAAGCCGTGCTTCTCGTGCGTGCTCTGGTAGACCGCGTCCGAGCGCGCAGCCGGCCGCGGATCCCCGCTGTCGACGACGCCGAGCCGCGACGACTCGAAGAACGCGTCACGAGCGGCGTCCGGCACGGCCTTCTCGCGCTCATCGCGCGCCAGGCTCGAGTGACTCACTTCCTCGAGGCGCGCCACGAAGCGCGCGAAGTCCCCGGGCGGCACGCGGCTCACGACCGGTTCGCGATCCTCGAGCGCGATCTCGACGACGTTCTTGCCGACCAGAGTGACTCCCGTCTCGGCGACCTCGCCGTTCGCGCGCTTCCCGTCGAGCAGCTCCGGACGCAAACCGAGCGCGCCGGGGCCCCAGAGCTGCGGGTGCTCCAGCAGGAAGTCGCGCGTGAGTCGAATGCGCTGCGGCGAGGCCGCCGCCTTCTCCGTCGCGAACTTCTTGCGCGCCTCGACCGCCGCCGGCGTGGCGCCGTACTCGCGCACGACCGCGGCGAGATAGGCGAGGCGCACGTCGACGCGCATCTGCTTCTCGGCCGCGGCCAAGAGCTGCGCCGCCGCCTGTGTGCGGTACTCGGCGATCTGCTTCTGATCGGGCTCGCGCCGCGCCTCGGCGTGGCGCAGGGCCGCGCTCGGCTGACCGCGTTGCGCGTAGAGACTTTCGAGCTCGCCGTGCACCTCGTCCGCGTGCGCGCCGTTCGGGTAGCGCGCCACGTAGCGCTCGCCCGCAATCAGCACGCCGCTGCCGAAGTGCGCGCGCGCGGCCGGATACTGCGCGACGCGCAGCGGGAAGGTGACCAGAGTCGTCGCGAGTCCAGGGAGATCGAGCAGATACTCGAGCGGACGCCACAGCTGGCGGCGCTGCGCTCCGTTCGCGAAGCGGCCGACCGCGATCCACTCGAGGCGCGCGTGATCGTCCGAGCTCTCCGCGGCCTGGTAGTACAGCCACGCGTTGCGGCTCGGGTCGGCGAGCAGCGCGCCGGCCTGACGCGATGCAGTGTCGGGCGCGCCCCAGGGATCGGGCACGCGCTCGAGCGCCGTCACGACCGCGTCCTCGTCGTCGCTGGCGAGCGGCTCGAAGCTCGCGAGCAGGCGCAGCTCCGGCTGGGTCTCGGGCGGCACCTCGCGCACCGCGAAGGCGCGCGCCGCGGGCGCGACTTCGCCGAGCGGTGCGGCGATCGCCGTGCGCGCGAGGCTCGCGAACGCAGCGCGTTGCCCCGGTTCGAGTGACTCTGGGGCGAGTGACCGGACCTCGAGACTGCGGCGATCGCGTGCGTCGCGCTCGCGCAGCCCCCGCTCGGCTCGCGCGAGCAGGTCGGCCGCCTCGGCGTCCTCCGGCACCTGTCGCTGCGCGCGGCCCGCGAGCACTTCCACGGCGTCCCAAGAGCCGCGCTCGGCGGCCGCGCGCGCGCCGCGCAGGTCGCGCTGGGCGCGTTCCTGCGCGAGCCTGGCGCGCAGCTTGCCTGCGCGCGCCGCGATCTCGGGCGCCTCGGGCGCGTCGGGGTGGCGCTCGAGCCACTCGTCCCACTCGTGCAGCGCCTCCCGCTCGCGCGGGCTCGCCGAGGGGAACTGGTGCGCGGTGAGCAGCGCGGCGAGCGCGCTGCGCGACGCCGCGATCGGATTCAGCGCGCCGCTGATCGCCAAGGTCGAGAGCGGCTCGACGATGCGGTTGAACAGCGATCCGAGCTTGTAGCGAAGCTCCTCGGCGATGCGCGCGTCCGCGAGCGCGAGCGGCGCGCGGTCGCGCGCGAGCTCGAGCCGCCGGCGCAACGCGGGATCGAGGTCGTCGCGGTCGAGCAGCGCGTCCGTGCGCCCCGGGAACGGCTCACTTCCGCCGCACGCGGCGAGTAACTCCGCGGCGTTGTCCGCCAGACCCGACGGAAGCTCGCCGCGCTCCACGCGCGCCGCGTCCTCGCGCACGAGCGCCTCACCTTGGGCCTGTGCGTCGGCGTACCTGCCCACGAGCGCCGCCGCGGCGAGATGCGCGGCGATGCGCTCCGCCGGGTCGGGCAGCGGCTCGCGCGCCGGGCGCGCCGACTCGAGCGGCCGCCACTCGGCGGGGGTCGGCGCGCGCGCGCCCGCGCATGCGCCGAGCGCGAGCGCCGCGGCGCTACACCAAACGGTGACGAGCCGCGCTCGCCTATTGCGGGAGTTTGTCTTCATGAACCTGCAGGCTGTAGCTCAGGTACGCCTCGAGCTTGTGCGCCGCCTCGAGCTTCTCGATGGTGCCGTCCTGCTGTGCCACGACCTCGTAGATGCGCGTGGCGTCGTGCGCGTACTCGTCGAACGTCGCGGGATCGAAGCCGAGGGACGGCGGTGGGTAGCGGCGCGCGTAGCTGCGCGACAAGTCGGCGTACAGATCCGCGAGCGCGAGCAGATGGCGGTTCTTGTTCTTGCTCTCGCGGTGCAGCTCGACGAGCTGCTGCGCGCGCTGCAGCGCCGTCGCTTCGAGGCTGGGATCGATCTCCGACTGCGCCGCGAAGTACGCGGCCTCGGCCGCGTCGCCGCGCTCGATCTCCTCGTCGACGACGGGGCGCCAGTGAGTCTCCAGGACGTCGCCGCGCAGGGTC
This sequence comes from bacterium, assembly GCA_041498295.1. Lineage (GTDB taxonomy): Bacteria > Myxococcota_A > UBA9160 > SZUA-336 > SZUA-336 > VGRW01. Next base: position 18,554 of record JBGQIB010000068.1, on the reverse strand, counting down.
ACGAGCTCCGTGCGCCGCTCCGTCCAGCGATCCGCGACACGCTGCGGTGTCACGTTCGCGACCGTCTCCGGCGTCGTCGCGTGCAGCAAGCGCTCGCACACGTCGCGGCCCGCGCGCGCCGGCTCCGCGAGCTCGGTGTCGAGCCCGGCCACGCGCGAGTAATGCATTTTCGCGAGCGAGTACTCGCCGATGCGCTCCAGCGCGCGCGCCTTCGAGAACCAGAGCACGTCGCTCATGTAGCCGGTCGAGAGTCTCTCGGCGTGCGCAGTCTCGAGGCTCTCGAGCCGCTCGAACGAGGCGCGAAACACGTTGCGACCCGAGACGTCGCGCGCGGGCGCGAAGCGGTAGGTGTCGTCGGCGACGTGCAGCCGCAGCACCGCCACGACCTCGAGCAGATCCTGCGTCGGCTCGTCGCTCGGCTCCGACGGCGGCACACGGGCGCACGCGGCCAACAGCAGCGCGAATGCCGCGCCGAACGCGCGGCCGCGCCGCGGGCTCAAAGTCGCGCCGTGCGCCGCGCCGCGAGCAGGTTCAGCATCTTCTCGGTCGCGATCACGGCCGCGGCGAGCTGATCGGAGTCGACGCCGAGCGTGCTGAACGGCTGCGCGCGTGGGCTCGTCTGCCAGCCGATCATGGTCTCGACGAGCGCGCCCGTCTTGCCGCCGGGCGGAATGCGCACCTTGTAGTCGACGAGCTGGGGGAGCTTCAGGCCGAAGCCGCGCAGCGCCTTGGCGAGCGCCTTCATGAACGCGTCGTAGCCGCCGTCGCCGGTCGCGCTCGCCGCCGCGAGCTTGCCGCGATAGCGCACGGACACGGATGCCGAGGGCAGCCCGTCACTCGAGGAATGCGACTCATAGCGCTCGATTCGGACGAGCTGCTCGACTGGCGTCTTCAGCACGTCGGCGATCAGCAGCGGCAAGTCCTCGGCGGTGACGCTGTGCTTCTTGTCGCCCAGCTCGACGATGCGCCGCAGCACCAAGTCGCGCTTCTCCGGCGGCAGCTTGATGCCGAGCGCCTTCAGGTTCTGCTCGAGCGATGCCTTGCCCGACATCTTCCCGAGCGCGTAGCGGCGCCGCCGGCCGAAGCGCGCGGGCAGGAGCCGATTCACGTAGAGATCCGCCTTCGCGTCGCCGTCCGCGTGGATGCCCGCGGTCTGCGTGAACACGTCGCGGCCCACGACCGGCGCGTTGTCGGAGACCGTCTTGCCCGAGAGCCGCGCCACGAGCTCGGAGATCGCGATGAGTCGGCTCTCGTCTACGCCGGTGCGGAAGGGAGTCAGGTCGTGCAGCGAGGCGACCAGCTCAGCCAGGCGCGTGTTGCCCGCGCGCTCGCCCATGCCGTTCACACTCGTGTGTACGCCGCGCGCTCCCGCGCGCACCGCCGCGAGACAGTTCGCAGTCGCCAGCCCGTAGTCGCCGTGCGCGTGGAATTCGAAGTGCACTTCGGGCCAGGTGCGGGTCATCAGCTCGACGTAGCGCCCCGTGTCGTCGGGTGTGAACGTGCCGAGCGTGTCGGGCAGATACACGCGCCGCACGCCGAGCCCCGCGAGATTCTCGATGTGACCGAACACGTAGTCGAAGCTGTCGCGCACGCCCTGTGACCAGTCCTCGAGATATACGTTCACGACCAGCTTGCGGCGGCGCGCGTAGCGGACCGTCTCGGCGATGTCTTTGAAGTGCAGCTCCGGGGTCTTGCGCAGCTGCAGCTCGCAGTGCTTGCGCGAGCCCTTGGTGAGCAGGTTCAGCGCGCCGCCGCCGTGCTCCACGATCCAATCGACGGAGCGCTTGCCGTCGCACAGCCCGAAGATCTCGATCCGCTCCGCGTGACCGGCGCGGCGCGCCCAAGCGGAGATGCGCCGCACAGCCTCCGCCTCGCCCTCGGAGACGAAGACCTGGCCGATCTCGAGCCGGTCGACGCGCACTTCCTCGAGCAGGAGTCGCGCGATCTGCAGCTTCTCCGACGGCGCATACGCGACGTTCGGCGTCTGCTCGCCGTCGCGCAGGGTCGTGTCCATGACTTGGACGAGCGGGCCGCGGGCCATGTCGGAAGCCTAGCCTTCTAACTCCCGAACAGGTACGGGCCGCCGCGCTCGAGCGCGCGCTTGTAGGCCGGCCGCGCGTGAACCCGATCGAGGAAGCGCGCCAGGTTCGGGAACTTGTCGAGCCCGTGAAGCAGGCGCGCGGCCTGGATCGGGAACGACAGGTTGATGTCCGCGGCGCTGAGCTCCTTGCCGACGAAGAACTCTGCGTTCACGAGCTCTCCGTCGAGGTAGCCGAAGTGGTTCTCGATCTCGCTCGTGATGCGCGGCGCGAGCGGCGCGCCCGCCTCGCCGATGCGCGAGAGATACAGCTTCAACATCACCGGCAGCATCGCCGAACCCTCGGCGTAGTGCATGAACTGCAGGTAGCGGGGCCACTCGGGCGCCGACTCCGCGGGCGCGAGCTTGCCCTTGCCGTACTTGCGCACGATGTACTCGAGGATCGCGCCGGACTCGATCAACACCTGCGCGCCGTCGCGGATCACGGGTGACTTGCCGAGCGGGTGGATCCGCTTCAGTGACTCGGGCGCGAGGTTGGTGATCGCGTCGCGCTGGTACGAGACGATCTCGTACGGCAGCCCGAGCTCTTCGAGCAGCCAGAGCACGCGCTGCGAGCGCGAGTTGTTCAGGTGATGGACTTCGATCACGAGAGGAGCTCCGGCTCGGCTTCCTTTTTGGCGCGAGCGTCGTGCGCCTTCTTGGCGTCGAAGAGCGCGGGGATCACGCGGTCGAGATCGTCCTGTGTCCACAGGTGCTCGCTCTTGAACGCGCGGATCAGCGCGGGCTGCGCCATGATCGCAACCTGCCCGCGACTCACGTGCAGGATCTGCGCGCTGAGCTCCTGCGCTTGCGGCGACGCGAGCCAGGTCACGACCGGCGCGATCTGCTGCGGGCCGACCAGCGGGTTGTCCGCGTCGACCTTGGCGCCGCGGCCCTCCATGAGCGGGATCGTCATGCGCGTGGCCGCGCCCGGCGAGATGGTGTTGACGGTGCAGCCGTACTTCGCGAGCTCGAGTGCCAGCACGCGCGAGAAACCCGCGATGCCCGCCTTCGCCGCGCCGTAGTTCGCCTGACCGAAGTTCCCGAACAGGCCGCTCACCGATGAGAAGTTGATGATCCGCCCACCGCGCCGGTTGGTCTCGCGGATGTAGCGCGCGAACGGCTGCGAGCAGCAGAAGTGACCCTTGAGGTGCACGGCGATCACCGCGTCCCAGTCGGCCTCCTCCATCGAGAAGATCGTCTTGTCGCGCAAGATCCCGGCGTTGTTCACCAGGATGTCGCAGGCGCCAAACGCGTCGAGCGCGCTCTGGAAGATCTTCTTGCCGCCGTCCACCGTCGCGACGGAGTCGTAGTTCGCGGCGGCCTTGCCGCCCGCGGCCTGAATCTCTTTTACGACGTCGTCCGCCACGCGGCCCGCGCCGGTGCCGTCCGTGTTCCCGCCCAAGTCGTTGACCACGACCTGAGCGCCGTTCCGCGCCAAGTCGAGCGCGATCTCGCGCCCGATGCCGCGACCCGCCCCGGTCACGATCGCGGTCTTGCCTGTGAGCACTGCCATGAGTCGTCCTCCCGCTGCTAGGAGCGACATTCTACAGGGAGAGACCTCGCCTCATGGGGGCCGCGGCCCTTTGCCCTGGCCCTTCAGGCGCTCGCGGATCTTCTGCTTCTGATCCGGGGGCAGTTGTTGGAAGTGCTGGTACTTCTCGCGGACGCGCGCCTTATCCTCCGGGGAGAGCTTCTGCCAGCGGTCGAAGTTCTGGCGCACGCGCGCGCGCTCCTCGGGCGGGAGCTTGCGGAACTCCTGCGAGCGCTGGCGCAGCTCCGCTTGGCGCTGAGGCGGCAGACTCTGGAACTCCTGCCAGCGCCTGTGGAGTCGTTCGCGATCCTCGGGCGAGAGCTTCTGCCACTGCTTCGTTCGTTCCGGGGGCGAGGGCGGCGCGGGCGCATCGTCCGCGCGCGCGAGGCTCGGCTGCGCGACGAGGGCGAGCGCGAGCAAGCCCGCCCACAGGAAGGCGCGCCGCGACCGCTCAGCTCGGCGAGGCATCGTCCCAGGCCTCGAGCACGTCGACGTCGGCGATCGCGTCCATGTCGGGGTCTTGGAGGAGCTCGAAGTCCTCGGCGTTGGTCACGATGCGCACATCGGGGTCGGCCTTCGCGGTCGGCGTGGACGGCGCGCGGGACAGAGCGATCAAGAGCGCGAGCGCGGCGGCCGTCGCGGAGCCGAGCGCGAGCGCGCGGCGCATCGAGAAGAACTCGCGCAAGCGCGCCCCGTAGCCCAGCGGCGCCGCGTCGCGCTCGCGCGCGATGCGCGCCCAGAAGCGCGCCTCGAAGTCACCCGGAGGAGTCACTTCGGGAAGCGCGGCGAACACCTCCGCGAGCCGGCGCCCCGCGGCGACGAGCTCGCGGCATGCGGCGCAAGTCTCCAGGTGTGACTCGAGCTCCGCGCGCGCGGACGTCTCCAGCGCGCCGTCGACATACGCGGCGATCGACTCTCGATCTCGCTTGCACTCGATCATGTCTCGTCCTCGGCCAGCGCCGCGAGCAAGCTCTCGCGCGCCCGGTGCAACAGACTCTTCACGCTCGACACCGTCGTGTCGAGTGAACCCGCGATCTCCTCGTAGTCCAGACCCTGTTCGCTGCGCAGCAGAACCGCCGCCCGCTGGCGCTCGGGCAAGAGCGCAAGCGCGCGCTCGAGCCGAACGCGCGTGCGCTCCGCGTCGAGCTTCTCCTCCGGCCCGGGAGCGGGGTCGATCGCGCCCAGCTCCGCAAGGTCGCTGCGCGACTGCTCGTGCTTGCGGTGCGCGCGCGCGAGCTCGTTCAGCGCCAGATTGTGGGCGATCCCGAACACGTAGGTCGAGAAGCGCGCCCGCGCCTCGTAGCGGTCTTTTGCGTTGTGGATGCGCACGAACACGTCCTGCGTCAGCTCCTCGGCGCGAGCGCGATCTCGCACCATGCGGGTGAGAAAGGTCAGAACGCGCGGGGTGAAGCGTGCGAACAGCGTCTCGAAGGCGCGCCGGTCTCCCCTTTTGAAGGCCAGCATGAGGCGCGCATCTTCGTCGTCCATCCGCGGCGCCCCGCCCCGGCGGTCTACCGCCGTTGAAACCGGCGAACCCGGGCCGAGTTGCGCGCTGGGGTCAGCTGCCCAGGTGCGGCCGAATGTAGATCGCGAAGGTGGCGTACAGGAGCCCGGCAGTCGAAATCCCGAGAAACGTCATCGTGATCGCCATCATGCCCCAGCAAATTGCCGTGCCGAGACGGTCCTTCAACGCCTGTGGGAGCACCATCTCGAGGGCGATCGAGCCGGCGATCATGATCAGCATCGCGAGCAACACGAACTGCATGGATGGCTCCTCCCGGGTCCCGCGGAGTAGACCACGCGCTCGGGCGGCTGGTCAAAGTCCCGGCGCCTGCGAGCGCACGAAGCGCTCGACCTCGCGCACGAACGCCGCCGGCTCGTCGAGGTTCAGCACGTGACCCGCGCCGGCGATCTCGATCCGCTCCGCGCGCGGCAGCTTCGCGGCCATGACGTGCGACGCGCGCTGGAAGTTCGCGTCGTGCTGTCCGACCAGGATGAGCGCGGGCTGCGCGATTTCGGGTAGCACGTCGACCAGGTTCGGGACCGGCCCCGCGACGCCGCGCGCGAAGCGCTGCAGTCCCGCGATGCTCGAGCGCAACAGCCCGGCGCGCGCCTCGGCGGCCAGTCCCGATTCCGGGTGCAGCCCGAGCAGCTCGGCGCGCGCTCGGCCGCCCTCGAGATACTTCTCGAGGCCCACCTCGCCGAGCTTCTGCGCCGCGCGTTCGAGCATCTCTTCCCACTGCGCGAGCGTCTCCGGGTTCTTGAAGCCCGGGCCCGTGTTGCACAGCACGAGCGCGCGCACGTGCTGCGGATGAGCGCGCGCGTAGGAGAGCGAGACGATGCCGCCCACCGAGAGACCCGCGGCGATCGCCGGCGTGTCGCCCGCCGCCGCGGCGTGCACACGGCGGAGGTCGTCGACGACCTGCGCGAGCGTGTAGCGCGCGGGTTCTTCCGGCGCGTCGGACAGACCGTGACCGCGATAGTCCCACGAGACGACGCGTGCAAAACGCGCGAGCTCCGTCTCCTGACCCGACCAATGCGCGTGAGTCGAGAACGACGCGCACGAGAGAAGCAGCGGCACGCCCGCGCCGCTCGCGCGCCAGAAGATCTTCGCGCCGTCGCTCGCTTCGACGTACGGCACGGCTAGCGGCGCTCGAGTCGGTCGCGCAGCGAGCGCGTCATCTGCTGGAGCTGCTCCTTCATCGGCGCGCGGATCGTGAACTCGGGCACGAGCGCTTTCGTCGTGCCCTCCATCTCGACCCGCACGCGCGTGGTCGCATCGTTCACGGGCAGGAGCTGGACCGCACCCACGAGTGAGCGCCAGACGCGGCCGTCGCAGATCTTCTCGAAGCGGAGCCCGCCGTCCGCGGCGGAGCGGAACACGAAGCGCACCGTCGTCTCGACACCGAGCGCCGAGACACGCGTCTTGGTCTCGCGCGTGCCGCCGTTGGACGAGACGATCTCCGTGGCGGGGAAGAGCTGCGTGACCGTCGCGTCGCTGGCCAGGACCTGCGCGAGCTCCGCTTTGGGCCTGCGCACGATGAACTCGCTGTCGAACTTCACGCGGCGAGCATAACAAGGGGTCGCGCGACCCGGCTCGCGGTTCGGCTGGTTGCGATGGGGTTGCCCGCTCGGATAGCCTGCGCGTCGATGACATACGAGCCGGGATCCTTCTCCGACGCGCGCCCCTGGTTGGTCGATCCCGAGCACATGTCTTGGCGCGCTGGCATCGCCGAGCTTCGTTCCGAGACGCAAGCGAAGCTGCCCGAGCTGGTGCGCGCGCGCGGCATCCCGCCGCTCGATCGCTTCGTGGGCGCGGGCTTTCGACTCGGCAGCGCGCTCGTGCTCTGGGCCGCGCTCGAGCGCAAGCGCGAGCAACCGGAGGCCCGCGCCGCGCTGGCGCGCCGGCTGCGCAAGGCGTTCGAGCAACTCGGCCCCGCGTACATCAAGCTCGGACAGATCGTGTCGTCGGGCCGGGGGCTGTTTCCCGACGAGGTCGTCGAGGAGTTCGCGACCCTGCGCGACCGCGTTCCGCCGGAGTCGTTCGCCGCGGTGCGCGCGGTCGTCGAAGAGGACTTCGGCCGTCCGCTGGAGGAGGTCTTCGAGCGCTTCGACGAGCAGAGCCTCGCCGCGGCCTCGATCGCGCAAGTCCACGCGGCGCGCCTGCGCAGCGGCGAGGAAGTCGTCGTGAAGGTGCAGCGGCCGCAGGTCGCGAGGCTCGTGCGGAGTGACTTGCGCGCGATGGCCTGGATCGCGCCGTTCCTCGTCGGCCGCATTCCCGTCGCCGCGCTCGCGAACCCGCCGGCATTGGTCGAGCTGTTCGCCGAGACGATCTCCGAGGAGCTCGACTTCCGGCTAGAGGCCGAGAACATGCTCGATATCGCGCGCCTGCTGCAGGACGCGGGGCAGACGAAGCTCGTCGTGCCGCGGCCGCACCCCGAGCTCGTGACTCGCCGCGTGCTCGTGATGGAGAGGCTGCAGGGCTACACGATCGGGCAGGCCGCGGAGATGCGCGCCGCGGGCATCGACACCGAGGCGGTGCTGCGCGCGCTGCTCATCTCGTTCCTGGAAGGCGCGATGATCTACGGCGTCTTCCACGGCGATCTGCACGCGGGGAATTTGTTCGTGCTGGCGGACGGGCGCGTCGCGCTGCTCGACTTCGGCATGACGGGCCGCATGGACGCGAAGCAGCGGACGGCGTTCATGCGCATGATGCTGACGGGCTTCACGAACGACATTCCGGGTCACTTGGCCGCGTTCCGCGATCTGGGCGCTCTGCCCGAGGACGCGGATCTCGACGAGCTGTCGCGCGCGCTGAAGCTCGACCGCCCGCCGGTCGATCCCACGCAGCTCACCGGCCAAGAGCTGGTCGCCGAAATCCAGGACGTCCTGAAGCACTTGCTCGCGCACGGCGCGAAGCTGCCGAAGCACCTCATGCTGTACGTGAAAGATCTCATGTTCATCGACGGCGCGATCGGCGACCTCGCCCCCGACGTGGATTTGTTCGCCGAAGTCGGCCGGATCTTTGCCTACTTCAGCGCGACCCACGGCGAGCGCATCGCGCGCGAGGTGGGCGGCGACGCGCAGTTCGCGAAGCTCGATCTCACCGGCTTCAAGGCGTCGCTCGGACTCAAGGGCGACGTCGAGACACTCACGCACCGCGAGCTTCTGAAGCGCCGCGAGATCGTGCGCAAGCGGCTCGAAGACGTCGGCGGCCCGCGCCTGTAGTGAGCGCACGTCCGCGGGCGCATCTGCGCTACGATGCGCCCGTGCTCGCGCGAAGCCTGCTCGCGCTCTCGCTCTCGGTGATTCCGCTCGCCGCTGCGCCAGCGCCCGCGCGTGCCGACGCGGTGGTCGATCCGTTCGCGATCATCGAGCTGCCGGGCTCGGGGCGCACGGTCGCCGCGGAGATCGGCGACTTCGACGGCGACGGCCGCGCGGATCTGCTGCAGATCGTGTTCGTCGGCATCCCGCCCGACGACAAGCGCAGCGTGCGGCTCTGGAGGCAAACCGACGCGGGCGAGCTCGAGCCGAAGCCGAAGTACGAGCTGCCGCTGCCCGACGACAGCGCGGCCTACGACGTGGGCGACGTGCTGCCCGACCTGCCGGGCCTCGAGCTCGTGCTGCTGCGGCCGAGCGGACTCACGATCGTGTCGTTCTCGAATCCCGCGCTCCCGCAGCGCGACATCCGCGTGGCCGGTGGAACCATGGCGCCGGGCGAGGACGAGCGCGGGCTCGACCGCCTGCAGATCGTGTTCAACGACTTCGGCAAGGAGCCGTGGCTGCTCGTGCCGCTGCTCGCGCAGACCGTGTTCGTATCACCGAATGGTGTAGAGAAGGCGCGGCTCGAGAGCGGCGCGCGCGCGAATTACTTTCTGCCGCAGCGGCCGGGGCCGCTGCTCGTCGATAGCGACATCCAGCTCTTGCTCGACGTGCCGCGTATCTCGGTCGGCGACGTCGACGGCGACGGGCGTCCCGACGTCGTCGCTTCCAGCCACCACAGCGTGCGCGTGTTCCTGCAACACGAGGACGGGAGCTTCGCGCACAAGGCCGACCGCGAGCTCAAGCTCTCGCTGGTCTCCGAGCAAGACCACATCCGCGGCTCCGGCGCGGTGCGCACCGAGGCGCGCGACATCTCGGGCGACGGCAAGCTCGACCTCATGATCTCGCACGTCTCGGGCGGCATCACCGACGCGAAGACCGAGACCAACATCTACATGAACCGCGGCGGCACCTGGGACCTCACGAAGCCCGACTTCGGCTTCGCGCCGAGCGCGGGCTGGGGCGCGGACCAATTGATCGACATCGATCACGACGGCAAGCTCGAGCTGCTGCACGTGTCGATGGCGTTCGGCGTGCTCGACATGATCCAAGTTCTAGTGACTCGGGGAATCGATGCCGAGGTCAGCGTGTACCGCGCGTCCGAGACGGGTGTGTTCTCGAAAGAGCCGTGGTTCGAGCGCAAGCTGAACGTCGCGATCAGCTTCGACACGGCGCGCCCGCTCGGCTTCATCCCGACGGGTAACTACGACGTGAACGGCGACGGCTACGATGACCTGCTCACGCCGGGGAAGGGCGATCGCCTCGACGTCTGGCTCGGCAGCGCGCAGGGCATCTCGTCGACGGTCGCCGGGCGGCAGCAGCTCGTCTCGAGCGGGCGCCTGCGCGGCGGCGACTGGAACGGAGACGGCCTCGAGGACCTCTTGCTCTATGATCCGCGCAAGACGGATGCGCCGGTCCTGATCGCGCGCAATCGCGGTCTCCTGCCCGGTACGCTGCCGCACATGGGCGTGCCCGCGCCGTCGCGGCCGGCCTCTACACCGTAAAGCGTCAGCGCAGCTCGAGCCAGACCGGCGGCAGATACGCGAGGCCGCCCCCGGACGCGAGCCAGCCGAGCGGCGGCAGCTGCGGGAAATCGACCGGCAACGGCAGGAGCGCCTGCAGCAAGCGGTGACTCGACTCGCCGCGCACCAGACTCTTGAGCTGATCGATCGGCCCCTCGGGCGCGGGCAGGATCACGCGCACCGGATCCGGCTCACTCTCGAGCTTCGCCTCGCGGCGCGCGCGCGCGACCGCCGCGGAAAGACCCCCGAGCTCGTCGACAAGATTGTTCGCGAGCGCCTCGCTGCCGAGCCAGACTTTGCCGCGTCCCAGCACGTTGATTCTCTCCGTCGGCATGCCGCGGCCCTCCGAGACCCGATCGAGAAAGTCGGAGTACGCGGCCTCCGTGAACGCGTCGGTGCGCGCGCGCTGCACGGGAGTCATCGGCTCGTCGCCGGTGAGCATCCCCGCGTACGCGCCGCGTCCGATCGTCTCGTGGCCGATGTCGAGCTTCTCGAGAGTCCCGCCGAACGAGGGCCGCAACACGTACACGCCGATCGAGCCGGTGAACGTCGCGGGCTCGGCGAGGATCGCGTTGGCCGCGCTCGCGACGTAGTAACCGCCCGACGCCGCGTAGTCGGCCATCGACACGACGATCGGCTTCTTCTCGCGCACGCGACGCACCGCGCGCCAGATGCGCTCCGACGCCTGCGTACCGCCGCCCGGCGAGTTCACGCGGAACACGACCGCCTTGATGGCGTCGTCCTCGGCCGCGGCGTCGAGCGCCTGCTCGACTTCCTCCGCCACGAACAGCTTCTGGAAGCTGCGCCCGCGCTCGTCGACGATTACGCCGTCGCCGAAGACCAGCCCGATCCGCGGGCCGAGTCGCAAGCCCAGTGAGCTCGGGTCGATGCGCTGGTAGGTCGCGGCGTCGACCTCGTTGGCACCCTTGAGGCCGCCTTTCTCGAGCGCTTCCTTGCGCCCGGACACGTCGTCGGCGAGCCCGGCTGCGATCAACTCCTTCGGCGTGCCCGGCACCGACTCGAAGAGCGCGCGCACTCTCTCGCCGCTGAGCCCGCGTCCGCTGGCGACGCCGTCGACGCACTGCGCGAACACGCCGTCGATCAGACCCTCGGTCATCTCGCGCGCCTTCGGGCTCATCGTGCGCGCGGCGTACTCCTCGACGGCGGACTTGTACTCGCCGACGCGCGAGTACTCCCACTTCACGCCGAGTTTCTCGAAGAAGCCGGCGAGGTGCAGAAACTGTCCCGCGACGCCGCCCAGCGGCGCGAGCGTGCCCGGATCCAGAAGCACGCGGTTCGCGGCCGAGGCGAGAAACAGCTCGCGCGTTCCGTTCAAGCTGGTCTCGTCGACCAGCGCCACGACGCGCTTGCCCGCCGCGCGCACCTGCGCCAGCGCGTCGCGGAACTCCTGGAGCCGCGCGTAGCCCACGCGCAGCGCCTTGATGTGCACGAGCACGCCATCGATGCGGTTGTCCGCGGCGGCCATGTCGAGCAGGAGCAAGAGCGTCGGCAGCGCCGGCCCGCGCGCCGTCCACTGTCCGATCAAGTCGCGCGGCGGCTGTTCGTCGAGGTCGCCTTCGAGCTCGATCACGAGCACCGAGTGCTCCGGCAGGTGGCGGCGCACCACCCAGAGCGCGACGCCGACCATGACGAGCACGAGCAGCACGAGCATTCCCGCGATCGAACGCCGCATGCGCCCCCCGATGAGTGAGTTTCAATCGCAACACGGCGGCTGACGATCCGTGTGCAAGATGCGCGAAGTCTACCTCGCTGCCGTGGGACTCACCAAGGTCGACTTGACCGGGAGTATCTTCGGCAACGTCTTCGATCTGTTTCAGAGCGCGTATCGGCGCGCGCTCGCGGAGACGGAGATCCGCCACTTCGACGCCGTGCAGGTCGGCATCATGCACGCGGAGGAATTCGAGAATCGCGCGAACATCGCCGCCAAGGTCGCCGACCGCCTCGGGCTGGTCGGCGTTCCCGCGGTGCGCTCGGAAACCGCGTCGTCGACGGGCGCGGCCGCGTTTCACGAGGCCTGCTACAAGATTCGCTCCGGCGCGGCGTCGAGCGTGCTCGTGATCGCGGGCGAGCGCATGAAGACGGTCACGACCCAGGTGGCGACGGAGATCATGTCGAAGACCGTCGACCCCGTGGAGCGGCGCTTCGGCTTCACGATGCCGGCGCTGATCGCGCTCGTGACTCAGGCGTTCTTCCAGGGCCGCGGCGTCCGCGGCGCGCGTGTCGCGGACGTGCTCTCGCGCCTCATGTTTCGCGCGCACGCGCTGGGCGCGGACAACCCGCTGGCGGCGTTCGCGGGCAAGCCCGAGCCGCTCGCGGCGTACTTCGACGAGACGCGGAACCTGCCGGTCGCGACGCCGCTGCGCCGCAAGGACTGCTCGCCGATCTGCGACGGCGCCGCGGCGATCATCCTCACCGATCGCCCGCAGGCGGTGCGCGTCGCGGGGCTCGGCGCGGCGACGGACACGGCGTCGCTGCTCGACCGGGTCGAGCTCGACTCACTCGCCGCGACCCGGCGCGCGGCGGCGTTCGCGTTCCATCAAGCGGGCGTCGCGGATCCGCTGGCTCTCGAGGGGCTCGTGATCGAGTCACACGACGCGTTCAACAGTCTCCTGCCCGTGAATCTCGTGGACCTCGGACTCTGCGACCCGGAGCAGGCGCTCGAAGCGCTGATCGGCGGCGCGAGCGGCGCCGACGCCGCGGTCGATCCCTACACGCATGCGTGGAGCGGGCCGCGCGGGCAGCGCCCCGTGAACCTGTCGGGCGGGCTGAAGGCGCGCGGGCATCCGGTCGGCGGCACGGGCCTGTACCAGCTCGCGGAGCTGTATCTCCAGCTCACGCGCCGCTTCCCGAATCCGCGCGCGCAGGCGGCCGACGCGCGGCTCGGCCTGTCGCACTCGATCGGGGGTCCGGGGAACAACGTGTACGTGACCTTGCTCGAGCGCGCCGACAGCGCGCGCACGCGCGCGTCGAGTCTCGCGCCGCCCGAGCGGCGCGCAGCTCAGCGAGCCGCGCCGGTCGCGCCCGGGGCGCTGCACGGCCAGGACGCCCTGATCGAGGCGGCGACCACCATCCACGTGACTGCGTCGGGCGACGCGCCGATCCACGTCGCGCTGCTCTCGGTCGGCGGACGCCGCGTCTTCGCGCGCTTCGCCGGGACACTCGCGGCCGGAGACGATCTCGCGAGTCTCGCCGGCCGCCGCGCGCGCTTCCTCGTTACCGACGATGGCGACCACACGTTCGAGCTCCTGTCTCGGGCGTGGAGCGTCGAGCCGCTCGTCGGGCGCGGCCCCTAGGGAGAAAGCCGAGCGCCGCAGGCGCAAGCGCGCAGCAAAGGCGCAGCCGAGCGGAGTGGCGGGTGGCGCGGCCATGCCCGACACCCACCCGCGGGCCGGTGTCCAGCGGGAGCAGGCCCCGCTAGGGCCCCGCTCGGACCAATCGGTGCAGCGAGATCTCACGCGTGCAGTTGAGTCGCACGGGCGGCCCCGCGACGCCGAGGCCTCGATTCACGTAGAGGAGCGCGCCGGTCGCGTCGTCGCGGAACAGGCCGCGCGTCCAGCGCGAGATGAGTCGTGACACATTGTGGTGTTGGGCGGGCCGCGGCAGCGCGATCTGCCCGCCGTGCGTGTGGCCGGCCAGCGAGATCGGATAGCCGAGGCGCGAAGCCTCCGCGAAGTAACTCGGCCGGTGCACGAGCAGGATGCGCGCCATGTCGCGCGGCAGCTCGGCGGCGAGCTTCGCCAGCGCCTCGTGCGTCGAGTCGCGCTCCGACCAACCGCGTCCGGGATCCTCGACGCCGACGATTGCGAGCTCGCTGCCCGCGACCTCGATCTTGGCCCATGCGTCGCGCAGCACGCGGATCTTGGTCATCGCCTCGAGCGCGCGCGCGACCGCGTCCGCGCCGGTGTACACGTCGTGATTGCCGAGCACGCAGAACACGCCGTGCGGCGCGTCGAGCGACGCGAGCTCGCGGCAGCCTTCCTCGATGAACGACGGATCGAAGTCGAACACGTCGCCGGTGATCACGATCAGGTCGGGCTCGAGCGCGTTCACGCGCGCGATGAGCTCACGCAAGCGCGGCGCGCGCAGCTGCAATCCGATGTGCAGGTCGGAGATCTGCGCGATGCGCAGACCCGCGAGCGCGTCGGGCAGGCCGGGCAGGGGCAGCTCGACGCGGTCGACTTCGACCCGGTGTTGGCCGACGAGGTAGCCCCAGAAGATCGAGCCGAAGCCGAGCGCGACCGCGGCTCCGCCGCCGGGCACGAGCAGCGCCTTCGCGACTTCGCCGACGCGCTCGCCCGCGAGCGGACCGAGCCAAGAGAGCGGGCCCAAGAACGCGAACACCGCGAGCAGCAGTGGACCCGTGACCAGCGCCGCGACGCTCGCGACCAACCAGAGGCGCCCGACGACGAAGCCCGCGCGCGCGCCGCGCGCGAAGCGCGGCAGGATCGCCAGCGTGCCCGCGTTCGCGAGCGCGAGCGCGACGATCGCGAGCGCGAAGCCGGTCACCCCGAGGCTGCCGACGCCGGTCGCGCGCAGCGCCCATTCGACGATCAGCGCCTCGGAGCCGGCCGCCACCAAGAGCGCCGAGACGCGCGCGTTGCGCAGCGCGGCGCGCCCGCCTCGTGCCATCGTCTTGCGTGCGACCGTCACGGGAAGGAGAGTCGCCTGTCCGGTCGTTCCGCTCAAGCCGGTGCTCCGCAGCAGAGCGCGACGACCTCGCGATCGCTGATCTCGCCGCGCTGATCGGCCACGCGCTGGAAGCGCTCGAACGCGCGATCGAGCGCGGGACCGTCGAGGGCGAAGCCCAGGTCCCGCGCGCGCGACGCAAATCCGTGTCGCCCCGAGAGCTTGCCCAGCACGATCTCCGTGCCGACCGGATGCCCGATCTCACTCGGGTCGATCGCCTCGTACGTGCTGCGGTTCTTCAGGACGCCGTCTTGGTGGATGCCCGACGCGTGGCGGAAGGCATTGCGCCCGACGATCGCCTTGTTCGGCGGCACGGCGACGCCCGAGTGACGCGCCACCGCCTGTGACACGCGGTAGATGCCCTTCGTGTCCACGCCCGTGCACACGCCGAGCGCGGCACCGTGCACGCGCAGCGCCATCAGCACTTCCTCGGACGCGGTGTTGCCGGCGCGCTCGCCGAGGCCGTTCACGGCGAGCTCGACCTGACGCGCGCCCGCGGAGATCGCGGCCAGTGAGTTCGCCGTCGCCATGCCGAGGTCGTCCTGCCCGTGGAAGCTCGTGACCACGCCCGCCAGCTCGGGCACGCGCGCGTACACGCCGCGGAACAGCGCCGCGACTTGCTCGGGGCGCGCGCAGCCGACGGTGTCGGGCAGGTTGATCGTGCAGGCGCCCGCGGCGAGCGCCGCGCGCACCACGCGCGCCACGAAGTCGAGATCCGAGCGCGTCGCGTCCATGCAGCTGAACTCGACGTTCGACGTGTGCGAGCGCGCGCGTGCGACCGCCGCGCTCGCCATCGCGACGACCTCATCGGCGCCGCGCCGCAGCTGATGCGCGAGATGGATCTCGGAGCTCGACAGGAACACGTGGATGCGCGGCTCGCGCGCGCCTGCGAGCGCGCGCCAAGTCACGTCGACCTCGTCCGGCAGCGCGCGCGAGAGCGCGCATACACAGGCTTGTTTCACGTGCGCGGCCACCGCCGCCACGGAGGCGTGCTCGCCCGGCGACGCGGCGGGGAAGCCCGCCTCGATCACGTCGACGGACATCTCGTCGAGCAGCCCCGCGATCTCCACCTTCGCCGCGCGCGTGAAGAACACGCCCGCAGCTTGCTCGCCGTCGCGCAGCGTCGTATCGAACACGACGACCTTCTCTCTCTCCGACATCTCGATCTCCTCGCGGATCTCGCCGTCGCTGGGGCCGGAGAGGGATCGAAATGCACCGTTCAGAACGTTCCGGTGCGCGCCTTCGGCGCGTTGGGGCAAAAAAATCCTCTCCGGCCTGCGCGGCGGGAGAGGTCCGATTTGCGTTGTGCCGAGCGCTCAGCCCAAGAGCGCGCGGCGGACCCCACCCGCCTCACGAAGGAGGAGCCCGAGAAGCTCGAGCGCGGTGTGGGTCCGTGGAGTCATTGCGAGGTCAGACTACGCAGCCACCCTCGGCACGTCAAGCGCGAGCCCGCGGACGTGGCGTCAAGCGCATCGCGCTAGAAGCGATCGGACGGCCAGTAGGTCGCGGCGCCTTCGCCGACGAGCTCGGCGAGCAGCGCCGCGTCCGGGCTCGAGTCGGGCAGTCCCGCCAGGCGCGCGAGCGGGGCGCGCTCGAGCACGCGCCACATCGGCGACGGATCGCGCGCGAGCGAGATCTCGATGCCGCGGTGCTCGAGCGCGCTGCCGAGCTCGGGATCGCGCACGAACGGCGCGTGCAACGCGTGCGGGCCGTGCGCGTGACCGACGAGCAGCTCGGCGAGCGCGTCCGCGCCGCGCGCCGCGCGCGCGTACTCGAGCACGCGCAGGCGGCCGTTGAAGCTCGCGACGCGCGCGTACGCGACGATCGCGCCGTCGAGCTCCGCCACGCGGAAGTCTTCGTCGGGCGTGCCCGCAGTGCGCAGCTGTCCGCGCCAGTAACTCGCGTCGCGCAACGTCGGGCCCGACAGCGCTTCGGTGTAGGCCCCGTAGAGCGCGGCTACCTGCCAGAGATCCTCGGGTTGGAACGCACGCCCCGTCTGCTTCGCGGACGCGTTCGATTTCGCCAGCGGCGAGAGGCGCAACAGCGGCGCGGGGACGCGGTGCCAGCCGAGTCTCTCGTAGAGCGGCGCGACCGGCGCGGCGAACAGTAGCGACAGCCACATACCGCGCGCGCGCATGCGCTCGAGCGCGCGCTCGAGCAAGTCCGACGACACTCCGCGCCCGCGTTGACTCGCCCGAGTCGCGACGCTGCCGATCCCGCCGAGGCGCACGGCTTCGCCGCGCAGCCCGATCGTCTTGTCGAAGATCTGCACGCACGCCACCGGGGCGTCGCCGTCGATCGCGAGCAGATAGTCGCCGTAGGCGAACGCCGGATCGAAGTCCATATAGCGCTCGAACAGCTCGCGCAGCCCGAATGCGTGCTCCAGGAGATCGAGCACGGCGCCGCGGTCCTCTCGCTTCATCTCGCGCATTTGCATGCGCGTGAGCTTAAGACAGTGCGTCGGCGAGTGTGTCGGCGACGACCGCCGTGAACGTGCGCGTGTCGAGCTTCCCGCCCACGTCCGCGGTCGATTTGCCGTCCGCGATCGCGCCGAGCACCGCCGAGCGCAGCGCGCCGCCGAGCTCCGCGCGCCCGACGTGATCGAGCAGCAGGCCGAACGCGAGCAGCGCGGCGGTCGGGTTGGCGACGCCTCTGCCCGCGATGTCGGGCGCGGTACCGCCCGCGGGATCGAACATCGCGACGTCGATCTCGCCGTCGCGCTTGAACGCGTAGTTGCCGCTCGCGCCGGTGCCGAGACTCCCGACCAGCCCGCATGCCATGTCCGACAGGAAGTCGCCGTACTCGTTCAGCACGAGCACGACCTGGTAGTCGTTCGGTTTCAAGATCACCTTCGCGAGCAACGCGTCGAAGAGCTCCACGCGGTGGCGCACGTCGGAGTAACTCGCCGCGACCTCGCGCACGATCGTCTCGAAGAAGCCGTCCGTCGCGCGCTGGATCGTGTGTTTCGAGGACGATGTGACCGAGAGCCGATTGCGGCGCGCGTACTCGAACGCGAAGCGCGCGGCTTCGGTGCACGGGCGGCGCTCGACGATGCGCAGCGCGACCGCGACGTCCTCACCGATCATCTGCCCAGGATCGTCGTAGGTGCCGCCGGTGGCGACGCGCACGATCTCGAGCGCGACGTTCTCCTTGAAGTTGGACGAGATGCCGCGGATCGAGAGCACGGGCCGGTGGATCACCGAGAAGCGCAGCCGCCGGCGCAGCACCGCGTTCGGACTCTCGGCCGCGGTGACGGTCGGATACTTCAGCCCGAGACGCGTCGCGCGCAGCGAGGCTTCGGCGTCGTCGTAAATGTCGGGGTTGCGGCGCCGGCTCTCGAGCGAGAGGTCGACGGGGATGAACTCGGTCGACAGCGGCAACACGCCCGCCAGCGCGTGCACGGATTCGCGCAGCTCGGGGCCGATGCCGTCGCCGAGCAACTCGGTGACGCGAAGAGGTTCCATCGCCGAATGAATCGCCTGCTAGACTCTCTTTCGCAAATGTCGGAGCTGCGAAGTCTCTACCAGGATGCGTTCAACCTGTTCGTCGCGGGGAAGTACGACGAGGCGGTTGCCGCCTACCAGCGCGTGCTCGCGCGGGATGCGCGCTTCCCCTTGGCGTATCAGGGGCTGGCCGAGGTCTACAGTCGCATGAACCGACTGGACGATGCGGTCGCGACCATCCGCAAGGCGATCGAATGCGATCCCGAAGAGGCGTTGTTCCACACCAGTCTCTCGCGCTTCCTCCAGCGCCAGGGGAAGATCCCCGAGGCGGAGGAGGCGGCTGCCGTCGCCGGGCGCAAGAACGCGCACCACTAGCGGCCCCGAGCGACGCGGAGCGAGGGCCGTCCCGAGCGACGCCGCAAGCGCCGAAGGGGCGCGCAGTGAGCCGT
>JBGQIB010000067.1:0-22452 GCA_041498295.1 bacterium | reverse complement strand
TAGGGTGCCCACGCGCTCATCAGACGGGTGGGTAGGGTGCCCACGCGCTCATCAGACGGGTGGGTAGGGTGCCCACGCGCTCATCAGACGGGTGGGTAGGGTGCCCACGCGCTCATCAGACGGAGCGGCGATGAAGCACGGGCTGCTGCGCTTGCGCGAGCTGCTCGACCGCCACGTCGTCGGTCACGGCGACGCGAAGCAGGCGCTGCTGCTCGCGCTCGTGTGCCGCGAGCACATCTACCTCGAGGGTCCGCCGGGTTCCGCGAAGACGCGCATGGCGGAGATCGCCGCGCGCGGCGCGAGTCTTGGCTTCTTCTTCTATCAGATGCACCGCGACACGCGGCTCGCGGAGCTGGTCGGCGACATCGTGCTCGAGCGCCGTCCACTCGCGGACGCGCCCGGCGAGCGCATCCACCAGGCGATCGAGCCCGGCGGCATCCTCACCGCCGACATCTGCGTGCTCGACGACATCTCGCGCGCGCCAGGCGAGGCGCTGAACGTCCTCTTGCGCGTGCTGAACGAGCGGAAGTTCGGCGAGCGGCCGATCCCCCTGCTCACCGCGATCGCCACGAGCAACCCGCTGCGCGACGAGTACTACAACGAGCCACTCGACCCGGCGAACCTCGACCGCTTCGCCCTACAGCTTCGTGTGTCGGGCCTGATTCAAGCGGGCGACCGCACGCAGGCGCGCGAGCTGGTCGATCGCTTCGCGGACGGGAGCGTGCTCGAGCAGCCGGAGCCCGAGCCGGTGCTGACGCGCGCGGAGCTCGACGCGGCGCACGCCGAGCTCGCGCGCATCGAAGTCCCGCCGACGGAGAAGGACCGGCTGATCGAATTCCTGCGCAGACTCGTGGTCGACTATGATTGCAACGAGACGAACTCGCTGCTCACCGATCGAAGCTTTCTGGTGAAGGCGGTCAAGCTGTTGCGCGGGCGCGCACTTCTGGCCGGCCGCGCGCGAGTGGAACGTGGGGACCTCGCGGTGCTTTCGCAGATGACGACCTTCCGCGTGCCGGAGGAAGTTCAGGTGAAGGTGCCCGAGCTCATCGGGGAGATCACGGCGTGAAAATTTCCGTCGAAGTGAACGGCCAAGTCCACGAGCGCGACGTCGCGCCGCGACTTCTGTTGGTGCACTTCCTGAGAGAGACTCTGGGACTCACCGGCACTCACATCGGCTGCGAGACGACCGTCTGCGGCGCGTGCACGGTGCACCTCGACGGTCGCGCGGTGAAGAGCTGCACCCTGTTCGCGGTGCAGGTCGACGGCCGCAAGGTCACGACCGTCGAAGGGCTCGCGAAGGACGCGGAGCATCTGCACCCCGTGCAGATCGGCTTCTGGGAGGAGCACGGGCTCCAGTGCGGCTACTGCACCCCCGGGATGATCATGACCACGTCCGCGCTCTTGACCGAGAACCCGAACCCGAGCGAGGCCGAGATCCGCTACGCGATCGAGGGCAACATCTGTCGCTGTACCGGTTACCAGCAGATCGTGAACGCGGTGCAGCACGCGGCGCGAATCCAGAAAGGAGCGCGCTGATGCCGGTGCGTCCCATCTCCGTCGGCGCGCGCATCAAGCGGCGCGAGGATCCGCGCCTGATCCGCGGCCTCGCGACTTACACGGACGACATCAAGCTCCACGGCATGCTGCACGCCGCGTTCGTGCGCAGTGACTACGCCGCGGGAAAGATCGAGCGCATCGATCTCGCGAAGGCGCGCGCGCGCAAGGGCGTGATTGCGGCGTACACGTTCGACGATCTGCGCGGGAAGGTCGGGCGCACGCCGTGCGTCGCGCGCCCCGAGCCAGGCCGCGACGCGGAGCATCCGCTGCTCGCGGACCGCTTCGTGCGCTACGTCGGCCAGCCGGTCGCCATCGTGATCGCGGAAGATCGCTACGTCGCGCGCGACGCGGCGCTCGATGTCAGCGTCGACATCACGCCGAGTCGTCCGGTGATCGGCCTGCGCGCCGCGCTCGATGCGACCAAGGGCAAGGTCTACGCGGATCATGCCGACAACGTCGCGCTCGCGGTGCCCGCCGCGAACGTGGCCGAGGTCGAGAAGCTGTTCAAGGAAGCCCACGGCGTCGTGAAGCTCGAGCTCGTGAACCAGAAAGTCGCGCCGGTCTCGATGGAAGGCCGCGCGGTGCTCGCGCACTGGGACGAGGGCCCGCAGAAACTCACCGTCTGGACGTCGACGCAGGTCCCCCATCTCGTGAAGCAGCAGCTCGCGCAGTGTCTCGGGATCTCCGAGGTGCGCATCCGCGTGGTCGCGCCCGAGGTCGGCGGCGGCTTCGGCTGCAAGATCCCCGTCTACGCAGAAGAGTGTCTTCTGCCGTGGGTCTCGCGCCAGCTGCGCCGCCCGATCAAGTGGGCCGAGACGCGCACCGAGAACCTGCTTGGCACGACTCACGGGCGCGCGCACGTGCACGAGGTCGAGGCCGCGTACCGCAACGACGGGGAGCTGCTGGCGCTGCGCGGCCGCGTGCTGTCCGACGTCGGCGCGTACCCGAGCTTCTTCGGCCCAGCGATCGCGACGTTCACGCCGCTCATGATGCCCGGCTGCTACAAGCTGAAGGGACTCTCGGTCGAGGTCGTGTGTCTGTACACGAACACGATGGCGACGGACGCGTACCGCGGTGCGGGTCGACCCGAAGCGGCCTACACGGTCGAGCGCGTGATGGACGCGATCGCCGCGAAGACCGGCCTCGATCCCGTCGACGTGCGCCGCCGGAACTTCATCCCGAAGAGCGCGTTCCCGTTCACCACCGCCTCGGGCGCGATCTATGACTCGGGTGACTACGGCCCGACCTTGGACAAGGCGCTTGCGCGCTTCGACTACGCAGGCGCCAAGGTGCGCCGCGAAAAGGCGCGTGCGCAGGGGAAGCTCGTCGGCCTGGGCGTCGCGACGTTCACCGAGATCTGCGGCCTGGGGCCGAGCACGGGCGCGTCGCCGATCCAGCGCACCGGCAGCTGGGAGTCCGGCGCCGTGCGCGTCGAGCCGACGGGCAACGTGATCGTCACCACCGGCGTTTCGCCGCACGGACAGGGTCAGGAGACCGCCTTCGCGCAGATGGCGGCCGACGCGTTCGGCGTCGACGTCACGGACGTCGAGGTGCTGCACGGTGACACGGACGTCGTGACTCACGGCGTCGGCACGTTCGGCAGTCGCGGGCTCGTCGTCGGCGGGACGGCGGTGCACATGGCGCTCGAGAAGGTGAAGGCGAAGGCCGCGCGCATCGCCGCGCACCTGCTCGACGCGAAGGCAGAGCAAGTCACGTTCGACGGTGAGTCGTTCCGCGTCGCCGGCGGCGAGCGGAAGCTGACGTTCCGCGAAGTCGCGCAGGCCGCGCATCTCTGGAACGTGCCGGTGCCGGGCGAGGAGCCCGGCCTCGAGGCGGTTGCGCGCTTCGAGCCGACCGGCACCACGTTCCCGTTCGGCTCGCACCTCTGCGAGGTCGAAGTCGACGCCGACACCGGCGAGGTTCACATCCTGCGCTACGTCGCCGTCGACGACGCGGGCAAGATCGTGAACCCGCTGCTCGCCGAAGGCCAGCGGCTCGGCGGGATCATCCAGGGCCTCGGCCAGGCCCTGTGCGAAGAGATCCGCTACGACGAGAATGGACAGCTGCTCACCGCGACCTTGATGGACTACGCCATGCCCAAGGCGCACATGTTCCCGCGCATCGAGCTCGATTCGACCTGCACGCCCACTCACTTGAACCCGCTGGGCGCGAAGGGGATCGGCGAGCTGGGCACGATCGGCTCCACGCCGTGTCTGGTCTCCGCGGTGCTCGATGCGCTCAGCGCGCGCGGAGTCACTCACATCGACATGCCACTCACTCCACAGCGCGTCTGGAACGCGCTCCAAGAGGCGGCGAAATGATCCCGCAGGAGTTCGAGTATTTCGCGCCGCGCTCGCTGCGCGAGGCCGTCGACTTGTTGGCGAAGCACTCGGACGCGAAGCTCCTCGGCGGCGGCATGAGTCTGATCCCGGCGCTGAAGCACCGCCTGCAGACGCCCGCGGCGCTCGTCGATCTCGGGCGTGTGCCCGACCTGGAGCGCATCTCGGAGAAGCGGGGCGTGATCTCGATCGGCGGGCGCGCCACGCATGCGAGCCTGGCCGTGCCCGGCGAGCTCGCCGACGTGCACGTGATCCACGAAGCGGCCGCGGCGATCGGCGACGTGCAGGTGCGCAACCGCGGCACGATCGGCGGGAGCCTCGTGCATGCGGATCCCGCGGCCGACTGGCCGGCGGTGTTCCTCGCGCTCGACGGGGAAGCGGTCGTCACGGGCGCGCGCGGCGAGCGCACGATCCCCGCGAGTCAGTTCTTCACCGCCATGCTGCAGTCCGCCGTGAAGCACGACGAGGTGCTCAGCCAAGTGCGCCTGTCCGTCGAACGCAAGCGCGCGGGAACCGCGTACGTGAAGCTGCGCCAGTCCGCGTCGGGCTTCGCGATCGTCGGCGTCGCGGCGCAGGTCAGCCTCGATCGCCGCGGCCGCATCGAGCGCGCCAGTGTTGGAGTCACCGGCGTGAACCCGGTTCCGTTCCGCGCGGCGGCGCTCGAGAAGCGACTCACTGGTGAGTTGCCGGACCTCGCGAGCCTGAAGCGGCTGTGCGCGCGCATCGAGGAAGCCGACCCGACCGAGGACCTGAGCGCGTCGGCGGCGTTCCGCGCGCACTTGGTCGGTGTCTACGCTGCGCGCGCGCTGCTGGCGGCGGCGCAGCGGGCGGCGGCGTGAGGCTCGAGGGCCGACAGATCGTCGACCTTCCGCTCGCGACGGTCTGGGAGCGATTGAACGATCCGCGCGTGCTGCGCGCCTGCACGCCGGGCCTCGAGAAGCTCGAAGCGCGCGACCCGGACCACTACGAGGCGCTGCTCGAAGTGAAGCTGCCCGCGATCACCGGGCGCTTCGAAGGCACGCTCGAGTATCTCGAGCGCACTCCGCCGGGACGCGTCCGCCTGCGGCTGCAAGGGAAGGGAGCCGTCGGCTTCGTCGACGGCGAAGTCACGCTCGAGCTCGCGAGCGTCGACGAGGGCACGAGCGTGGCGTACGTGGCCGAGGTGCAGATCGGCGGACAGATCTCGCGGCTCGGCCAGCGCATGCTCTCGGGAGTGACTCGCGAGATCGCGGGTCAGTTCTTCAGCGCATTCGAGCGCTGGCGACCGGAGGCGCCCGAGCAGTCGGTCGCGCCGTCGCCGGGCCGCTCGTTCCTGCAGCTCTTCTGGCGCAGCGTGCTGCGCATCTTGGGGCTGCGCCGCGACTGAGTGGCTGGCGCTCGAAGCCTTCGTCTTGGCCGCGGGCCGCGGCCGACGGATGGGCGGCGCGAAGCATCTGCGACCCCTCGACGGCGTGCCGATGGCCGAGCGCGTCGTGCGTGCGCTCGTCGAGACGAGCGCCGCGCGTGTCTCCATCGTGCTCGCGCCCGGCGACGGCGCTGGACGCGCGCTCGCCGAGCGCCTGGGAGTCCCGGCGCTTGCGGCCGAAGACTCCGACGAAGGTCGCGCCGCCTCGGTGCGCACTGCGGTGCGGGCGGCGGCGACTGACTCGGCCGCGATCCTTTTCGCGCTCGCCGACCAACCGTTTCTCGAGAGCGCCGACTTCGAGCAACTGTTCGCGGCGTTCCGCGCCGTGCCGCGCGGCATCGTGCGCGCGCAGTACGGCGACCAACCCGGGTCGCCCGCGCTCTTCGCGCGCGCGCACTTCACCGAGCTGCTCGAGCTGCGCGGCCGCGAGGGCGGTCGCGCCGTGATCGCGCGCCACCCCGAGCTCGTGCGCTCCGTTCACCTCCCAGCGGACCACGGTCGAGATCTGGACACTCCGCAGGACTGGAAGTGAGCGACGGGTGAGCCCGGCGAGGGCCGTCCCGAGCCGGGCGACGCAAGCGCCGAAGGCGCGCGATGCGCGAGAGTTGGAATCAGCCAGGATGGCGCGCCCGACTGCGCAGCCGAGCGAAGTTGAGTATGCTGCGCCGCCCACATGGAACGGACACTCTCGATCGTGAAGCCGGACGCGGTGCGCGCGCGCAAGCTGGGCGCAATTCTCGACGTGATCGAGGCCTCGGGTCTCACGATCGTGGCGACCAAGATGTTGCAGCTCGACCAGGCGAAGGCCGAGGGCTTCTACGCGGTCCACCGCGAGCGGCCGTTCTTCAAGGACCTGGTGAAGTTCATGACCTCCGGCCCCGTCGTCGTATCCGTTCTCGAGGCTGACGACGCGGTCGCGCGCTATCGCAAGCTGATGGGCGCGACCGATCCCGCGAAGGCCGACGCGGGCACGATCCGCAAGAAGTTCGCGACCAACATCGAGCAGAACGCGGTTCACGGTTCCGACTCCGCTCTGAACGCGGGCATCGAGATCGCGTACTTCTTCAGCGCCACCGAGCTGGTCCGGCGCTAGCTGCGGCTCGCCGAACCGTCTAGCTCCGCTGACCCGCAACCGCGACTAGAGACGGCCGCGCTTCGCGGGTGGTAGCATGCGGCCGCCGTTCGGCCGGTTCGGGTGCGAGGGAGGATACGCCCCGGGACGACCGACACAGTTCTGCGTTGCGTCGCCGAGCGACGACACGAGCAAGAAGAAAGGTGCGCCCATGGCCGAGACCCCGCAGCATCACATCCGCGAGACGTCGACCCTGCGGTTCGCTCGTTTCGTCACCCGCAACCGCCTGCCGATCGCGACTCTGCTCGCGCTTGCGACGCTCTTTTTCCTGTACCCGATCGTCAACGCGGTCTTCTACGCGACGGGTCACAAGCTGCCCGGACCGATCGTGCGCGTGAACACCTCGGCGCGCGCGCAGTATCCGGATCACCCGTTCATCAACGCGCAGGACAAGTTCGCGAACATCTTCGGGACGTCCTCGCTCGTCGCGATCGCGGTGGTGGTGAAGGACGGGAACATCTTCACCCCCGAGGTCCTCGACAAGATCAACCGCGTCACGAACGCGCTCGACGGCCAGGACTATGACCCGCACACCGAACAGCGCGACGCGCTGCGCAAGCAGCTCGAGGCAGAGGGCGCACTCACGCACGACGCGATCGTCACCGAGCTCGACCGGCATTTCCCGCCGTACCCGGTGAATCACGATCAGGTCGCTTCGGTCGCCCACGGCAACACGCGTGTGACGCAGATCCAACCCGACGGCTCGATCGAGTCGACGGTCCTGATGGAAGAGGTCCCGGACGACCAGAAGGGCGCGGACAAGATCCGTGAGATCGTGCGCCAGAACCCGCCGCTGATCTACGGCCGGCTCGTGTCACTCGACGAGAAGGCCGCGCTCATCACCGCTGGCTTCGTGACCGACCGCATGAATCAGCGCGAGATCTACGCCGCGGTCTTCGACTACGTGCAGGGGATCAAAGCGAAGGAAGACGACGGAAACGTCACGCTCTACGTCTCGGGTCTCCCGATCGGCGTCGGCTGGATCCAGCGCCACGCGGCCGAGATCCTCTGGTACACGGTCGGCACCGTGGTCATGGTGTTCGCGCTGCTGCTGGCGTACTTCCGGCGGCTGCACGGAGTCCTGATCCCTTTCGTCGCGGCCGTCATCACGGTCATCTGGGGACTCGGCTTCACGGGCTGGACTCACATCGCCTTCGATCCGCTCGTGCTCGTCATACCTATGATCATCACCGCGCGCGCCGTCTCGCACACCGTGCAGATGGCGGAGCGCTTCTTCGAGGACTACGAGCTCCTCTTGCCGGTCTACAAGGATCCGAACGTCGCGAAGGTCGAGGCCGCGACGGTCGCGATGGCCGAGGTTCTGGTCCCCGGTACGCTCGGGATTCTCGTAGACGTCGGCGGTCTGCTCGTCATCCTGGTCACTTCGATCCCGCAGATGCGCGACCTGGCGATCTTCGGCGCGTTCTGGGTCACTTCGATTCTTGCGACCGTCGAGCTGCTGCACCCGATCATGATCTGCTACCTCCCGGCCCCGCACGCGAGCGAGCACTTCCTGCCCAAATCGATGATCGCCTTCACGCGCTTCGTCGGGAACGCGACGACTCACGCGAGGTGGAAGTGGGTCATCGCCGCCGGGACGGTGCTGATCTTCTCCACGTCCGTGTACATCACGCTGTTCCACTCGAAGATCGGCGAGGCGAGTCCCGGCACGTCGCTGCTCTGGCCGAATCACCCGTTCAACATCGCCACCGCCGAGATCGCGCGCCGCTTCGGCGGCGTCGACTCGTTCGTCATCTATCTGAGCGGCGACCGCGACAACGCGAGCACTGACTCGGAGCCGATTCGCAAGATGGAGGACTTCGGCCGCCACATGTCGCTGCACGATCCGAAGCCGGGCGCGACGATTTCGCTCGTGCCGTTCCTGCGCGGCACGTGGCAGCAGCTCCACTACGGCGATCCGAAGTGGCAATACATCCCGGATGCGCCCGGCTCGGTGCGAACCATGATCTTCCAGCTGCAGACGAACGGCCCGCCGGGCTTCCTGCGGCCGTTCATGACGGACAACGGACGCGACGCCAACATCCAGTTCTTCTATCCCGACCACAAAGGCGAGACGATCGAGCACGCCGTCGAGTCCGCACAGGAGTTCGTCGAGCAGAATCCGATCGGCGACGTGATCATCCGCCTCGACAAGAACAAGGCTCCGAAGGGCGCGCCCTTCTACAACCCGCAGAAGCTGCTCGACACTTGGTACTACATGATCGGGCCGATGCTTCCGACCCGGGCGCACACGCTGACCGTGCGCGAGAAGGAAGCGGATGGCACGTACGAGTCACTTCCGGTCGAGCACGGCACGAAGCCGCCTTGGATCGAGGACTTCCGCCAGCGGGCGATCGCCGACTACGCGGCGGCGAAGGGCAACGTGAAGGAGGGAGAGATCTTCACGTGGCCCTCGAAGCTCGGTAGCTGGAGCGTGAGCGACGTCGACGCCTGGTGGGAGAACCCGGAGAAGGGCGTTCGCGCCGTCGCCCTCGACAACGACAAGCTGATCGTCGAGGACCTGAAGGTCATCGCCAAGCGCGGCCAGGGCGGAGTGGTGAAGCCCGGCGGCCTCTCGGGGCCGAAGTATCAGGGCACCAAGTCGTGGACGCGCGGCGTGCAGTTCGTCATGGCTGGCGGCGCGTTGGGCACCTTGGCCGCGATCAACGACGAGGTCGAGCGCAGCCACGTGGCGACCATTTCGCTGATCTTCCTCGTGATCTTCGTGCTGCACTCGATCACGTACCAGTCGGTTTCGAGCGGCGCGATCATCTTCCTGCAGATCGCCACAGCCACGATGCTCTCGCTCGCCTACATGGCCATCCGCGGCATCGGCTTGAACATCAATACGCTGCCGGTTCAGGCGGTCGGCGTCGGCATCGGCGTCGACTACGCGATCTACATCGTCGACCGCATCCGTCAGGAAGTCGCGGAGACGGCGGACATCGACGAGGCGATCCGGCGCGCGATCCGCACCACCGGTATGGCCGTGACGTTCACGGCCACCACGGTCGTCGGCGGCATCGTCCTTTGGACCTTCTCGAACCTGCGCTTCCAGGCCGAGATGGCTTACCTGCTCGTGATCCTCATGATCATCAACATGCTGGGCGCGATCACGGTCGTGCCGACCTTCTACTCGATCCTGCGCCCCAGCGTCGCGACGGCTCTACTCACGGACGAGCAGCGCGAAGCGATGCGCGTCCAGAAGCAGCTCGAGCACAAGAAGGGCATGGTCGCGTAGGGTCCGGACCTCGCGCAGCGAGCGCGAGGGCCCTGCGCTGCCCTCTCCTCGCGGTGCCAGCTCACTCGAAGACTCGCTGCGCTACCGACTCGTCGAGGGCAGCGCAGCGCCCTCGGCTTTAGCTGGGTTCGGTCCGGGCTTCGCGAGCAGGGGGGACAGACAGCGGTGGAGCCGGAGCGAGGGCCGTCCCGAGCGAGGCTGCAAGGGGCGTAGCCCCGCGCAGTGAGGCGCAGCCGAACGAAGTAAGTCGGCTAGGAGGCGTAGCCGATCGCGATCAGAGCCATGAGCAACAGGTACGATGCGACCAGCAAGAGGTTGCGGCGAAAGGCGCTCTCGTTCTCGGGCTTCAGTTCGACGGCTTCCATTTGAATGATCCTTCGGAAGAGTTGGGCGCCGGCTATAGCCGAGCGACCACATCATCCACTAGTTGCGCAGCAGTGAGTCGAGGTGGTCGGCGCCGCGCCCTACCGCCCACCAGAAGAACGGGAACACCGAGTAGTGACCGCAGGGGAGCTTGTACCAGCGGGGCTCTCCGAGGGCTTGCCACAGCTCTTGCGCGTACGTGGAGGGGATCACCGTGTCGAGGCGGCCCGACGCGATCATCTGGTGGCTCGGGTCGAGATACGGGGCGTAGGTGAGCGGATCGACCGGATCGGTGAGCGGCCTCACTCCCGCCACCCATTCCTCGCGGGTCGTCCAGCCGCGCGCGGCCATCAAGCGGTTGCGGAACTCGCGCACGGGCGTTTCGCTCGAGTCGTAGAAGATCTCCGGCAGGTTTCCCCCGGTCATCAGGTAGAAGCCGCCGCGGATCCGTGGGTCGCAAGCCGCAAGCAACAGCGCCTGGATCGACCCGACGGATACTCCAGCCGCGGCCATCCGCGACGCGTCGATCTTCGGGTGAGTCACCAGCCAATCGAGCAGCCGGCGAGCGTCGATCACGCCCTCGCGCAGCCGCTCGCGCACGACATCTGCGTTCGATTGATGGGGTAGGTCGAGCGCGCGGCGCTCCAGGCGCGCGACGGCGTAGCCACGGTTCACCAGCGCCTTCGCTAGCCCTTCCGAGACGTCGTGGGGGCCGTCGAGGATCTCGAACGCCACGACCGCCGGGAAGGGCCCGTCTCCCGGCGGGAGCAGCAGGTGTCCGATCCGCTCCCCGCCGTTCTCGTCCGTGAGCACCAAGCGGAACGCCTTGAAGTCGCGGGAGTGGAACAGCGTGTACAGGTCGAGCACCCAGCTCTGCTCCACGGTCAGGCCCTCGGGCTGGATTTGCACGCTCTTGGGGTCGAGCGGCGTGTAGTCGAAGAACGAGAGCGGCGCGAGCGACCCGCCGACCGGCGCCGGGCGCAGCGCGTCGACGGGGCCCTCCGTAGACGTGCAACTCAGCATCGCGAAGAGAGCGAGAAACAGAAGCGGCGCGAGGAAGCGCGCCGAAGCGCGTCCCACGCGCCGCTCTCGTGCGAGCAACTCGCGCTAGTCCGCTTCCCGCGAGCGGCGAATGAAGGCCGGGACGTCGTACTCCTCCTCGAAGGGCGAGACGAAGTCGTCGGTGCCGTTCATCTCGAGCTTCGCGGCGGAGCGCATCGGCGTCTCGAGGGTCGTGACCTCGGTCAGGCTCTCGGGCGAAGCCACTTCGCGCAGCGGCAGGCGCAGCGGATGCACGTTGTCATAGCTCTCCGCGATCGCCACCTTGCGGCGCGATCGCGACACGTCGGAGAGGCCCGTTGCGATCACCGTCACGCGGATCTCGTCGTGCAGGTTCTCCTGGACGACGGAGCCGAAGATGATGTTCGCCTCCTCGTGCGCCTCCTCGTGGATCAGGCTCACCGCTTCGTTGGCTTCGTGGAGCTT
The DNA here is from genome assembly GCA_041498295.1 of bacterium. GTDB lineage: Bacteria > Myxococcota_A > UBA9160 > SZUA-336 > SZUA-336 > VGRW01. Next base: position 10,930 of record JBGQIB010000067.1, on the reverse strand, counting down.
CATGTCGGGCCCGCCGGTGATGTTCACGAGCACGCCGCGCGCGCCCTTGATCGACAGCTCCTCGAGCAGTGGGTTCGAGATCGCGGCTTGGGCCGCGCGAATTGCGCGGTCTTCGCCGGTCGCGCGACCCGTACCCATGAGCGCCATGCCCATCTCACTCATGATCGTGCGCACGTCCGCGAAATCGAGATTGATGATGCCGTGCACCGTGATGAGATCCGAGATCCCCTGCACCGCATTCAGCAGGACGTCGTCCGCGATGCGGAACGCTTCCGTCATTGTCGTGTCGCGCCCCGCCATCTGCAGCAGGCGGTCGTTCGGAATCGTGATCAAGGTGTCGACCACGTCGTGCAGCGCGTCGATCCCCTGTTCGGCTTGGCGCTTGCGCACCGCGCCTTCGAACAGGAACGGCTTCGTCACGATCGCGACGGTGAGCGCGCCCAATTCCTTGGCGACCTCGGCCACGATCGGGGCACCGCCGGTGCCCGTTCCGCCGCCGAGCCCTGCGGTGACGAACACCATGTCCGCCCCCGCGAGCACGTCGCGCAGTCGGTCGCGCGAGCTCTCCGCCGAGCTGCGTCCGACTCTCGGGTCGGCGCCCGCGCCCAAGCCGCGTTCGCCGAGGTGAATCTTCGCCGCAGCCAAATTCTCGGACAGCGCTTGCGCGTCCGTGTTGGTCGCCACGAAGTCGACGCCGGAAAGACCGGCGCGAATCATCGTGTTGACCGCATTACCACCGCCGCCTCCGACGCCGACCACCTTGATCCGCGCGCGAAGGTCCGTCGCTTGCTCGAACTCGATCATCTCAACCCCCCATCGAACCCCGGCTCACTGTAACTCGCTTTCGCGCGCTGCGGTGTACCCGGGACGTAGATTTTTAGCGCATCTCTCCGTAGAACCACTCGCGCATCCGCGTGCGCACCTTGCGAAACGACGAGCCGTCGTACACGCGGAAGCGCGGCTTGCCCGCGCGCTTCGATCCGTACAGCGCGAGACCGACGGCGGTCGCGAACTCCGGACCTTGCACGCGATCGACGAGGCCTCCGATCCCGCGCGGTGTACCCCTGCGCACCGGCAGCTCGAAGATCTCCTCCGCGAGCTCGGGCAGACCCTCGAGGGCGCTGGTTCCGCCCGTGACGACGATCCCCGACGGGATCTTGTCGAGGTGACCGGTACGCGCGAGCTCCTCGCGCACGAGTGAGAGGATCTCCTCCACCCGCGGCTCGAGAAACTCCGAGAGCATCTTGCGCGAGACTTCGCGCGGCGCGCGACCCCCTACACTGGGAACGGTCAGTAGCTCCTCGCGCGGCAGGTAGCGCGCGGCCGCGCAACCGAAGCGCCGCTTGATGCGCTCCGCCTGATCGAAGGGCGTGCGCAGCCCGACGGCGGCGTCGTTCGTCAGGTGATAGCCGCCGAGCGAGAGCACGGCCGTGTGCTTGATCGAGCCGTCGCCGAAGACCGCGAGGTCGGTCGTGCCGCCGCCAAGATCGATCAGCGCGACGCCGAGCTCCTTCTCGTCGGGCGCGAGCACGGCCTCGGCCGACGCGAGTGGCTCGAGCACGATGTCGATCACGTTCAGGCCGGCCTTGTTCGCGGACTTGATCACGTTCTGCGCCGAAGTCACCGCCGCGGTGACGATGTGCACCCTCGCGATCAGCCGCACCCCCGACATTCCGACCGGCTGCTTGATCCCGTCCTGGCCGTCGAGCTCGTACTCCTGCGGAATCACATGGATGACTTCGCGGTCCGCGGGGATCGCGATCGCCTGCGCTTGCTCGATCACGCGCTTCAAGTCGCTGGGCCGCACCTCGCGGTCCTTGATCGCGATCATGCCGATCTCGTTGTGCGCCTGAATGTGTCCGCCGGCGATTCCGACATACACCGAGCTGATCTCGCAGCCCGCCATCATCTCGGCCTCGTCGACCGCCTTGCGGATCGAGTCGACGGTCGCCTCGATGTCGACCACCACTCCCTTGCGCAGCCCGCGCGACGGGTGCGTGCCGATTCCAATCACCTCGATCGTGTCTCCACTCGGCTCTGCGACGACCGCGCAGATCTTCGTGGTGCCGACGTCGAGTCCGACGATCAGCTCATCGTGTTTCGCCATGGTCCCCCCCTGCCGGTTGGCGCAGATCGCGCAACACCGGATTGCTCTTGAAGCGCAGATCGACTTCCTGTGCGCCGACGTTCTCGACGACGTCCGCGTCGGAGAGCGCGCGCCAATCCACGAACGAAGCGTGCGCGTCGCGGCCGACCACGAGACGCACGTTGCGGCCCAGCGTCCGCACGTGGATCTCGGGGGCGCGCGTCGCGTCGACACTCGCGAGGTTCAGTCCCAACTCGCGCGCCGCGGCCAGCACCGGCAGCGCGAAGCGCGGCTCGCCGGAGAGCTGCGGCAGGCGCTCGGCTTCGCCAGGCAGAGGCGGGAAGCGCACGCCGTTCGCATCGAGCGCGAGGCCGCTCGCGGCTTCGAGCGCGACGGGAGTCCGCTCGACGATCGAGATCACCAGGCGATCGGGCGGGATGCGCAAGCAGCGCGCGCGCGACACGCGTGGGTGTTTGCCGACCGCGAGCGCCGCGCGCTCGGGGTCGATGTCGACGAGCGGCGTGCTCGCGGCCACGCCCGTGAGCTTCCAGAGCGCGTCGCGGTCGAGCGCTCGCACGCCGACGAAGTCGACGTGGTGCAGGCGGAAGAGCTCGCCGCGCGTGAAGCCGTGCAGCGCGGGCGTCTCGAGATACCCGTGATGCTTCGCCCAGAACCCCGCGAACACGAGCGCGAGCAGCGCCAGCACGCGTTTCACGCCGCGCGGCAGAGTCGCGCCGTCGAGCCGCCGCGCGGTCACATGTCTTCTCCCACGACCTGCACCTCTGTCTCGAGCTCGACCTGACTCCCCTCGCGTACCGCCGCGCGCGCTCGCTCGATCAGCGCGAGCACGTCCGCGGCGCGCGCGCCGCCCGTATTCACGATGAAGTTCGCGTGCAGCGGAGAGATCATCGCGCCGCCGGCCTGCGCGCCCTTCAGGCCCGCGGCCTCGATCAGCCGGCCAGCGAAGTCGCCCGGTGGATTCACGAACACCGAGCCACACGACGGCTGATCGACCGGCTGCGTCGCGCGGCGCTGCGCGAGCAGCCGCTTGTGCCGCTCGCGCACGACCTCGGGCTCGTCGGCGTGGGTCGCGAACGTGGCGGCCAGGACGACGCCGCCCGGCGGCAGCTCCGTGCGGCGGTAGTGGAAGCGGAGCTCACCGCGTGTGCGAGTCACGACGCGCCCGAGCGCCGGGTCGAAGAGCTCGACCGAGGTCACCACGTCCTTCATCTCGCGTTCGCGCGTCCCGGCGTTCATGGCGATCCAACCGCCCACCGTACCGGGTATTCCGACGGCGAACTCGAGGCCCGCGCGGCCGCGATCCGCCGCGAAGCGCGTGACGGCAGAGTGACTCGCGCCCGCCTCGGCGCGCACCCGGCCGTCCGCGTCCAGCGCGATCTCGCGCAGCCCGGCGAGGCGCACGACCACGCCGCGCACGCCGCCGTCCCGCACCAAGAGGTTGAAGCCGCCGCCCAGCGCGAGCAGCGGCAGCGCGCGCCGGCGACACCAAGCGGCGAGGCGCTCCAGCTCCTCGCGCGCCTCGATGCGCACGAGCGCGTCCGCGGGCCCGCCGACGCGCAGCGACGTCCAGTCGGCGAGTGATTCGCAGAGGGCGACGCGCCCCGGAAGCAGCGCGAGAAGCTCGGCGGCGATTTGCGCGTCAAGTCCCAGGACTCCCTCCGTCGCCGGCCAGGAACTCGTTCGCGAGCCGGCCGATGTCGCCCGCGCCCATGAAGAACACGAGGTCACCCGGGCGCGTGAGCTCGCGCAGCCTCGGGACGATCGCCGACTTCTCGGGCACGAACTCGACCGCGCGGTGACCGCAGGCGCGCACCGCCTCGGCCAGTGACTCGGCCGAGATGCCGGGTATCTTGTCCTCGCCAGCGGCGTAGATCTCGGTCAGCACGAGCACGTCCGCGTCGTGAAACGCGCGCGCGAGCTCGTCGAAGACGTCGCGCGTGCGCGAGTAGCGGTGCGGCTGATAGGCGACCACGATGCGCCGGCCGAGCCCCTCGCGCGCCGCGGCCAGCGCCGCGCGCACCTTCGCGGGGTGGTGCGAGTAGTCGTCGATCACGGTGATGCCGTCGCGCTCGCCGCGTATTTCGAAGCGGCGCTCGACGCCGCGGAACGCGGCGAGCGCCTCCTGGATGCGCGCGACGGGAACGTCGAACTCGAGGCCGACGGTGAGCGCCGCGAGCGCGTTCTGCACGTTGTGGCGGCCGGGGACGCGCAAGCTGAACGCGCCGAGCGGTTGCCCGTGCGCGCGCACCGCGAAGCGCATGCCCAGGCCCGCGGCTTCGACCCGCTCGGCGGCCACGTCGGCCTGCGGCGACATCCCATAGGTCCAGGCGCGCCGAGTCACTTGGGGAAGCAAGGTCTGCACGTGCGGGTCGTCGATACACAGAACTGCGGCGCCGTAGAAGGGCACCCGGTTCGCGAACTCGACGAACGCCGCGTGCAGCGCCTCGAAGCTGCCGTAGTGGTCGAGGTGGTCGCGGTCGATGTTCGTGATCACGACGACGGTCGGCACCAAGCGCAGGAACGAACCATCGCTCTCGTCCGCTTCGGCGACCAGCACCTCTCCCTCGCCCAGGCGCGAGTTCGCGCCCAAGCTGATCACGCGCCCGCCGACGATCGTGGTCGGGTCGAGCCCGCCGGCCGCAAGCACCTCGGCGGTCATCGAGGTCGTCGTGGTCTTGCCGGCCGAGCCGCCGATCGCCACCCCGTACTTCATGCGCATCAGCTCGGCCAGCATCTCCGCGCGCGGAATCACGGGAATGGACGCGAGCTCGGCGGCGCGCAGCTCGGGGTTCGTGCGCGACACCGCCGACGAGAACACCACGACGTCTGCGCCGTCGACGGCGGCGGGGTCGTGGCCGATCGAGATGCGGATGCCGAGCTCGCGCATGCGCAGCGTCGCCGTGCTCTCGCGCAGGTCCGAACCCGAGACGGAGTAACCTTGCACGTGCAGGATTTCTGCGATCCCCGACATGCCGACCCCGCCGACCCCCACGAAGTGCACGCGCTGCACGCGCCGTTTCATTTCTGTGTACCTCGCCCAGCGATGAGCTCCGCGCACAGGCGCCAGATGTCGCGCGCCGCGTCCGGCCGCGCGCGGCGCAGGGCCGCTTCTGCCATGCGCGCGCGGCGTGCGGGATCGCGGAGCAGCGCCACGACCTCGTCGCCGAGGTTCTGGCCCACCTCCGCGTCGGGCACGACGACGCATGCGCCTGCGCGCTCGAGCTCGCGCGCGTTCGCCATCTGATGGTCGTCGGCCGCGAACGGGTAGGGCACGAGCACGGACGCGACGCCCGCGACGCAGATCTCGGCAACCGTTCCGCCGGAGCGCGCCACGACGAGGTCGGCGCGCGCCATGCGCTCGGGCAGATCGTCGAAGAAAGCCGCGACGTCCGCGCGCACGGCCACGCCTTGGTAGGCCGCGCGCGTCTCTTCGAGGCCCGCCGCACCGGTCTGGTGGGTGATCTCGAGGCGCGGGATCTCGGCCAAGCGCGGCAGCGCGGCGCAGATCGCGCGGTTCACCGAGCGTGCGCCCTGACTCGCGCCGGTGATCAACAGGCGAGTGACGAAGTCCTCGCCGCGCGCGGCGCGCGGCAGCGCGCGAACCGGTCTGCCCGTCAACACCGCGCGGCCGGCCGGAAAGAACGGAATCGCGTCCTCGAAGGCGACGAAGACGCGGCGCGCGAAGCGGCCCAAGAGCCGGTTCGCGCGCCCGGGTCGAGCGTTGGGCTCGAGCAGCGCCGTCGGGATGCCGAGTGTGACTGCCGCCGCGACGGCGCCCACGGACGCATAGCCGCCGACGCCGATCACGAGATCGGCGCGCCGTGCGCGGAGCTGCGCGCGCGCGACCCCGATCCCGCGAATGCCGGTGAGCATCCCGGCGATGCCGCGCACGATGCCGCGCCCAGTGACTTGCGCGCTCGGCACGAGATCGAGCGGATAGCCCGCCGCTGGGACGTACTTCGTCTCGAGCCCGCGCGCCGTGCCCACGAAGCGCACGTTCGCGTCGGGCTCCGCCTTGCGAATCGCTTCCGCGAGCGCGAGCGCGGGAAAGATGTGACCGCCGGTGCCGCCGCCCGCGAGCACGACCGCTAGCGCCATCCCGCCCTCCCGCGCTTGCTCGGACGCGCCGCGTTCGCGATCAGGCCGAGCGCCGCGAGGCTCGCGACGAGTGACGTTCCGCCATACGAGACCAGTGGCAGCGTGCTGCCCTTGGTCGGGAGCACGCCCATCGCGACGCCAGCGTTCAGGATCGCTTGCAGCCACAGCATCAGTCCCGCGCCCAGAGTGACCAAGGTCGCGAACGAGCTCTTCGCGCGCTGCGCGATGCCGAGCGACGAGAGCGCGAGCACCGCGAAGCCGATCAGCACGAGGCCGACCCCGAGGAGTCCGACCTCTTCGCCGACGACCGACAAGATGAAGTCGTTGTGCGCCTCGGGCAGGAAGAAGAGCTTCTGCTGGCCCGCGCCGAAGCCGACGCCGAAGAGCCCGCCCGCGCCGAACGCGAGCTGTGACTGCACGAGCTGATAGCCATGCCCGCGCGGGTCGGCCCACGGATTGAGAAACGAGAGCAGGCGCTGCACGCGGTAGTCGCGCACCAAGAGGGCCGCGCCGGCGAGAGGCAGCGCGAGCCCGAGCGTGAGCGCGAGGTGATCGAGGCGCGCGCCTGCCGCGAAGATCAGCACGCCCGAGAAGATCGCGATCAGCATCGCGCCACCGAAGTCCGGCTGGCGCAGCAACAGGAGCACGGGAATCCCCACGAGCAGCGCCGGTACTCCGATGCTCACGCGGTAGTCACGCATGCGGTCCTGATGCGACGCGAGCCACTGCGCCAGGCCGAACAGCACGCCGAGCTTCGCGGGCTCGAGCGGCTGGAACGCAATCGGGCCGAGCGCGATCCAGCGCTGCGCGCCGCCGCCGGAAGCGCCCAGCGGCGTGAACGTCGCCGCGAGCGCCAGCACCGCCGCGCCCCACGCGACGAGCCCGATCTTCTCGAGCCATGCGAGCGGCGTGTAGAAACACGCGGCGCCGACCGCGAGCCCGAGCGCCAGCGCGAGTGACTGCCGCCCGAGATAGGCGAGCGTCGTGCCGAAGACGACCTCGGAACGCGCGGCGCTCGCGCTGTACACCATGACCAGGCCAAAGCCGACCAAGAGGACGCCGGCGACCGCGAGCTGCGACGTGCCGAAGCGGTTCAGCATGCGGCGGCTCCGGTCGCGCCGGGCAGCGCGCGCGCGAGCTCGGCGAACTGACGCCCGCGGTCCTCGAAGCTCTGGAACTGGTCGAAGCTGGCGCACGCCGGCGCGAGCAAGACCACGTCGCCCGGGCGCGCGCTGGCGGCGGCGAAGGGGACCGCGTCGGCGAGTGTCCCGACGCGCTCGACGCGGCAAGCCGACTGGATCGCGCGCTCCAGGTCGAGAGCGGACTCACCGAACACGATCGCGATGCGCACGCTCGCGCGCCGAGCCGCGTCGGCGAGCGGCGTGAAGTCGAGTCCCTTGTTGCGCCCGCCCGCGAGCCACACCACCCGCGAGGACTGCGCGAGCAAGCTCGCGACCGCGGCGGCCGGGTTCGTGGCCTTCGAGTCGTCGACGTAGCGCACGCCCGAGCGCACGCACACGTCGCGCAGCCGGTGCGGCAGGCCTTCGAAGCGCTCGAGCGCGCCGCGAATTCCCTCGGCGCTCGCGCCCGCGAGCGACGCCGCGAGCGCGGCCGCGAGCGCGTTCGCGACGGGGCGCCGCGCGGATTGCGAGAGCGCGCCCTGCGGCACGCGCAGGGCGATTGCGCCCTCGCGCACCAACACCACGTCCTTGCCGTCGAGACACGCGCCCGAAGTGACTCGCTCCTCGGCCGAGAACTCGAGCACTGGCGCGGGCGCGCTCTTGCCGACCGCGCGCGCCCATGGATCGTCGCGATTCACGACCAGCCACGCTTCCGGGCGCTGCAGCTCGGCGAGCCGCGCCTTGGCCGCGCCGTACGCGGCGAGGCTTCCGTGCCGGTCCAGGTGGTCGGGCGCGAGGTTGAGCAGCACGGCGACGTCGGCGTGCAGGCGCTTCGCGTGCTCGAGCTGGAAGCTCGAGAGCTCGGCGACGATGCGCGTGTGACCGCGGCCGACGAGTGCGCACAGGGCGGTGCCGAGGTTGCCGCCGGTCGCCGTGTCGAAGCCGCTCGCGCGCAGCATTTCGCCGATCAGCACCGTGGTCGTGCTCTTGCCGTTCGAGCCCGTGACTCCGACGAGCGGCGCGTCGAGGAACTCGGCGGCGAGATCGACCTCGGGAATCAGATTCTCGCGGGCGAGGGTCGGAACGCCGGGGCTCGCCACGACGGCGTCGAAGCGCGCGAGATCCGGCAACGTGTCGCCGGCAATGCGCTCGACCGCCGCGTCGAGGCCCTCGAGGGCCGCGGGCTTGCGATCGTAGACTGCCACGCGGGCGCCCGCGCGCAAGAGTAAGTCGACCGCCGCGCGCCCCGAGCGCGCAGCGCCCAACACCAGGACGTGTCGTCCCGAGTAATTCATCGAAGCTTGAGCAAAGACAGAGATACCAACCCCAGGATCACCGAGATGATCCAAAAGCGGACGATGATCTGCGGCTCCGGCCAGCCGCGCAGCTCGTAGTGGTGATGGATCGGCGCCATGCGGAAGACGCGCTTGCCGCGCGTCTTGAACGAGGCGACCTGGATCATCACCGAGAACATCTCGACCAGGAACAATCCGCCCGCGACCACGAGCACGAGCTCCTGGCGGATGATGATCGCGACCGTCGAGAGCGCGCCGCCGAGCGCGAGCGCGCCGGTGTCGCCCATGAACACCGACGCGGGGTACGTGTTGTACCAGAGGAAGCCGAGCCCGGAGCCCATCAGCGACGAGCAGAAGATCGCGAGCGTGCCCGCGCCCGGGACGTGCTTCAGCTCGAGGTAGTTGGCGATCACCGCGTTGCCGACCACATAACTGAACAGCCCGACTACCGCGGACGTGGTCATCGTCGGGCCGATCGCGAGGCCGTCGAGCCCGTCGGTGAGATTCACCGCGTTCGAGAAGCCGACGATGAACAGCATCGCGAACGGCACGTAGAGCCAGCCGATCGACGGGTGGAAGCCCTTCACGAGCGGCAGCGAGATCGCCGCGTCGAAGCCGGGCAGTGAGTAGAGCCACACCGAAGCGACCCCCGCCACCGCGCACTGGCCGAGAAACTTCGCGCGCGCGCTGATCCCCTTGGGGTTCTTCAGGATCGCCTTGCGGTAGTCATCGACGAAGCCGATCACGCCGCAGCCCAGAGTCACGAAGAGCACGATCCACACGAACGGGTTGGTCCACTCGGCCCAGAGCAGCGTGCTCGCGACCACCGCGGAGAGAATCAGCGTGCCGCCCATCGTCGGCGTGCCGCGCTTCTGCTGGTGCCGGTCGGGCGTGTCTTCGCGGATCGTCTGGCCGATCTGGCGGTTCTCGAGCCAGCGAATCAGGGCGGGCCCCGCGATGAACGAGATGAGCAGCGCCGTGAGCGCGGCGCCGACGCTGCGAAACGTCAGGTAGCGAAAGACGTTGAAGGCGGAGATCTGGGACGAGAGCAGCTCGTAGAACAGGTGGTACAGCATCAGCAGGTCTCCGCGAGCAGTTTGACGACGCGCTCGAGCTTCATGCCGCGCGAACCTTTGACGAGCACGGCGTCGCCCGAGCGCGCGTTCTGCCGCACGTGGGCGGCCGCCTCCTCGAAGCTCTCCGTTTCGAAGACGCGAGTGAGTCCCGCGGCGCGCGCGGCGGCGGCGGTGTGCGCGGAGAGGGCGCCCACCGCGACCAGGACGTCGACCCCCGCCGCTGCCGCGCGTCTCCCGACCTCGGCGTGAAGCCGCGCAGCGTCGTCGCCCAGCTCGAACATGTCGCCGAGCACCGCGAGCGCGCGGCCCGTGCCGCGCAGCTCCGCGAGTGTCTCGAGCGCGCGCGCGACCGAGTGCGGGTTGGCGTTGTAGCTGTCGTCGATCACGAGCACGCCGTTCGGCGCGCGCAGGAGCGCGACGCGGCCCGGAACGCCACTGAACGTCTCGAGCCCGCGCTGGATCGCGTCGAGCGGGCGCGCGCCGAGGAGCCCGGTCGCGTAGGCGGCCGCTGCCGCGCACAGCCCGTCGTCGACGAGATGCAGCCCGGGCGCCCGCATGCGGATCGGTGTGTCTCCGGCGGGACACTCCAGCGTGTAGAGCGCGGCGCCGTGCTCGACGCGCTCGACGCGCGCGCGGAACTCCGCCGGCGCGTGCAGCGCGAAGCGCAGCTTCTTGCCCGCGAAGCGCGCGGACTGCGCGACGCAGCTCGGATCGTCTGCGTTCACGATCGCGGTCGCATCGGCGCGCATGCGCGCGAACAGCTCGCCCTTTGCGTTCGCGATCGCCTCGAGCGAGCCGAGCAAGCCCAGGTGCGCCGGAGCGACGTTCGTGATCGCGCCGACCGTCGGATCGGCGATCGCGGCCAGCGCATCGATCTCGCCCGCGTGATTCATACCCAGCTCGACGACGAGCACCTCGTCGTCCGCGGCCAGGCCGAGAATCGAGAGCGGCAGGCCGATGTGGTTGTTCAGATTTCCCGGCGTCCGGCGCACGCGCCGTCCGGACGCCTCGAAGATGTGCGCGCACAGCTCCTTGGTCGTCGTCTTGCCGTTCGAGCCGGTGATCGCGACCACCGGCCCCGCGAACCGCGCGCGGTGCGCGCGCGCGAGCGCGCCGAGCGCCGCGACCGTGTCCGCGACGACGATCGCCGGGATGCCGAGTGACTTCTCGGGCGCACGCGCGACCAACACGGCCGCGGCGCCGAGCCGCGCCGCGTCCGCCACGAAGTCGTGC
>JBGQIB010000066.1:0-22765 GCA_041498295.1 bacterium | reverse complement strand
GCCGTGCGCGCGACGGTCGACGCGAGCTAGGCGCTCAGCGCCCCGCGACCCCTTCCAGGTCGGCCTTCATCATGACCTCGACGAGCTCCGCGAAGCGAACGCGCGGCTGCCAGCCGAGCCGCTTCTTTGCCTTCGACGGATCGCCGAGCAGGAGATCGACCTCGGCCGGTCGGAAGAAGTGCGGATCGACCTCGATGATCAGCTTGCCGGTGCGCGTGTCGCGACCCTTCTCGGACGCGCCCTTCCCTTCCCAGGCCAACTCGTAGCCGGCGATGCGCGCCGCGCGCTCGACGAACTCGCGCACCGTGTGAGTCTCGCCCGTGGCGACGACGAAATCGTCGGGCTTGGGCTGCTGCAGCATCATCCACATCATCTCGACATAGTCGGGTGCGTAGCCCCAGTCGCGCTTCGAGTCGATGTTGCCCAGGTGCAAGCTCGCGAGCCGACCCGCGCGGATCTGCGCCAGCCCCAACGTGACTTTTCGCGACACGAAGTTCTCGCCGCGGCGCGGTGACTCGTGATTGAAGAGGATCCCATTGCTCGCATGCATGCCGTACGCTTCGCGGTAGGTGCGAACGATCCAGAACGCGTAGGCCTTTGCGACCGCGTACGGCGAGCGCGGCCGGAATGGCGTGGATTCCGTCTGCGGGGTCTCTTCTACCTTGCCGTAGAGCTCCGACGTCGAGGCCTGATAGAAACGCGCGTCGATCCGATTCGAGCGCAGCGCCTCGAGAAGCCGCAACACGCCGGTCCCGTCGACGTCCGCGGTGTACTCGGGCTGCTCGAACGACACGGCGACGTGCGACTGCGCGGCGAGGTTGTACACCTCGGTCGGCCGCACCTGCGCCACGATCCGGTTCAGGCTCGACGAGTCACCCATGTCGCCGTAGTGCAGCTCGTAGACCTTGCCGGCCGCGAGCGCGCGGTCGCGCGCGTCGTCGATGCGCCCGCGGTTGAACATCGAGGTGCGGCGCGCGATGCCGTGCACCTCGTAGCCCTTCTCGAGCAGCAGCTCCGCGAGATACGAGCCGTCCTGGCCCGTGATTCCGGTAATCAGCGCCACCTTCGCGCTCATCGATCTACTCCCGCTGTTGCAGGGTAAGCGATTCTATCGGCAGTTCCGCGCGCCGAAAGGCGGCGCCGAGCGCCTCGGTCAAAGCGGCAGTCCGACGCTCCAGAGAGATGCCAGCATCCAGCCCACGCCGCACACGACCAGCGCCGGCGACGCGAGCAGGAGGTCGACCGGCGAGCTGCCCTTGCCGCGCACCTGCACCAGCCTGAGATACTCGAGCACGCCGAAGACCACGAAGGGGAGCGACGCGAATTCGCGTCTCGGCAGCAGGACCTGAGCGTCCATGCAGTAGAGCGCGTACGCGATCAGGATCATGCCGGCGCTGACCGCCATCGCCTGGTCGAGATAGGCGAGCGTGTAGCCCGAGAGCGACGGTCGGTGCGCCCCGTCCATGCCGCGCGCGAGCTCGCCGCGCCGCTTGGCCAGCGAGATGAAGAGCGCGAGCGTCGACGAACACAGGAGGAGCCAATTGGACGGGCTCGTGCCCAAGAGCTCCGCGCCCAGAACCACGCGCAGCACGAAGCCCGACGACAAGAGGAACACATCGACGAGCGGGACGTGCTTCAAGCCGAGCTGATACCCGAGCTCCTTCGCCACGTATGCGGCGATCACGAGGAGCGCCGTCGGCGCCCCCGAGAGCAGCGCGAGCCCCGTCCCGGCGCCGAGCAGCGCGAGCGCGAACAGGAACGCGGCGCGCTTCGAGACGCGACCCGACGCCACGGGGCGCTCGCGCTTGCGCTCGTGCACGCGGTCGCGCTCCGCGTCCATCGCGTCGTTCACCGCGTACACCGCCGAGGTCACGAGCGAGAATCCGGCGACGCCGAGCAGAAAGGACGGAAGCTTGAGCGTTCCGCCGGCCGCCAACGCGAACGGCATGGGCATGAGGACGAAGACGTTCTTCGCCCAGTCTTTGGGGCGCGCGAGCCGGACATAGTCGCGTGCGCTCATCGCCGCCTAGAATCCGATCCGGCGCATCACGAGGCGTGGCAGCGCGCGGATCACGAGCATGACGAGCGACCAGATGGGCGGCGTGTAGACGACGGGCCGCCCGCGATCGAGCGCGCGCAGCACTTGTCGCGCCACCGCCTGGGGCTCGCCCGCGAACGGCGGCGGCGTGAGTCCCTCGGTCATGCCGGTCTTCACGAAGCCGGGCTTCACCGTGACCGTGACGAGACCCTGCGCGCGGAACTTGTGGTCGAGTCCCTCGAGATAGTGACTGAGCCCCGCTTTCGCGGCGCCGTAGAGGATCACGGGCTTCCTACCCCGTTCGCCGGCGACGGACGAGAAGACGCAGAGCTTGCCGCCGCCGCGCGCGAGCAGGCTCTTGCGCGCGGCTTCGCAGAACAGAACTGTGTGAGTGAAGTCGGCGGCGAGCAGGTTCTGACACAGCTCGGTGTCCGCTTCGAGCGCCTCCTGCGGCGCGAACAATCCCGCCGTCACGACGACGGTGTCGAAGCCGCCGAGCTCTTCCTGCGCGCGCGCCAGCGCGGGCTCGAAGCTCGCGGGGTCGAGCAGGTCGCACTCGGCGCTGCCAACCCCACCGGGCGCCCCCCGCAGCTCGAGATCCTTCGCGCTGCGCGCGAGGTCCAAGGCGTCGCGGCCGACCAGGAACAGCGCGTCGCCGCGCTCCGCCATGAGTCGCGACAGCGCGCGGCCCATGCCGCGCGTCGCGCCGAAGAAGACGACCTTCACGCAGCGTCTCCGAGCAGGCGCACGGAGAGCGCGCTGCGCAGCCTTGCCTCGGGGTCCCACTTGCGCCGCACTTGGTTCCAGCCCGGGAGCCGCGGCTCCATCGCCCGGAAGTGATCCGCGCGCGTGAGTGAGTCCTTCGAGAGGTAGATCCGGCCGCCCGCCTCGAGCACGATCTCGTTCAGCGCGTCGATCAGCGCCTGCGTCTTCGCGCCGCGCAGCGGCACGTCAACCGCGATCGAGATCCCCGGCCTCGGGAACGAGAGCATCCCGCGGCCCTCGGCACCGCAGTCCTTCATGACCGACACCGGCGAGGGACAGCCGCGCCGAGTCATCGCGCCGAAGAAGCGCCGCACGACGCGCGTGTCGTTCTCGATCGGCAGCACGCACTGGTACTGCGCGAAGCCGCGCGAGCCGTAGAGTCGGTTCCAGTGGAGCACCGCGTCGAGCGGCCAGAAGAACACCTGCGGATGCACGACCCCCGCGCGTAGCTTCGCGCCGTGCTTGTGGAACACGAGCGAGTTGAAGACCGGGACGGTCAGGCCGTTCACGAGCCCGAGTGGCGGGTCGAACGGCACGGAGATGCGCTCGCGCAGCTCGGGCGCCGCCGGCGGCGCCTCGCCCGGCTCGGCCCAGCGCCCGACGATCGAGATGCCGCGGCCCATCGTCGGACCGCGCTTCGTGCTGTCGAACCAGCTCTTCGTGAACGGCCACTTGCGACTGGCGTCGAGCAATGACTCGACGAGCTCGTCCAGGTCGCGCACGCGCCGACTCTCCTGGTAGATCCAGGCGCTCGGAATGCGTTCGAGCACGACCTCGACCTCGAGCACGTGGCCCGTGAGTCCCATGCCGCCGAGCGTCGCGCGGAAGAGCTCGGGCTCCGATTTCTCCGAGACCTCGAGCACACGCCCGTCGGCGACGCGCATGCGCAGGCTGCGGACATACTCGCCGAACGTGCCTGCGACGTGATGGTTCCCGCCGTGCACGTCGGACGCGACCATCCCGCCGAGCGTCACGTACTGCGTGCCTGGCGAGACCGGCGACGCGAAGCCACGCTGAAGAAAGACGCGGTTCAGCTCGCGCAGCGAGAGGCCGGCTTCCGCACGCAGGACGCCGCTGGCTGGGTCGAAGGCGAGCAGGCGGTCCGCCCGGCGCGAGTTGGCGACCACGTCGCTGCCCGAGCTCGGCAGCGAGGCGTCGCCGTAGGATCGGCCCAGCCCGCGCGAGAGCGCAGCACCCGCGGTCGCGACCTCGAAGTCCTCCGAGACGCGCTCCACCCCGTCCACGACGGGATATCTCCCCCAGCCGGATAGCTCACTCATCAGACCGGCCGTCTCCCATCCCGACTTCGACCGATATCGGCATTCGCAGCATCGCCGCCGTAGCCCTCGGGGCTGGGCGGCGAGCGGCGCCCGCTATGGTATTTCGCGAACTCCAGCGGGGGGAACAAGGATTGAGCGACCCGAGGGCGTGGCTCGTCGATCTCGACGGGACCCTTTACCACGCGACGCCCGTGAAGCTCGCGATGGCGCTCGAGCTGGCGTTCGCCGGCATGCGCGTCGCACCGCTGCTGCGCCGCTTCCGCGCGGAGCACGAACGCCTGCGCGACGCGCGAGACGAAGCGGCCGGCGACCCGTTCGCCCGCCAGCTCGCCGGCGCCGCGTTCGCGCTGCGCGTGGAGGCGGCGACACTGCACGGTGTCGTCGAGGAGTGGATGATCGAGCGGCCCGGAAAGTGGCTGCGACTCGCGCGGCGCCGCGGGTTCCTGGCGGAGCTGGCGAGGTTCCGCGCCGCGGGCGGCAAGAGCGCGCTCGTCTCCGACTACCCGGCGCGCCGAAAGCTCTCGGCGCTGGGCGCGGCGGCGCTGTTCGACGCGATCGTCGCCTCCGGCGAGCCGGGCGGCCCGCGCGCTCTCAAGCCGTCGCCCGAGGGCTATCTCGCGGCGGCGACACTTCTCGGTGTCACAGCGGCCGAGTGCCTGGTGATCGGCGATCGCCTGGACGCGGACGGCGAGGCGGCGCGGCGCGCGGGGATGGCCTTCCGCCGCGTGTCTGGGCTCTAGGCTTCCGGATCCGAGTCGCCCGCCGCACCTTGCGCGTCGAAGAGCGGCAGCTGAGGCTCGGCCTCGCCGACTTCATCGACCGGAATGATGTACTCGCCGGAGAAGCACGCGTCGCAGAAGCCGTGCTTCATCGAAGCCTCGATTCTCCGCAGCGCCTCGAGCGACAGGTACGCGAGGCTGTCGGCGTCGAGCATGCGCCGAATTTCCTCGACGCTGTGATTCGCAGCGATCAGCTCCGAGCGCGTCGGCGTGTCGATCCCGTAGTAGCACGGACCGGTGGTCGGCGGAGACGACACACGGATGTGTACCTCACGCGCGCCGGCGCCGCGGAACAGGCTCACGAGCTTGTTCAGGGTCGTGCCGCGGACGATCGAGTCCTCGACGACCACGAGGCGCTTGCCGGCGACCAGCTCGCGGATCTGATTGTGCTTCACGCGCACGCCGAACATGCGGATCGACTGCTCGGGCTCGATGAACGTGCGGCGTACGTAGTGATTGCGGATCAGCGCGTTCTCGTACGGAATGCCGGAGGCCTCGGCGTAGCCGAGCGCCGCGATCGAGCCCGAGTCGAGCACGGGCACGACCATGTCGGCGTCGACCGGCGACTCGCGGGCCAGCTCGCGGCCGAGCTGCTTGCGCGTCTGGTACACGCTCGAGCCGAACACGAGTGAGTCGGGCCGCGCGAAGTAGATGTGCTCGAAGACACACAGCTTCTCGGGAGCGCGCGGCAGCGGCTGCACCGAGCGCAGGCGGCCGCGGCGGATGATGATGATCTCGCCCGGCTCGACGTCGCGCTCGTAGACGGCGCCGATCAGGTCGAAGGCGCAGGTCTCGCTCGCGACCACCCACGCCTGGCCGAGGCGGCCGAGTGAAAGCGGCCGGAAGCCGTACGGGTCGCGCGCGGCGACCAGCACGTCGTCGATCAGAAACACGGCCGACCACGCGCCGCGCACGCGCGAGCACATGTCGCCCAAGCGCTCCTCGAGCGTGCCGCGCGCGCGCGCGAACAGGTGCACGAAGACCTCGGAATCCATTGTGCTCTGGAAGATCGAGCCGTGGCCCTCGAGCTCGGCGCGGATCGCGCTGGCGTTCGTCAGGTTGCCGTTGTGCGCGATCGCGATCTGCGTGTGGCCGGTCGTTGCAAGGAACGGCTGCGCGTTGCGCAGGTTGCTCGCGCCCGCGGTCGAGTAGCGCACGTGACCGATCGCGATGCGCCCGGGCAACGTCGCGAGCACCTCGTGCGAGAAGATGTCCGCGACCAGCCCCATGCCCTTGTGGATGTGACTCTCGCCGCCGTCGCGGGTGACGATGCCCGCGGACTCTTGGCCACGATGCTGCAGCGCGTACAGGCCGAGGTACGTCAGGTTCGCGGCCTCGGGATGGCCGGCGATCCCCATCACGCCGCACTCGTCTCTAAAGCGGTCAGGCCCGCTCGAGATTTGGCCCGAGGGCGACCTCGAGCCGACGACTCTTCGCTCGGCTTCGCCTTGCTGCGCACTCGCGCTGCGCGCTCGCTTGCTCATCCGAGTGCCTCCGGCAGGGTTCGGGCCCAGACATCGTGCGCCTCGCTGAGCGACACGTCGACCCCGGGCGCGATGCGTATGCGCGCACCGCCCGTCTGTCCAATCCGCGCCGCGGGAACGCCGTGCTCGCGCGCCAGCGCGAGGAACGCGACGCCGTTCGCGGGCGAGCAAGAGACGAGCGCGCGCGCACAAGACTCGGCGAACAACGCGACCTCGGGGCGCAGGCCCGCCGCCGGCAGAGCGACATCGAGGCCGACACCGGAGCGGATCGCGCATTCGGCGAGCGCGACCGCAGCGCCGCCATCGGAGCAATCGTGCGCCGAGCGCATGAGCCGGCGGCTGGCAGCGTCGGCGAGCAGGCTCTGCAGGCGCGCCTCGGCCGCCAGGTCGAGCGCCGGCGGCGCGCCGCGCTCGAGTCCGTGGCGCACGGCGAGATACTCGCTCGCGCCGAGCTCGGAGCGCGTCTCGCCGAGCAGGATCACTTCGTCGCCCGCGCCGCGGAACGCCGCCTGCACTGCGCAGGTGACGTCGTCGAGCAGGCCGACGATACCGATCGTCGGGGTCGGCGGAATCGCGCCCTCGCCCGCCGTCTCGTTGTAGAAGCTTACGTTGCCCCCGGTGATCGGAAGCCCGAGCGCGCGACACGCGTCGCCCATGCCCCGCGTCGCTTCCGCGAACTCCCACATGGCCTCCGGCCGCTCGGGGCTGCCGAAGTTCAAGCAGTTGGTGACCGCGAGTGGGCGCGCGCCCGTGACCGCGACGTTGCGCGCCGCCTCCGCGACGGCGTGCTGCGCGCCGCTGTACGGATCGAGCGCGCAGTAGCGCGGGTTGCAGTCGGTCTTCAGCGCGAGCCCGCGCTCGGTCTCGGGGATGCGCACCACTGCGGCGTCTCCGCCCGGCCGCAGCACCGTCGACGACCCCACGAGCTGGTCGTACTGCCGGTACACCCACTCGCGCGAGCACAGGTTCGGCGAGCCGAGCAGCTGCAGCAGCGCCGCGGACGGATCCGACTCGGGCGCGAGCTGAGCCAAGTCGAGCTTCTGCCGCTCCTCGAAGTCGGCCGGCCGCGCCGTCGGCCGGTCGTAGACGGGCGCGTTCGCCGCGATCGGATCGACGGGGATGTCGACCACGACCTGCCCGCGCCAGCGCACGCGCATGCGTCCGTCGGAAGTCACTCGGCCCACGATCGCCGCATCGAGATCCCACTTGCGAAAGACCGCGAAGATCTCCTCCTCTCGCCCTTTCTCGGCGACTAGCAGCATGCGCTCCTGTGATTCGGACAGGAGCAACTCGTACGCGGTCATGTTCGACTCGCGCTGAGGCACGGCGTCCAAGTCCATCTCGATGCCGGTGCCGGAACGCGACGCCATCTCGAAGCTCGAGCACGTGAGCCCCGCCGCGCCCATGTCCTGGATGCCGACGATCGCGCCGGTTGCCATCGCCTCGAGACACGCCTCGAGCAAGAGCTTCTCCGTGAACGGATCGCCGAGCTGAACCGTCGGCCGCTTCGCGTCCGTGTCCTCGCCGAACTCGGCGGACGCCAACAGACTCGCGCCGTGGATGCCGTCGCGGCCCGTCTTCGAGCCGACGTAGATCACCGGATTTCCCGGCCCCGCCGCCTTCGCGAGGAAGATCTGATCGGCGCGCGCGATGCCGAGGTTCATCGCGTTCACGAGCACGTTCTTGCGGTAGCGCGGATGGAACGTGACTTCGCCGCCCACGGTGGCGCAGCCGAACGCGTTGCCGTAGTCGCCGATACCCGCGACGACGCCGCGCACGAGGTAGCGCTGATGCGGATCGTCGAGCGGTCCGAAGCGCAGTGAGTCGAGCGACGCGAGCGGGCGCGCGCCCATCGTGAAGATGTCGCGCAGGATGCCGCCGACGCCGGTCGCCGCGCCGCCATGCGGCTCGACGTACGAGGGGTGGTTGTGACTCTCGATCTTGAACACGGCGACGTTGCCGTCGCCGACGTCGACCACGCCCGCGTTCTCGCCCGGCCCCTGGATCACGCACGCGCCGGTCGTCGGCAGCTTCTGCAGGTAGCGCTTGCTCGACTTGTAGGAACAGTGCTCGGACCACATCACGGAGAAGATCCCGAGCTCCGGGAAGCTCGGGCGCCGGCCGAGGATCTCGCCGATCAGCGCGATCTCGTGATCGGAGAGACCGTGTTCGCGCGCGAGCTGGTCGGTGACTTCCGGGTCGCTCAACGTCGGGTCCGCGCCGCAATGCACGCAGCGAGAAACGAGCGCAGGAGCGCACCGCCGTCGCTCGAGCCGAGCAGCGGATCGGTCGCGTGCTCGGGATGCGGCATCAGCCCGACGACGTTCCCGGCCGCGTTCGCGACGCCCGCGATGTCGTCGGTCGAGCCGTTCGGGCTGCCGCCCACGTAGCGGAACGCGACGCGCGGCTTGTGGTCGGGATCGGGCACGTACGCGCCCTCGCCGTGCTTCACCGGCATCACGAGCGCGCGCCCGGGCGGGAGCTCCGCCCGGAACTTGCCCGGATCCTCGACGGCGACGCGCACGTCCTGACACACATATTTGAGGTCGCGGTTGCGAACCAGCGCGCCGGGCAGCAGGCCGGCCTCGCACAGGATCTGGAAGCCGTTGCACACGCCGAGCACCGGCTTGCCACTCTGCGCGAACTCGAGCACCGCGCGCATCACGGGCGAGAAGCGCGCCATCGCGCCGCAGCGCAGATAGTCGCCGTACGAGAAACCGCCGGGCACGCCGATCCCGTCGAGCTCCGGCAGCCGCGCGTCCTTGTGCCAGACGAGCTGCGCTTCCGCGCCGCACAGCTCGAACCCGCGCTTCATGTCGCGATCGTCGAGCGAGCCCGGGAACACGAGCACGCCGACGCGGGCGGCGCTCACGACAGGATCTCGTACTGCTCGATCACCGGATTCGCGAGCAGCTTCTCGCAGGCCTCGGCCGCGAGTGCGCGCGCCTTCGCGGGATCGGAGGTGTCGAGATCGAGCACGATCAGCTTGCCGGTGCGCACGCCAGTCACTAGGCCGTAGCCAAGGTCGCGCAGCGCGTGTTCGATGGCACGGCCCTGCGCGTCGAGCACGCCGGGCTTGAGACTCACGAGCACGCGCAGCTTCATCGCGTGGCCTTCCCGTGCGCCGCGAACGTGCGCGCAAAGATCGCGTCGACGTTGCGCAGTTGGCGATCGAGATCGAAACACTCGACGAGCTCGTCCGGGTCGAGGACCTTGCCGAGCTCTGCGTCGGCGGCGAGTCGGTCGTACAAGTGGTCGCCCTCGTCCCACGCGCTGAGCGCGTGCCTCTGCACGAGCCGGTACGCCTCCTGGCGCGAGATGCCGTGGCGCGCGAGCGCGAGCAGCACCGTCTGCGAGAACACCAGCCCGCGCGCCGAGTCGAGGTTTGCGCGCATGCGCTGCGCGTGGACCTCGAGACTGTCGATCAGATCGGCGAGGCGGTGCAGCATGAAGTGCACGGCCGCGGTCGAATCCGGAAACACGATGCGCTCGACAGAGCTGTTCGAGATGTCGCGCTCGTGCCACAGCACGGTGTTCTCGAGGCCTGAAACCGCGTAGCCGCGCACCACGCGCGCGAGACCGGTGAGTGTCTCGAAGCGCCACGGGTTGCGCTTGTGCGGCATCGCGGAGCTGCCCTTCTGCTCTCCGCCGAAGTACTCCTGGACCTCGCCGACCTCGCTGCGCGCGAGGTGGCGCATCTCGACGGCGATCGCCTCGACGGCGCCCGCGGCTTGCGCGAGCGCGGTCAGCACTTCCGCGTGTCGGTCGCGCGAGACGATCTGCGTCGAGATCGGCGCGGCCCCGAGTCCCAGCTCGCCGAGCACCTCGACCTCGATCTCCGGATCGAGGTGCGCGAACGTGCCGACCGCGCCGGAGAGCTTGCCGACCGCGGCCTGATCGCGAGCGCGCACGAGCCGCTCGCGTCCGCGCGCCAACTCGTCCCAGCCGCGCAAGAGCTTCAGCCCGAACGTCGTCGGCTCGGCGAAGATGCCGTGGGTGCGGCCGACGCAGACCGTGCGCTTGAACTCGAGCGCGCGCCGCTCGAGCGCGGCGAGCGCGCGGTCGCACTCGGCGAGCACGAGATCGAGCGCCGCCTTGATCTGCAGCGCGAGACACGTATCGAGCACGTCCGATGAAGTGAGTCCGAGGTGCACGTAGCGCGACGCGGGCCCGATCTGCTCCGCGAGCGCGTCGAGAAACGCGCTCACGTCGTGGTGCACACGCGCTTCGATCTCGGCGACGCGCGCGGGGTCGACCTTCGCGCGCGCCTCGATCGCGGCGAACGCGTCGCGCGGTATCTCGCCGCGCGCAGCCAACGCGCGACACACCGCCAGCTCGATGCGGATCCAAAGAGAGTAGCGCTGGTCCTCGGACCAGATCGCTTCGAGCGCGGGAAGCGTGTACCGGGGGATCAAGGGGGACTCCTCGGCCTACGGCGAATAGCGCGTCCAGTAGTACGCGAGGAGGAGGTAGTACATCACCGGGATGCCGAGCAAGGCCGAGTCGAGGCGATCGAGCACGCCGCCGACGCCGGGCAGGAGATCACCCGCGTCCTTCAGCGCAGCGTCGCGCTTCAGCACCGACTCGATCAGATCGCCGAGCACCGCGAACGCCGCGATCACCATGCCGAACAGGAGCGCCGCGCCCCAGGTAAGATCGCGGGCGAGCTCCCCGGGCAGGATCGCGGTGAAGACCAGCTTCGCGAGCACCGCGAAGACTCCCCCGCTCAGCACGCCGCCGATCGCGCCCTCGACGCTCTTGTTGGGGCTGATCGCGGGCGCGAGCTTGCGGCGCCCGTAGCGGCGGCCGACGAAGTACGCGCCTGCGTCGGAGCAGACCACCGCCGAGAGGCAGAGGATCATGTAGAAGAAGCCGACCTCGGGCTCGACCGGCGCGCCGAAGCGCCGCTCGAGCTCCACCGAGATGAAGCGCACCGAGACGGCGTACGACAGAAGCCAGCCGACGTAGATCACGCCGAAGAACGTCTCGGACACGCTCGCGATCGCCTGGCGAATCTCCTGTTTGGTGAGCTGCAGGATCATCAGCGTGAGCAGGGTCGCGGTGAGTGCGCTGTTCGCGAGTGACGCGTCGCCGACGTACGCGATCACCGGCAAGACGCCGGCCGCGATGTTCCCGAGCAGGCGATGCGGGGTCGCGCCCTTCGCGCTGATCAGTCCGTAGAACTCGTTCAGCGCGAGCAGGCTGAACGCGATGACGACGCCCACGTACGTCCAGCCGCCCGCCCAGCACACCCAGATGACGGGCGGAACCAAGAGCGTCGCGGTAAACAGGCGCAGGGTCAGGTTGCCGGGGGCCCAGGGCTTCGGCTCGTCGGGGCGCGGGCTCGGTCGGAGCGGATGCGGCGCATTCGCGTCGCTCTGGCCGAGGCCAGGCAGCGCGGCCGGTCTCCGGTCTCGATCCGCGGGTTCCAAAGCGATCCTCCCGGGGGCGCGCGGAGTCTAGCGGAAAAAGGTTCCTGCCCCGATCGCTCTTGTCGGCTCAGCGGCCGGTGTGGCCGAAGCCGCCGGGGCCGCGATCGCTGGTTCCGAGCTCCTCGAGGGCGCCAACTTCCTTCAGGATGGGTTGCGCGACCGCCGTGATCACGAGCTGCGCAATTCGCTCGCCACGGCGCAGGCGGAAGGCCTCGCGTCCGAGGTTCACGAGAATCACGCCGACCTCGCCGCGGTAGTCCGCGTCGATCGTGCCCGGCGAGTTCGCGAGCGTGACCCCCGCGTGCAGCGCGAGCCCACTTCGCGGCCTCACCTGCCCTTCGTACCCGACCGGGATTGCCAACGCGAAGCCCGTCGGCACGAGCACGCGCTCTCCGGGGCCGAGCACCAGCTCCGCCTCGATCGCCGCGCAGAGGTCCATGCCCGCGCTGCCCGCGGTCGCAAACCCCGGCAACGGCAAGTCCGAGTCACTCTCGCCGCGCACCCGAAAAATTCGCAGCTCGAGCGACATCACTCCTCACCCACACCACCGACGACGTGGAAGCGAGTGTACCCCCGATGCAGCGCGCGCCTTGGCTGGATGCCGACGAGTGGGCTTCGCAGCGAGTCCGCGAGCGAGAAGGGACCCACGAGAAGGCGCCAGCCAAGCGCGCGCGTCGAGCGAAGTCCCTCTTACGCCTCCGCCTGCGAAGCCTCGATCTGCTCCGCCAGCGCCGCCCGCCGCGACAGCCGAATCTTCCCGCTCGGGTCGACGTCGAGGCACTTCACCACGACTTCGTCGCCCTCCACGCAGACGTCCTCGACCTTCGCGACTCGCCGATCCGCGAGCTCCGAGATGTGCAGCAGGCCGTCGGTGCCGGGAAAGATCTCCACGAACGCGCCGAAGTCGGTGACCTTCTTGACCTTGCCCACGTAGGTGCGGCCGATCTCCGCTTCTTGAGTCACTTCCTCGACCATCTGCTGGCACTTCAGAAGCGCGTCGCGGTTGGGCGCGAAGATCGTGACTCGGCCGGAGTCCTCGACGTCCACCTTCGCGGTCGTCGTCTCCTGGATGCCGCGGATCACCTTGCCGCCCGGACCGATGAGGTCGCGGATGCGGTCGGGCTTGATCCAGATCACGCTGATGCGCGGCGCGTTCTCGCTGAGCTCGGTGCGCGGCTGGAAGCCGGGCAGCTGCTGCGCGGTCTCGTCGGCCATGCGCTGCAGGATGTGCAGCCGTCCCTGGCGCGCTTGCTCGAGCGCCTTCTCCATCACGGCCCAGTCGAGGCCGTCGATCTTGATGTCCATCTGGATCGCGGTGATGCCCTTCGTCGAGCCCGCGACCTTGAAGTCCATGTCTCCCAGGTGGTCCTCGTCGCCGAGAATGTCGGAGAGCACCGCGTGGCGGCTGCCTTCCGAGATCAGGCCCATCGCGATGCCGGCGACCGGCGCCTGAATCGCGATGCCCGCGTCCATCAGCGCGAGCGCGCCGCCGCAGACCGACGCCATCGACGAGCTGCCGTTCGACTCGAGAATCTCCGACACGACGCGAATCGTGAACGGTGAGTCCTCTCCCTCCGGAAGTACCATCTTCACCGCGCGCTCGGCGAGCGCGCCGTGTCCCTGCTCGCGCCGGTTGGGCGCGCGCAGCGGTCGCACTTCGCCGGTCGAGAACGGCAGGAAGTTGTAGTGCATGAAGAACTTCCGATAGAAGGTGTCCTTCAGGCCCTCGATCATCTGCTCGTCGCGCGTTCCGCCGAGCGTGACCGTGACGATCGCCTGCGTCTCACCGCGCGTGAAGAGCGCCGAGCCGTGCGGGCCCTTGAGGGGCGACACACTGCACGTGATCGGTCGAATGTCCGTCGTCGAGCGGCCGTCGATGCGCGCCTTGCCGTCGAGGATGTCGTCGCGCATCGCCTTGCCGCGCAAGTCGTGAAGGATGTCCTTCACGTCCGCAGCGAGCTTCTTGCCGGCCGAGATCGCGGCCTCGACCTGCGCCAGCGTCGAGAGATCGCGCTCCGCGTCACGGAAC
Organism: bacterium; assembly: GCA_041498295.1. Lineage (GTDB taxonomy): Bacteria > Myxococcota_A > UBA9160 > SZUA-336 > SZUA-336 > VGRW01. Next base: position 8,958 of record JBGQIB010000066.1, on the reverse strand, counting down.
GGTGTCACGAAGGTCTTCATGACCTCGCCGTCGATCTCGTCGAAGGCCTTGTAGCGGCCCTTCTTCTCGCGCGTCTGACTCGCGGCGCGGATGCGGTCGAGCGCCATGGCCTCGATCTTGCGCACCAGCTCCGCATCCTTCGCGGGCGGAGTGACTGCGCGCTTCATCTTGCCCGCCTTCGCGACGAGCTGCTTCTGGACGTCGATCAGCCGCACGATCTCTTTGTGACCGAAGCGCAGCGCTTCGAGCACTGCGGCTTCGGAGACCTGCTTGGCGCCGCCCTCGACCATCACCAGCGCGGTCGCGGAGCCCGCCACGATGATGTTCAGGTCCGCGGCCCCCGTCTCGGCAACCGTCGCGTTCGCGATCAGCTTGCCGTCGACGCGCGAGACGCGCACCGCCGCGATCGGCGCGGGAAACGGGATGTCGGAGAGCATCACCGCCGCCGACGCGCCGACGAATGCGAGCACGTCGGTCTCGTACTCCGGATCCGACGAGATCACCTGTGCGGTGACCTGCGTTTCGTCGCGGTAGCCCGCCGGGAAGAGCGGCCGCAGCGCGCGATCGATGAAGCGCGAAGTCAAGACCTCCTTCTCCGTCATGCCGCGTTCGCGCTTGAAGAAGCCGCCGGGAATCCTCCCGGCCGCGTAGATTTTCTCGATGTAGTCGACGGTCAGTGGGAAGAAATCGATGCCCTCTCGCGGCTTCGCGGAGTTCACCGTGACCAACACTGCCGACTTACCTTGCGTGACCAATACGGAGCCGTTCGATTGCTTGGCGAGACGGCCCGTCTCGATGCCGATGGACTTTCCATCGACCGTACATTCCACAGTTTCCATTCTCGTTCTCATTCCTCGTTGTTGAAATCCACGAGGTCGTGCGAACGGCGATCAGGCGCGCCGCGAACGGCGCTCGAGGTGAGCCGCAGCTGGCGGCTCATTCCACGTTTCTCATCTCTCGACTCGACACCCGATCGGACCCGTGCCCGACCTCAATTCCGGGGGGAACCCGGCTACCGGCGCAGTCCCAGCTTGTCGATCAGCGACTGATACCGGTCCTGACTCGTGCGATTGAGGTAGTCGAGCAGGCTGCGCCTTTGACTGACGAGCATCAGGAGCCCGCGGCGCGAGTGATGGTCCTTCACGTGGGTCTGGAGATGATTCGTGAGTTCCGTGATGCGCTCTGACAAGAGCGCGATCTGAACCTCGCTCGAGCCCGTGTCTCCGGGCTTGCGCTGGTTCTGCTTTACGATCTCGTGCCGACGTTCGGCGTTCAGCAAGCTCTATCTACCTTCTGAATTCGCGACGGTGTATAGCAGAGCGCGGCTCCAAACCGCAATGCGGCGGCGCGGTTTGTTTGGATCTTTCGGCGTGTGAGAGGATCCCCTCGGCTACCGGGAAGGGGCGGCGCTGGCGGCGTACGGGCGCGGCTGTCGTCGGGATGCCGGCCCTCGCGACGCACGCCTGCCTGCGGAGGGGCGACCCGAGTGCACCCGCGTACCGCTGCTGGACCGACCCGTCGAGCCAAGCGCGCATCGCTGCCCACCTCGTACGTGGACCAAGGCGACGTCCCACTGCGCGCTCGCCGGCGCGCCGCGCGTGTGCTCGCACTGACTAGACTTCGGTTCCGCTCACGAAGACGCGCATGGTGCGAAGCTCCGGGATGCCGCGCTGCGCCTCGACCAGCGCGACCAGCTTCCCCGCGTGCGCGAGCTGCAGCACGCCTTCGCTCGGCGCGCCTTTCAACTCCTGCCGGCCGAGCTGCACGCCGTTGCGCACGCGGCGCGCGACGCGCGCGTCGATCTCGAACGTCGGCAGGCCGGTGGCCGCGAGCATCGGAGTCACACGTGACTCGGCGTCGGGGCCGAGCGCTTCGAGCGCTTCGAGAGTGAGCGCATGATCGAGCGTGAACGGGCCGCTGCGCGTGCGACACAGCTCGAAGAGGTGCGCGCCGGTGCCGAGCGCCGCGCCGAGGTCGTGCGCCATCGAGCGCAGATAGGTGCCCGCGCTGCAATCGACCTCGAGCGACACGAAGGGCGGCTCGTAAGACATGAGCTCGATGCGCGCGATCGTCACCCGCCTCGGCTCGAGCCGCACCTCTTCGCCGCGGCGCGCGCGGCGATACGCGGCCTGTCCGTCCTGCTTCACCGCGGAGTACGGCGGCGGCACTTGATCGATTTCGCCTTGGAACTCGGCGAGTGACTTCTCGAGCACCGAGCGCGTAGGCCAGGGTCCGTCACTGCGCGCGACGACCTCGCCTTCGCGGTCGTAGGTGGTCGTCTCGACGCCGAGCTGGAGCTTGCCGCGGTAGCTCTTCGCGCCGTGCGTCAGCAGCTGCGAGAGCTTGGTCGCCTCGCCGAGTGCGATCGGCAGCACGCCCGTCGCAAGCGGGTCGAGCGTGCCCAGATGTCCGACGCGCCGCTGCTTGGCGATGCGCCGCACGCGCTGCACGACGTCGTGCGAAGTGAGTCCAGCCGGCTTGTCGATCACGAGAAATCCGTCGATCAAGCCGATCCCTCCCCGGCCTTGGCCTTGCGCTCGCGGTCCAGGTCCCGGAGAACCGAGTCGAGATGCTCGGCGCGATCTAGTGACTCGTCGGGGCGGAAGTCGAGCTCGGGCACGCGGCGCGTGCGCAGCTCGCCCGCGAGGCGGCGGCGCAGGTATGGCTTCGCCTTCACGAGCGCCGCGACCGCCTCGTCGCGGTCGCCGAGCGTGCGGTAGAAGACGCGCGCGAAGCTGGCGTCGGGCGCCACCTTGACCTCCGTGATCGCCAGCAGCTCGAGGCGCGGGTCGCCGGTGCGCTCGCGCAGGATCGTCGCGAGGCGCGCGTGAATTTCGTTCCCGAGTCGCTCTCCCGTGTGCTTCATCGAGTCACTCCGCCGACTCGTCTGCGCGCCACGCCGCGGGCGCGACGTCGACGTCGTCCTCCAGCTCCTCGATCTCGTCGATGCGCAGCACGGTCACGTCGTCCGATACGACCTCCGCGACACCGAGGCTCTCGACGTAGCGCACCACTTTCTCCATCCCATCCCGCAGATGCCGCGGATCGACGCCCACCATCACACAGCCGATGCACACCGAGTGTCGCTCGTCCTGGTCCGCGACCTCGGCGACCGAGACGTTGAAGCGCTGGCGGATGCGATCCTTCACCGAGCGCGCGACGCGCCGCCGCGCCTTGATCGACTCCGCCTCGGGCAGCGCGAGCTCGATGAGCGCGGCCGCGATCAACATTTCCATCTCCGCGGCGCGCACCGCCGCCGCGTCGCTACAGCGTGTCGGGCGTCGCCTCGATCTCGTACGCCTCGATCCGATCCCCGACCTTCACGTCGTTGAAGTTCTCGATCCCGATGCCGCACTCGAGCGGCGCCGCGACCTCGCGAACGTCGTCCTTGAAGCGGCGCAGCGACGAGAGCTTGCCTGCGTAGATGACGATCCCGTTGCGCAGCACACGCGCGCGCGAGGCGCGCGTGATCTTGCCCTCTTCGATCCCGCAGCCGGCGATCGTGCCGATCTTCGGGATGTGGAAGAGCTCCTTGACGAGGGCGCTGCCGAGCCGCTTCTCCGTCTCCTTCGGCGGCAGGAGGCCGCGCATCAGCAGCGTCGCGTCGTCGAGCAGCTCGTAGACGATGTCGAACGTGCGGATCGCGACGCCCTCGCGCTCGGCGAGCTTGCGCCCGGCCGGCTCGGGACGAACGTGGAAGCCGAAGATGACGGCCTTCGAGGCCGCCGCGAGCATCACGTCGCTCTCCTTGATCCCTCCGACACCGGAATGGATCACCGTGAGCTTCACCTTCTCGGTGGAGAGCTTGGCCAGCGCCTCGCGGATCGCCTCGACCGTGCCCTGCACGTCTGCCTTCACGACCGCGAAGAGCTCCCGCCCGGTCTCGGCGGCCATGCGCGCGAACAAATCCTCGGCCGAGACCGCGGCCGGATTCTCGTTTGCGGCGGAGACCTTCTGCTTCTCCTCGGCGATGCGATGGTCGACGATCTGCTTCGCCTCGCGCTCGTTCTTCGCGACGAAGATCTCGTCGCCAGCCTGCGGAACCCCGGAAAGGCCGATGACGCGCACCGGTGTAGAGGGGCCGGCCTCCTTCACGGTCGCGCCCTCCGCGTCCTGGAGCGAGCGCACGCGGCCGTAGGTGCTCCCCGCGACCACGGCGTCGCCGGGACGCAGCGTTCCCTCGCGCACCAGAACGGTGGCGAGCGGGCCGCGACCGCGGTCGAGCTCCGCCTCGATCACCGCGCCCCGCGCCGGTCCGGTCTTGCGCGCGCGCAGCTCGAGCACCTCCGACTGCAAGGCGAGCATCTCGAGCAGCTTGTCGACGCCCGTGCCCTTGGTCGCGGAGACGTCGACGAAGATCGTCTCGCCGCCGAAGTCCTCGGCGACGAGCTGATGCTCGAGCAGCGCCTGGCGCACGCGCTGCGGGTTGGCGTCGCCCTTGTCGATCTTGTTCACCGCGACCAGGATCGGGACGTTCGCCGCGCGCGCGTGACTGATCGCCTCGACCGTCTGCGGCATGACGCCGTCGTCTGCAGCGACCACGAGCACGACCAGATCCGTGAGCTGCGCGCCGCGTGCGCGCATCTGCGAGAACGCGGCGTGACCCGGCGTGTCGACGAACGTCACGAGGCTGCCGTCCGAGGTGCGCGCCTGGTAGGCACCGATGTGTTGCGTGATGCCGCCCGCTTCACCGGCGACGACGTTCGCCTTGCGGATGTAATCGAGCAGCGACGTCTTGCCATGGTCGACGTGGCCCATGATGGTGACGACGGGCGGCCGCGGCTCCAGATCCGCGTCGGTCACCGGGCCGCGCGTCGCGGCGATCTTGCGCTCGATCTCCGACTCGACGCGTTGCACCGTGAAGCCGAGCTCTTCGGCGACCAGCGCCGCGATGTCCCCCGCGAGAAACTCTTCGCTCGGCAGCTCGGCTTCGATCGCGCGCGCGCGCCGGATCAGGTCGCGGACCTTCGCGCCCGTCTGGCTCGACAGATCGGCGAAGCTGATCTCGGCGCCGAGCTTCACGCTGCGCTTCAGCTTGCTCGGATTCGGCGGCGCGAGCTTGCGCGGAGCGGGAGTCACTCGGCGGCGTTGTGACTGCGCGCGCGACTGCTGCTCGACGATCATGCGCCGGCGCTCGAGCTGCGCCTGCACGTTCCCGCCGCGCATCATGCGCGCGATCGTCTCCTGCTCGCGCAGGGTGAGATCGGCACGCACCGGGCGACTGCGCGGCTGCTTGCGCTGCGTGGCTTCGCCGCTCTCGCGCTCATCGGTTTCCGTGGCCGGCGCGGCGGCGGCGGGTCGGAGCAACGCGGCAGCGGCTTGCTCGGCGGGTGCGGCTGCGGCTGTTTGAGCTGCGACGAGTGGATCGGCGACGATGCGCGCCGGTCGGTCGAGCGGCGCGACCAAGCGCGGCTCGGGGCGCGCGCCCTCGCTCGCCGGTGTGACACCCCCCGCCTCCGAGGCCGCGAGCGCGGGTACTTCGCCGAACTCCGGCTCGACGGCGGGCAGGGTCTCCGCGCCCTCGGACGCGCCGAGCTCTTCGCCGCCGTCGCGCAGCTCTTCGCCCTCGCCGTCCGTCTTGCGCTTGCGGCGACGAATGACCATCGTGCCGACCCGCTTCTGCACCGTGTCGGCAGATGGAGTCGCGGAGAGGCGACGCCGAATGGTAGTGACCACGTCCTCGTCGAGGCTGGCCATCGGGTTGCGGATCTCGATGCCGATCTCCGCAGCCTTCTTGATGAGCTCCTCGCGCCCGAGCCCGAGCTCGGTCGCGAGGCTGTACGCTCTCATTCCCTTCGTGGCCATCCGCGTCGCGCCTTTCTGTTCAGCTGCCCCGTCGTGCACGCGAGTCACGCGCCCGTCGCTCCGCCCGCGCCGCCCGGCGGCGCTTCCGCTGCGGCGGCCGCCGCCTCTCGCGCGCGCTTGACCTTCTCGATCGAAAGCTCTTTCGCGCGCGCCTTGACGCTCTGCGCGCCCGACTCCGAGATACCGGGAATTCCCATGAGCAGCTCCATCTCGGCCGCGGCGAGCTCGTCGAGACTCGCGACGCCATGGTCGAGCAGGATCTTCGCCTCGTAGTCGCCCGCACCCTCGACGGCCGAGAGCGCCAGTGCGAGCTCGGCCTGCACCGCGCGCATGTAGGTCTCGCTCTTGATGTCGATCTTCCAGCGCGTGAGCTGCACCGCGAGCCGAACGTTCTGGCCCTTCTTGCCGATCGCGAGCGAGAGCTGGTCGTCGGGCACGATCACGTCCATCGAGCGCTTCTCGTCGTCGACCATGATCCGCACGACCTGCGCCGGGGCGAGCGCGGCGACGACGTACTTCACGGGGTCACTGCTGAACGGGACGATGTCGATCTTCTCGCCGCGCAGCTCCTGGACCACGGCCTGCACACGACTGCCGCGCATGCCGACGCACGCGCCGACGGGATCGACGTCGCTGTCGCGCGACACGACCGCGATCTTCGAGCGTGCGCCCGACTCGCGCGCCGCGGCCTCGATGCGCACGATGCCCTCGTAGATCTCCGGCACTTCCTGCTCGAAGAGCTTGATCAGGAACTCGGTGCAGGCGCGCGACAGGATGATCTGCGGGCCCTTCGATTCCTTCAGCACGTCCTGCACGTACGCGCGCACGCGCTCGTTCACGCGGAACATCTCGCGCGGCACTTGTTCCTTGCGCGGCAGAATCGCCTCGGCACGGCCGAGGTCGACGATCAGGTTGCCCTTCTCGATGCGGCGCACGATGCCGTGCACGATCTCGCCTTTGCGGTCCTTGTACTCGTCGAAGATGTTCTGCCGCTCGGCGCCCCGAACTTCCTGGATGATGACTTGCTTCGCGGTCTGCGCCGCAATGCGCCCGAACTCGGCGGTGTCGAGCTTGATGCCGATCTGGTCCTCGACCTCGGCGTCGGGATCGTGCACGTGCGCGTTCTCGAGCGAGATCTGCGCGTCGTTCGCGGGCGCACCCGCGACGACGGTCTTGAACTCGAAGAGCTCGACCTCACCAGATTCCTGGTTGAATTGCGCTTCGATCTCGCGCTCGGGACCGAACTTGCGCCGAGCGGCGGTGAGCATCGCCTTCTCGAGCGTGTCGATCACGACCTCGCGCTTGATGTTCTTGTCCTTCACCACCTGATCGATGATGCGGTTCAGGTCCACGTCCACGGGTCACCTCTTGGGCTTCTGCGGGGTGTCGAACGGATGGAAGGCCTGGGCGCGTTCGATGGCCGCGAATTCGATACGGATGTCCGCGGCGTCGCAGCGCACGGTCGCGGCGCTACCGTCGAACGCGACGAGCTCGCCTTTGAAACGCCGGCGCCCGTCGACGGGCGCGCGTGTCTCGAGCGCGACCTTGCGGCCGACGGCGCGCTCGAAATCGATCTCGCGCGCCAGCGTGCGATCGACGCCGGGCGAAGTGACTTCGAGCGTGTATGCGCCCGGGATCAGCTCTTCGACGTCGAGCCCGTGACCGAGCTCGCGCGAGACCGCCGCGCACTCATCGAACTTGACTCGCCCGTCGCCCAGCGGCGTGTCGACGATCACGCGAAGCAGCGAGCGCGTGGGACCGCGGCCGAGCGCCGCGTCCACGAGCTCGAGCCCGTGCGCGCGCACGACCGGTTCGACCAGCCGAAGCAGCTTCTCGGGAATGTCTCTGTACATCGCAGTGTTCGCTCGGAGCATGAACCCTTCGCTTCAATCGATTTCGAGGCGGCATTGGAATCCAGCGACAAAAAAAGGCGGACGCGCCGCCCACCTTCTCCGGAGGTCCCGGTGCAGAAGTGCAGGGAGAGATATCAAAAGGACCCGTACCGGGCAACGTAGAAGCTTGATTCCCCTGGAGAATCAGGCCTCGGAGCGCGGCTCAGGCGTCCCAGGAGCGAAGCGCCCCGATCAGCTCGCGGACGCTCTTCACGCCCTCCGCGCGGCAGTAGGCCGCGATGCCGTCGCGAACCTCGATCCCGGCGCGCGGATTCGTGTAGCCGATCGTGCCGACTTGGATGGCGCTGGCGCCGCAGAGCAGGAAAGCGACCGCGTCCTCGCCGCTCGCGATCCCGCCGATTCCGCAGATGGGAATCCGCACGGCGCGCGCCGCCTGGTACACCATGCGCAGCGCGATCGGGAAGATGGCTGGACCCGAGAGACCGCCGAGCCCGTTGCGCAGCATCGGGCGGCGCCGCTTGACGTCGACGAGCATGCCCTGCACCGCGTTCACGAGCGCGAGGCCGTCGGCGCCCTCGCCTTCGCAGACGCGCGCCATCTCCGCGATCGAGGTGACGTTCGGCGAGAGCTTCACGAACAGCGGCTTGCCCGTCGCCGCGCGGCACGCGCGCACCAGCGACGCGAGCAGCTTCGGGTCCTGGCCGAACTCGATCCCGCCGCTCTTCACGTGCGGACAGCTCGCGTTCAGCTCGAGCGCCGCGACGCGGGCCGCGCCGTCGAGCCGCTTACACACTTCGGCGTAGCGCTCGATCTCGGTCTCGAAGACACTCGAGATCACGGTCACCGCGGCCGGGAGCGCGGGCAGCTTGTCGCGCAAGAACGCCTCGACGCCGACGTTCTCCAAGCTGATCGCGTTCAGCATTCCCGCGGGCGCCTCCGCGATGCGCGGCGGGAAGTTGCCCGCGCGCGGCTCGAGCGTGAGTGACTTCGCCACGATGCCGCCGAGCTCGGCAAGATCCACGAACGGCGCCAGCTCCGAGCCGTAGCCGCACGTGCCGCTCGCGAGCAGCACCGGGTTGCGCAGAACCACGCCGGCCAGCGAGGTGCCGAGGTCGACGGGCGCCGTCATCGCGCCGCCTCCCAGCCGAGCGCGTCGGATGCGAACACCGGCCCGTGCGTGCACACGTAGCGGAAACCCGCCTTCGTGCGCACCGCGCAGCCGAGGCAGACGCCGTAGCCGCACGCCATGTTGTTCTCGAGCGACACCAAACAGTGTGCCCCCGCGGCGCTCGCGAGCTCG
>JBGQIB010000065.1:0-22881 GCA_041498295.1 bacterium | reverse complement strand
GGCACGTCGCTCGGCTAGCGCCGCGGCAGGCCGAGCACGCGCTCGGCAATGATGTTGCGCTGAATCTCGCTCGTGCCCGCGAAGATCGTCGGCGCGCGCGACTGCAGCTCGCGCTGCGCCGCGCGTCCGCCCAGAGGCGCGCGGGGCGAGTCCGTGCGCAGCTGCCCGAAGGGCCCGGTGAGATCGTTGCCGAGCTTCGCGAGCCGCTGGCCCATCTCGGAGTAGTAGAGCTTCTGCAAGCTCGACTCCGAGCCGGGTTTGTGGCCGTTGGCGAGCGCGGTCAGCGAGCGCAGCGAGTTCAGCCGCAGCACCTCGAGCTCGACCGCCGCCTGCGCGATGCGCTGGCGCGTGACACGGTCCTGTGTCGCCGGCCGCCCGCCGCGGCGCACCGTACGCGCGCTCTCGACGACCTGCTCGAACTCGCGCCGGTAACCCGCGTAGCGCGACAGGGTCGACGCGCCGCGCTCGTAACCCAATACGGTGTTGGCGATCTGCCAGCCCTGCGTGGGCTTGCCGATCAGGTTCTCGGCCGGAACCACGACGTCCTTGAAGAAGCACTGCGAGAAGCCGCTGTTCCCGGTCATCTGGATGAGCGGAGCGACCTCGATGCCCGGCGTCTTCATGTCGATCAGCAGGAACCCGATGCCCTCGTGCTTGTCCGCTTTCGGATCGGTGCGCACGAGACAGAAGATCCAGTCCGCGCGGTGCGCCTGGGACGTCCAGATCTTCTGGCCGTTCACCACATACTGATCCCCGCGCAGCTCGGCGCTGGTGCGCAGGTTCGCGAGATCCGAGCCGGCGCCCGGCTCCGAGTAACCCTGACACCACATCTCTTCCGCGCGCAGCATCGGCCGGAGGAAGCGCTTCTTCTGCACCTCGCTGCCGTGGTGGATGATCGCGGGGCCGCACAGCCCGATGCCGAGCCCGTTCGTCGTCGGTGGCACGTGCGCAGTCACGAGCTCTTCTTGAAGCAGCGCGTTCTCGACGTGCGTGCGACCCTGCCCGCCGTACTCCTTCGGCCAAGTGACTCCGACGTAGCCGGCGTCGTAGAGCTCCTGGTGCCAGCGGCGGATGCCGTCGAAGGTCGCGTCCTCGCTCTCGAACTCGTCGCCCTCGTGGTTCTGCCACCAGGACGGAACGTGCGCGCGAATCCATGCGCGGGCTCGGTCGCGGTACTCGATCTCGGCCGGCGAGAAAGTGAAGTCCATGCGCGCCTCCTAGCAGGCACGCATTGTACTACTCGAACGAGAGCGCGCGCAGATAGGCCGACCCGCCGAGACGCGCGACCTCGCTCTCGATTCGCTCCGTGCGCGCGCGCACGTATTCGGACGGATGGTCTGCGTGCAGGTGATGCGGCGCGGGCAACACCGCGGCGAGTCGCGCGGCCTGCTCGCGATCGAGGCGCGACGCGGGCTCATCGAAGAAGCGCTGCGAAGCCGCGCCGACGCCGAAGATGCCGGGGCCAAACTCGGCGACGTTGAGATACACCTCGAGAATGCGGCGCTTGGGCCAGAGCGTCTCGAGCAGCACGGTGAAATACGCTTCGACTCCCTTGCGCAGCCAGCTCCGCCCGGGCCACAGGAAGAGATTCTTCGCGACCTGCTGACTGATCGTGCTCGCGCCGCGCGAGGGCCCGCCGTCGCCTCCGTCTTCGATCGCGTCGGCGATCGCGTCGAAGTCGAAGCCCGCGTGAATCGGGAACTTCTGGTCCTCGGCCGCGACCACCGCGATCGGCACGTTCGCGGAGATCTCGCGGTAGCCGACCCAGCGATAGTCGGTGTGGTAGTCCGACTCACCGTGCAGCGCAGCCTGGACGCGCGACTCGATCATGAAGGCGGTCGTGACCGGCCGAACCCAGCGCATCACGAGCACCGCGGCGACCGACCCGACAAAGAACAGTGTCAGCGCGCGCGCGGCGATGCGCAGCGCGGGGTGCGAGAGCAGCACCCGGTTCCGCGCCGTGCGCGAGCGCACGCGCCGATTGCCACCGCCGCGCTTGCGCCGGCCCGTCGTCGCAACGCTCCTCACGCGACAGCGTCTACAGAATGCGCCGCGCCCAGTCGAGGCTGCGCGCGGACTAGCGGCCCGTGAACTTCGGCTTCGTCTTGCCGAGGAACGCGGCGACGCCTTCGCGGAAGTCATCGCTGCGGCCGGTGTACATCATGGCCTCGGCCTCGAGGTCGAGGACGTCGCGCAGATGCCCATGCAGGGCGAGGTTCAGATGCCGCTTCATGTAGCGGTACGAGAGCGGCGGTCCGTCCGCGAGCCGGGTGGCCAGCGCGTCGACCTCCTTGCGAAACACCGTGGGCGCGAAGACGCGGTAGACGAGACCGATGCGCTGCGCCTCGGCCGCGTCGATGCGCTCGTTCAGGAGATACATCTCGCGTGCTTTCGCGGAGCCAATGAGCTTCGTCAGGAAGTACGACCCGCCGAAGTCACCCGAGAAGCCGATGCGCGCGAACGCGGTCGCGAAGATCGCGCTCTCGCTCGCGACCCGGATGTCGCACGCGAGCGCCATCGAGAGCGACGCGCCCGCGGCTGCGCCGTTCACCGCGGCGAGCGTCGGCTTCGACATCGTATGCAGGAGCCACGACGCCTCCTGCACGCGCTTCAGACCGTCGAACGACTCCTCGAGCGTCTGCCGCTCGCGCGCGCTGCGATCGGCCGGGCTCGGGCCGTCGGTCGGCGCGAGGTCCGCGCCCGCGGAGAACGCGCGCTCGCCCGCGCCCGTGAGCACGACCACGCGCACCGAGGAGTCGTCGGCGAGCTCGCGCAGGCTCGAGCCGAGGGTCTGCAGCAGCTCGGTGGTGAGCGAGTTCATCTTGTCGGGGCGGTTCATCGTGACGGTGGCGACGCCGTCTTTGCGCTCGACGAGCACGGTGTGCGACATGCAGAGAGTATACGGACTCGCGCGGCACTTTTTTTTCTGAGATGGTTCGCGACATGATCACGCACTTCGGAATCGTCTCGCTCTTGCTGGCCGTGCTCCTCTTCGCCGGGATCCTCCTGTGTTTGGAAATCGGCCGGCGCCTCGGCATGATCCGCCGCGCGGCCGATCCAGATTCCGTGGGCGAGGGAGTCTCGGCGGTCGATGGCGCGGTGTTCGGCCTGATGGGTCTTCTGATCGCGTTCACGTTCTCGGGCGCGCTGCAGCGCTGGGACGTGCGACGCGCGCAGGTGGTCGAAGAGGCGAACGACGTCGGCACCGCGTGGCTGCGCATCGACTTACTGCCGGTCCAAGCTCAGCCGCCGCTGCGCGATCTGTTTCGCCGCTATCTCGACTCGCGCCTCGCGGTGTACCAGCGCCTGCCCGATACAGTCGCGGCGCGCGCGGAGCTCGTGAACAGCGAAGGCCTGCAGCGCGAGATCTGGAAGAGCGCGGCGGCAGCGTGCCTCGAGCCGGACGGCGAACGCGCTCGGATCCTGCTGTTGCCGGCGCTGAACGCGATGATCGACATCACCACCGTACGCACGATGGCGTTGCTGACGCATCCGCCGCTCATCGTCTACGTGCTTCTCCTCTCGCTCCTGCTCGCGAGCTCGCTCATCGCGGGCTACGCGATGGCGGGCTCAGCGGTGCGCAACTGGGTGCACATGCTCTGCTTCGCCGCTGCGATGTCGATCAGCGTCTACGTGATCCTGGATCTCGAGTACCCGCGCGCGGGCTTGTTCCGGATCGACCACATCGACCAGGTGCTCATCGACCTGCGCGCCGGCATGAAGTGACTCGCTGAAGCGAAAAAGTCCCACCGGAGTCACACCGTTGGACGTATGCTCGGGGGGGCGGGAGGTTGGGCGGCGGAGCTCGACTTCTTGCAGACGCGCATCACAAGCGCAGCGGCGCTCGCATCTCTCGCGCTGCTCCTCGTCTTTCCGGGCGCCGCGCGCGCGTTGGTTGTCACTTCCTTCGCGCCGGGCGACGTGACGACCGGGACGCGGCTCACGATTCGCGGCGACTTCTCGCAGCTCGCCGCCGCGCGCGCGCGCCCGAAGGTGACCGGGCGGCGGGCCGACAGCTCGAAGACGGTCAGCTTCGAGGTGCTCTCGGTCTCGCCCGAAACGATCGTCGCGCGCGTGCGCGCGGTGCCGTCGACGAAGTTCGATCCCGCGGCCGGCAAGACCTGGTCGCTCGTGATTCGCTCGCCGTTGAACGGCGGCGAGACGGCCGAGGCCGACGATCTCTTCACGACCTCGGGCCCCGCGCTCGTGGCACTCCCCGCCGCCGAGGTGATGCCGAACGAGACGGTGGCGCTCTACGCGCTCGACCCCGGAGCGAAGCCGCCGACCGTGCTCGTCGGGCGCAAGAAGGCCAAGGTGCTGCGCAGCAAGGCCGCGGGAGCGAGTCGGGACGACGATCCGTGGCGCGTGCAGTTCCGCACGCCCAAGCTGCGCAACGGCTTCTATCCAGTGCGGCTCGAGAACTCTCTGGGCCGCGCCCCCGGCGCCCTGCAGCTGCTGGTCTTCGGTGGCGACGCGGGCGGGCTCGTCCCGTACGCGCGGGTCGCCCTCGACGGCCTACCCGGCTTCGACACACCCGTGTGTACGTGGAGCGAGCACGACGGGCAGGTGCACGTGGAGGCGTGCGCGGGCGATCCGTGCACGCGCTCGCTGGTGCTCGAGTTCGCGCCCGATCTCGACGGCGCGTATCAGCCGGCGCTCGTCGAGTTCTCGGACGCCTCCGCCGCCGCGGGCGGTCCCTTGCAGCTGAGCTCGGCCGGCGCCGGCGCGAAGCTCCTGCCAGCGCCCTCGCTCGACTTCCTGGCCGGCGCGTTCGTCGCGACCCTGCGCCCGGCCGACGGGACGGAAGGTCCGGAACTCGCCGTGCGCGGCTACTTCCAGGCGCTGCCCGGCGCACAGGTGCCCTGACTTACCGCTTCTCCGCGTCCGGCAGCCCCGCTTCTGGCGCGACCCCCTGCGCGGGGGCGGGCAGCTTGCGTAGAACGACCGCCGTCGGAATGTCGATGTCGTACATCGCGCCGGTCCATGGGTCGACGATCAACATCGCGACCACGGGCCAGGGCTCCAGGAACGGAAACCACAACAGGTTCCACCAGTAGTTGCCATTGACTGAGGTGCCGAAGTCCACCGTCTGGGGCTCGTAGCCCTCCTTGTGCACGTGCACGCTGTAGTGCGCGGGCTGGAAGTAGCCGTTGCCGCGCCGCACGGTCAGCGACGCGGGAGTGACTCCAACCTTCATCGGCGCGGATTCGCCCAGCTTGGTGAGCTCGAACTCCGCGCCGTCCGGGATCGACTGCAGCGAGAAATGCTTGCTTCGGTGCTCGTACATCGTGGCGCAGCCCGTCGCGAGGACGAGCGAGGCGAGCGCCACGGCGATGCAAGTCACTCCGCGATTCCCGCCGCGCGCCTCGCTTTCGCCTTCGCGCGCTCCAAGTCGTAGGTGCGGTTCATCATCACACGCTGCGCGGGCAGCCCGCCGCCCGCCTGCAAGGTGGTGACGAGGTGCCAGCCGCCGTACGCGTCCGCGGTGAGATCGCGGATCAGGTTGTAGATGCGCATGCGCTGCTCGATGTCGACGTCCGGTGTCGTGTGGAGATACTTGCGCAGATACTTGCCCGACTCCGGATTGCGCAGGTCCGCTTCCTTGGGCAGCGTGAGTACGAGCCCGCCGCCTAGGTCGTGAATCTTCTGCACGATCGAGTGGTAGTTCGCCGCGAAGTAGTATTTGCCAACGTTCACGCCGAGCACGTTCGGATGAACCATGCCCGACGGCGTGGTCTCGAAGTTCCGGCAGGCCCAGTCGAGACTCATGCGGATCAGCTGCGCGTAACACACGAGCTCGGCGACCGCGGCTTGCACGTCGTCCTTGCCGCCCTTCCCCTGTTGCTCCGAGACGAGCAGCGCGAGGCCGATGAGGATCTCCGCGCGCTCCACCGCCTCGACCATGCCGAGCGTGCGCTCCCAAAGGCCGAGTGAGCGCGCGAATACGCCGGCGAGGCGGAACTCACCGGCGAGAAATACGCGCTCCCACGGCACGAAGACGTCGTCGAAGATGACGAAGCCCTCGGGCATGCTGTGGTGCGCGCTGGCGGGATAGTCGAACTCGGGCTGCTCGGGCGGCGCGAAGCTGCGGTTGATGATCTTCACGCCCGGCGCGTTGGTTGGAATCGAGAACGAGACCGCGTAGTCCGCTTCCTCGTGGCGCATCGACTTGGTCGGCATGACCACCAGCTCGTGCACGAGCGCGGCGCCGGTGATGTGCAGCTTCGCGCCGCGCACCACGATGCCTTTGTCACTGCGGTCCACGATGCGCAGATACAAGTCGGGATCGTCTTGCTGGTGCGCGCGCCGGCTGCGGTCGCCCTTCGCGTCGGTGATCACCTCGGCCGCGCGCAGGTCGTTGTCGCGCGCGTAGCGCCACAGGTTCTCGATGTTCTCCGCGTAGCGCGGATTGACCGCCGCGACCTCGTCCTTCACCGACTGCAGCGCCATGAACACGCCCGTGACTCCGCCGACGATGCTCATCTGCTTGGCGAGCTCGATGCGCTTCAGCAGGTCTTCCTCGCTGCGCGGGATCTGGAACACGCGGTGCGCGCGCGTGCCTTCCTCGGTCGTGTAACTGATCAGGTCGCGGCGCGCGGGATCGTCGTACTCGTAGTCACGCGAAGCGACCGCCAGTGGCACGCGGAAGCGCGCGTCCTTCGCGACATCGTCGATCTTGTCGCCGTCCCAGAACAAGACGCGCCCGTCGCGCAGGCTCTCGACGTACTCGGCCGGGGTCTTCTGCGGCATGGAATCCCGCCGCCCGAGATTCTACCTCGCCCGCGCGCCAAGATTGGGCAACTCGACCTGCGCCGAGCCGCGGCGCAGCGACTCGAGCGCGTAGACGCCGACGAGCGAGCAGGAGACGCCGAAGCGCACGTCGAGCGCCGGCGGCGCCCCGCCAGTGACTGCGTCCGCGAAGACGCGCAGCATGCGCACGTCGTCCGGGACGTCCGGCGGATCGATCAGCGCGTCTTCGACCTTGCCCGTCCCGGTCGCCCAAGCCTCGCGCCGCAGGCGCACGCGGCGGGCATCGCCGTGGCGCGCGTTCTCGAGCAGCCCGCGCGACCCGTGTACACGCAGCGACGACCACTGGAGGGGCGGCTCGCCCTGCAGGAAGCCGTGCAGCGACTTCATGAGCGTGCCGTCGTCGAAGCGGATCATCTCGACCGAGGCCTGTCCGCGCCCCAGCTCATCCCTGCCCATCTCGAACGCACCGACGGCGACAGGGAAGCGCCCCGTGATCGCCATGACGGGCGCGATCGAGTGGGTGCAGTAGTGAGTCGAGGAGATCCGCCCGCGCCAGTGCGAGCGATCGGGCGCGAAGGCACCGGGCGCGAAGGCGTGGTAGTACTCGCTCTCCGCATACTCGAACGCGCCGATCTCGCCCGCGGCGAAGCGCCGCGCAATCTCGAACGCGTGGGGCTTGAATGGGTAGTTCTCGGCGAACATGTACGTGCGACCGGAGCGTTCGACCGCGGAGATGAGTGACCGTCCCTCCTCGAGCGACGTACACGCGGCGGTCTCGGACAGCACGTGCTTCCGGGCAGCGAGCGCCTGGATGGCGAGCGCGGCGTGCTCGTCGAAGAAGTTCGCCAACAACACGGCGTCGATCGGGCCTTCGAGCAAGTGCGCAAAGTCGGGAAATGACTCAGCGCCGAGCTCGGCCGCGGCCGTAGCCGCGAGGTTCGAGTCCACGTCGCAGACCGAAGTCACTCGCAGGCCAGCCGCCGCGCAGTGTCTCGCGGGATGGAGACCGCGGCGCAGACCGACGATGCCGAGGCGCGACTCGGTCATCCGAACTCCGGCGCGTAACGCACCGCGCCGCGAACCCCCGCGAGCGCGCCCGGTGAGAGCTCCAGCGCCATGAACGCCTCGCGCGGCGGAGCATCGCCGAAGGTGAGACCGAAGCGCGCCGCGGGCACGAAGCCGAAGCGCGGGTAGTACGGCGGATGGCCGAGCACGACGAGAAACGGCGCGCCGGCCTTGCGACACGCGTCGATGCCGGCGCGCGCGAGCGAGCTGCCGACGCCGCCGCGCTGCAGCTCGGGCGCGACCGCCAGCGGCCCGAGGCCCAGCGGCGCGCGCGCGAACGTTTGGCCGTCGACGGCGACCGGGCTGAGGAGCACGTGACCGACGACGGCGCCGGCGAGGCTCGCGACGAGCGAGATACACGCCGGCTCGCGCGCGGCGAGCGCGAGCGCGAGCTCCGCTTCGGCGGCGCGACCGAACGCCGCCGTGTGCACGCGCCGAATCGCCTCTACATCGCTCGGTGTCGCGGCGCGGATCTCGGTCACGCGAGCGTGGTGGTCACGACCAACGTCGCACGCGTCAGCTTCTGGCGGCGCGCGAACTCCGGCCGGCCGATGTCGGCGCGCGACGCTTCCCAGGTCGCGAGGCTGGCGTAGCGGGTGAGCAGGTGGAAGCGCGCGTCGGGCGCGCGCACGTCGAGATTCTTCCAGAGACCGATGATCTCCACGTCATAACTCGACTCGAACTCCGGCCACGCGCGCTCGGACAAGCTCACGAACTCGGCCGTATCGGCGTCGCCGATCTCGAACGTGCGGAACGCGTAGACACCGGGCCGTGTCGGCGTCGCCGGCTGCGCGGGCCGCACGGTCGCGACCATGCGCTCGGTGCGCACGTCGCGCGCGGCGGCGCAGGCTGCGCGCAGGGCGCCCACGGCAAGCGCGAGCTTCGACGCGTCGGGATACACCGTGAGGAGTACCCCTTCGTTGGCCTCGAGCCCGATCTGCCCGCGGAACACGGCGAAGAACGCGGCACCCGCGGCAGCGCGCAGGCGCTCGACCTGTCCTCCCCATTCCCCAGGCTCGACGCAGAAGCGGCGCTGTTCGTAGGTCTCGTGCATCGCCCCACTTTCTCGGCGCGCTAGGGAAGCGCGAACGCCATGAGCGCGTCGCCCGGCTGCGACCAACCGTGACCGCCGGCGGCGACGACGACGAACTCCTTGCCGTCCGGCCGCAGTCTATACGCGATCGGTGTCGCGTTCGCGGTGTACGGCAGGCGCTGCGTCCAGAGCTCGCGGCCGGTCTGCGCGTCGAACGCGCGGAAGAACTTGTCCGTGGTCGCGCCGATGAAGACCAAGCCACCGGCGGTGGCGAGCGCGCCGCCGAGGTTCGGCGCGCCGAGGTGCAGCCAGATCGGGAACGGCGCCTGGTCGCGCGTCGTGCCGAGGACTGACTCCCAGAGTATCTCGCCGCTCGCGAGATCGATCTTCGCGAGCGTCCCCCACGGCGGGGGGTTGCACGGCGCGCCGAGCGGCGAGAGCAGCGGCCCGCGCCGAACCGCGTAGGGCGTACCCTTCATCGGGTACAGCTCGTTCGGGTAACTCCAAAGGCCCGAGTCCTTGATGCGCTCATACTCGTCGCGCGGGATGAGCTGGACCACCGACGGCAGACGCATCTGATTCACGTACATCACCTGCGCGACCGGATCGATCACGGCGCCGCCCCAGTTCGGCCCGCCCGCGGCGCCGGGAAACTCGATCGAGCCGCGCAGGCTCGGCGGCGTGAAGATTCCGTCCGAGCGGTACTTCGCGATCTCCTTCGCGCACGCGCCGCGGTCGAAGCGCGTGAAGCCCCAGGCGTCCTCGGGAGTGAGTCGCGCCGGGTGGATCGGCCGCGGGTGAGTCGGGAACGGCTGCGTCGGCGAGGTCGTCTCGCCCGGCACATCGGTCTGGGGCACCGGTCGCTCCTCGACCGGGAAGAGCGGCTCACCCGTGCGCCGGTCGAGCACGAAGACGTGTCCCATCTTCGTGACCTGCGCGATCGCCGGCACCGAGCCGTTCGGCGTGTGCAGGTCGAAGGCGATCGGCTGCGCGGGCACGTCGTAGTCCCACACATCGTGGTGTACGGTCTGGAAGGTCCACGCGATCGTGCCCGTGTCCGCGTGCAGCGCGATCACCGAGCTCGAGTACGCGTCGAGGCCCGCGCGATTCGCGGCCCAGTAGTCCGGCGCCGCGTTGCCCGTCGGCACGAACACCAGGCCGAGTTCCGGGTCCGCGGAGAGGATCGACCAGACGTTCGCCGTGCCGGGCCGGTACTTCGCAGCGCCGGGAGCGGACGCAGCCGCGAGCGCGCCCGGAGGCACCGGATCGAACGCCCACACGAGCTTGCCGCTGCGCGCGTCGAACGCGCGCACCACTCCGCTCGGCGCGTCCGTGCGCAGATCGTCGGCGACGAGCGCGCCGACCACGACGACGTCCCCCACGACCAGCGGCGGCGAAGTCGGATAGTACTCCCAAGGCGGCGCGTCCCCGATCCCCTCGCGCAGGGCGACGCGGCCGCCGACGCCGAAGTCGGCGCACGGCTCGCCGCTGCGCGCGTCGAGCGCGATCAGCTCCGAATCGATCGTGCCGGTGAAGATGCGCGCCCGACACGCGCGTGTGTCACCCGTCTTGTCACCGGGCCAATAGGCGACGCCGCGGCAGGTGCGCGGGTACGGACCTTCGAGTTTTCGCAGCTTCGTCTTGGGATCGAAGGTCCACAGCTCGCGCCCGGTCTCGGGCTCGAGCGCGATCACGCGGTTCTTGCCGGTGCAGAAGTACAGCGCGCCGTCGACCACGATCGGCGTCGCATTGAACGACGTGCGCGACGTGCCATCGCTGCCGTCGGAGATGTCCCCGTGGTGGTACGTCCAGGCGACGCGCAGCGCCGCGACATTCGCGGGCGTGATCTGCGTGAGCGGCGAGAAGCGCAGGCCGCCCTTGTCACGGCCATACTCGGGCCAGTCGGAGAGGGGACCGGAGTAGTCGAGCGGCTTGGGTCGCTCACACGCGCCGAGCGCCGTCACGAGCGCGAGCACGAGGGCGAACGCTCCGGCCGCGCGCGCCGCCGCTGCGACAACTCCCCTCCCCTGCATCGCGCGAGTCTATCAGACGCGAGTTACTGGGATGGGCAGGCGTGGCCCTCGCAGGCCAACGGACACGCGCGGCACGTCGGGCCCGGCAACTTGTTCATCAGCCCCCGCGCCTCCGCGAGGTCGCGGTCGTCCAGGATCCCGCCGCTCTCGTCGAGGTCGAACACCGCGCACGACTCAGCGCCCGTGATTCCACACGTTTGGGACTCGACCGGCGCCGCAAGCGAGCTGCGCAGCGCGCTGAGATCGAGCAAGCCAACGAGCACGCCCATCGTGCCGTCGAACTTCGCGTCGCAGCGGTTGCCATACCCGTCCGCGTCGTCGTCGCGCTGTCCGCCGGTCAACGTCGCCCACGGGTTCGCATCGAGGTAGCCGGCGGGCTCGCGCGGGTTCGCGACGTTGACACAGTTGTCGCATGCATCGCCGACGCCATCGCCGTCGGAGTCGAGCTGGTCGGGGTTGTACTGCGTGGGACAGTTGTCTTCGGAGACGTCGATCCGGTCGCCGTCCTCGTCGCGGCCCGGAATGCCGAAGTCGATCCACGCCGAGATCAGCGCCGCGCCCGCGAAGTCCGGCAGGAGCGCGAGGCGCGGCATCCAGACGTCTCTATCGTCCGCGGTCATACGCGCGAGGAACACGCTGCGCTCCGGGTGACCCGGATGGATGCGTACGCCGCCCGGCACGCCTAGATCGCCCTGTGTCGCGGGGACGAAGAGCGTATGCGTTCCCTCGAAGCCGGTGTCGAAGCGCAAATCCATACCGCCCGGGGTCGGCGCTCCGGGCGAGTGACAGCTCGCGCAGTTCACGTCGAGGTACGTGCGCGCGCGGCGATCGAGAGATATGTCCGCTTCGTTGGCCGTCGGGAAGCGGTCGTAGCTCGCGGCCGCACCGATCGGCGTCTCGAACAGGCCGAGACAGTCGAAACGCTCGAGCTGATTCTGCGACCCCGCGCCGGCGTCGACGGAGCGGTTCAGCTGGCGCGTGCGCAAACCGAGCGCGCGCCCGCCCGCCTGCGTGTGACAGTCGAGACACTCCGAGGGCGCGGGGAAGTACCAGTCGAGCACCTGCGGGCCCGAGCCGAAGTCGACCTCGTAGGCGTACGAGAGCGAGCCCGTGATCAAGTCCGCGTGAGTCTGATCGGGGGTCCACCAATAGGTGTAGCCGCGCCAGCCGGTGGTCTGGCGCAGCAGCACGCGCGTCTCGGCGCGCACCAGTCCGTTGCTGCCCGGCAGATCGAATTGCTGCACGAGCGCCGTGCCTACGGGCAAGGTCCACTCGCCCGTGGGCGAGAAGCCGATGCGCGCGTCGCCCGGCAGCGCGAGCCAGCGCTGCGTCGACGCAAAGCTCGACCAGGCCTGCGCGTTCACGTCGTACGCGATCATGCCTGGCGCGGGCTCGAGGCTCGCGATGTTCGCGAATAGGCCGGTCGCGGAGAGTGTCTGCGGCACGCCGGGGTCGAGCTCGCTGCCCGCGGCGACGAACCGGCGCAGCTTGCCGTCGGCGCCGCCCACGGCGAGCAGGTCGCCGTCGCGGTCCTCGCCGAGCGAGCGGACACCGGAGAGTGTCGCGATCTCGCGCGGCGGCGCCGCGCCGCTCGGGTTCCAGGCCCAGATGCGCCCACTCACCGAGTCACCGTACACGTACTGGCCGTACAGGTCCGGCATGCGCGAGCCGCGGTAGACGTAGCCGCCGATCACTCCCTGCCCGCCCGCGGCGTCGTGGGCGTAGCTCTGCACCGGCGGCGTGAGACCCGGAGCGCCGCAACCGGCGCCGCTCGCGTCGCTCGTGCCCTCGCACAGCTTCCAGCCGAAGTTCTGACCGCCGGCGGAGCCGAACGGGATCCGGTCGATCTCCTCCGCGCGTGTCTCGCCGACGTCGCCGAGCCACAGATCGCCCGTGAGTCGGTCGAACGAGAATCGCCGCGGATCGTGCAAGCCGTACGCGAAGATCTCGCCGCGCCGCGTCGCGTCGCCCGCGAACGGGTTGTCACTCGGGATCGCGTAGCTGGTTCCGCGGTGCACGTCGATGCGCAGGACCTTTCCGAGCAGGCCGTCCAGGTTCTGCGCGTTGTTCTGCGGGTCACCGCTGCCGCCGCCGTCGCCGCTCGAGAGCCACAGCATTCCGTCGGGACCGAACGCGAGCATGCCCGCCTTGTGATTGGTGAAGCGCTCCCCGAACTGCAGCACGGTGAGCGCGCTGCTCGGGTCGACGCCGAGTGTCTCGCCTTCGATCGCGGTGAGGCGCACCACGCGCGTGCAGGCGTGCGCCGCGCCGCACTCGTCACCGGCCACGGAGTAGGCGACGTAGAGGTAGCCGTTCGTCGCGAAGTCGGGATCGAACGCGAGTCCGAGCAGGCCCTGCTCTCCCTGCGCGAGCACCGGTGCCCAGGACGCGCCCGGGGCGGAGAGGTCCACGAGCACGTCGGCGGAAAACGCGAACAGGTCGTTCGGGAACACGAGAATGCGTCCGCCCTGCTCGACCACTGCAAGCCGATCGGCTGCGCCCGGGACCGAAGTCACGAATACGGGGCTGGTGAAGCTCAGATACCGGAACGCGTCGATCAGCCGGGGCGCGGGATCCACCGGGAAGGCGTGACCGGCGAAGGGGACGCGCGTCTCGGGCCCACAGGTCGCCTGCGCGTGCGCACGCACGGCCATCCCCACCAGGCACGAGAGTGCGAGGCAAAGAACGGCGCGACGGCATTCGAAGCGGCTCGAACGGGTCATGGTTTGGCTCCCAAGAGCCTCCGTACGCCGTTTCGGGAAAGCAGCGACGTGCATGAGTGACCCGCGTCACGCAGTGCAACTTCGCTGGTGCTTTGCATCACAACCGCGCGCCCTGCCAGAATCGCGTGCGCAGTTCAGCGGAAGACTGAGGGAGGGCAACGGCATGGCGGCGATCGCGACCACGAAGCAAGGCAGGCTCGAGGGCGAAGAGAAGAACGGGCTGTCGATTTTTCGCGGCATTCCGTACGCCGCGCCGCCCGTCGGCGCGCGGCGCTGGCGCGCGCCCGAGCCGCCCGCGGCGTGGTCTGGCGTGCGCAAGGCGTTGGACTTCGGCGCCTGCGCGCCGCAGAACCTGGTGCCGCTCGACCTCCTGCAGGCGTTCAAGATCAGCGAGCCGCAGAGCGAGGACTGCCTGTTCCTGAACGTGTGGACGCCGCGGCTCGACGGCGCGCGGCGTCCGGTGCTCGTGTGGATTCACGGCGGCGCGTTCACGATCGGCTCGGGCGCGCAGTCCATCTACGACGGCGCGCCGCTCGCCAAGCGCGGCGACGTGGTCGTCGTGACCGTGAACTACCGACTCGGGCCGCTCGGCTTCCTGCGCCTCTCCGAGCTCACGGGCGGGCGCATTCCGTCTACGGGGAACGAGGGCATCCTCGATCAGGTCGCGGCGCTCGACTGGGTGCGCGAGAACATCGCGGCCTTCGGCGGCGATCCCGAGAACGTCACGATCTTCGGCGAGTCCGCGGGCGGCATGAGCGTCGGCACGTTGCTCGGCTTGCCCAAGGCGCGCGGCTTGTTCCACAAGGCGATCCCGCAGAGCGGCGCGTGCAGCACCGCGAACACGCGCGCGCACGCGGCCTTCGTGGCGGAGCGCTTCGCGTCACTGCTCGGTGTAGGGCGCGACGCGGAGGCGCTCTTGGCCGCGACGCCCGCGCAGCTGCTCGCGACGACGGCGAAGCTCGCTGGGCCTCCAGGCGTCTCGAACGACGACGTCGGTGGCATGCCGCTGCAGCCGGTAATCGACGGCGAAGTGCAGCCGCGGCTCGCGCTCGAGTCGGTGGCGCGCGGCTCGGCGGCCGGCGTGCCGCTGCTGCTCGGCACCACGCTCGAGGAATGGAAGCTGTTCATGCCCGCGGACCCGACGAACTTCACGTTGACCGACGAGCAGCTCTACGCGCGCTGCGAGCGCCGCCTGGGCGCCGCCGGCCGCGCCGTGGTCGACACGTACCGGAAAGCGCGCAGCGAGCGCAGCGCATCCGTGACTCCGCCCGAGCTGTGGGGCGCGCTCGAGACCGATCGCATCTTCCGCATGCCCGCGCTGCGCTTGGCGGAGACGCAGGTGCAGCACGATCCGCGCGTGTTCAACTACCTGTTCACGTGGCCCTCGCCGATGCTCGGCGGGATGCTCGGCTCGTGTCACGCGCTCGAGCTCGGCTTCGTGTTCGGCACGCACGCCGAGCCCGGCATGGTCGACTTCTCGGGCACAGGCCCGAAGGCCGGCGCGCTCTCGGAGGACATGATGGACGCGTGGCTCGCGTTCGCGAAGAGCGGCGATCCCTCGACGAAGTCTCTCGCCTTCCCGCGCTATACGGCGGCGGATCGGGCGACTTGCGTGTTCGGCGAGAAGACCGAGCTGGTTCGCGCGCCGTACGACGAGGAGCGGCGCGCCTGGGACGGTGCGCCGGCGAAAGCCATCGGCGCGATCTAGGGCGGCGGGGAGAGCGTTTGGCAGACTCTTGCATCGCCGTCGAAATCGAACGCGGACGCGCGCGCATCACGCTGAACCGCCCCGAGAAGCGCAACGCTCTCTCGCTACAGCTGCTCGAGGAGCTGCACGACGCGCTCTGGGACGCCGACGCGGATCGGGCGGTCCACGCGGTGATCGTGCGCGGCGCGGGCAAATGCTTCAGCGCCGGCTACGACCTTACTGAGACGCCCAAGGCGCGAGACCCGCGCCGCTCACAAGTACGGCTCAGCTTCGACGACGACGCCTGGCAGATGGAGCGCGCGCAGCGCCTGCGCATGGCGCTGTTCGACATGCACAAGCCGGTGATCGCGCAGGTGCACGGCCACTGTCTCGCGGGGGGCACCGACGTCGCGCTTCTGTGTGACATGATCATCGCCGCGGACGACGCCGTCTTCGGCTTTCCGCCCGCGCGCGACCTCGGCGCGCTGCCCAACAACCTGTGGCTGTACAACGTCGGCCCGCAGTGGGCAAAGCGCCTGACACTGACGGGTGACACCATCACCGGGAAGGAAGCGGCGCAGATCGGGCTCGTGCTGAAGTCGGTGCCGGCAAAGCTGCTCGAGGCCGAAGTCGAGGGTCTCGCCGACCGGCTCGCGCTGATCGATCCCGATCTGCTCGCGGCGAACAAGCGCATCATCAATCTCGGCCTCGAGCTGATGGGCGCGCGCACGCTGCAACGGCTCGCGGTGGAGAACGACGCGCGCGGTCACCTCGCCGAGAGCGCGCGCGCCTTCGTGCGCAAGGTTGGTGAGAAGGGTCTCAAAAGCGCGCTCGGCGAGCGCGACGCGAAGTTCGGCGATGGCCGCGCGCGCGTGAACGGCCCCGAGCTCCGCGACGAGCTCGGGCGCTTGAAGAACGGGGAGTAAGTCATGGGCGTGATCGTCGAAACGGTGTCGGGCAAGATCGAGGGCGAGCGCCGCGGCGGGCACGAACGCTTCCTCGGCATTCCGTTCGCCGCGCCGCCCGTCGGCGAGCGGCGCTGGCGCGCGCCGGAGCCCGCGCCGCTGTGGTCGCGCCTGCGCCCGGCCGTCCATTTCGCGCCTTCGGCGCCGCAGCCGCCGAGCGCGCTGCCCGGCATGGCGGTCGGCGCTCAGGACGAGGATTGCCTGTATCTCAACGTCTACACGCCGAGCGCCGACGGCGCGCTCCGCCCGGTGATGTTCTGGATCCACGGTGGCGGCTTCACGACGGGCTCGGGCTCGCAGGCGCTCTACGACGGCGGAGCGCTCGCGGAGCGCGGGGACGTCGTGGTCGTCACGATCAACTACCGGCTCGGCGCGCTCGGGTATCTCCACCTGCCGGGCTGCGAGGCGAACATCGGGCAGCTCGACCAGATCGCGGCGCTGCGCTGGACGCGCGACAACATCCGCGCCTTCGGCGGCGATCCCGAGCAAGTCACGATCTTCGGCGAGAGCGCGGGCGGCATGGCCGTTGCCACGCTGCTCGGCATGCCCGGCGCGCGCGGCCTGTTCCGCGCGGCGATCCCGCAGAGCGGCGCGGCGCACAACGTGCACTCGCGCGAGAGCGCCGCGCGAGTCACAACGGCCATGCTCGCGGCGCTCGGTCAGTCGACGCCCGAGCTGGCGAAGCTGCGCGCGCTGCCGGCCGCGAAGCTGATCGAGGCGCAGTCGGCGCTGATGGCGGAGCGGCGCGCGCTCGGCCAGCTCGCGTTCTGCCCGACCGTCGATTCGGCCACGCTGCCGAAGCCGCCGCTCGACGCCGTGCGTGACGGCGCGGCCAAGGGCGTAGCGCTGCTCGTCGGCTCGAATCGCGACGAGTCGAAGCTGTTCCGCATGGGCGTAGCGGAGAGCGCGACGCTCTCGGAGGAGTCACTCGCGAAGCGCGTGCGCGCGAGCCTCGCGGGGTTGCGCGCGCACGAATCCCACGCGGAGCGCGTCGTCGAGACCTACCGCAAGGCCCGCAGCGGCCGCGCCTCGGTCGAGCCCGGCGAGCTGCTCGACGCGATCGAATCCGACCGCACGTTCCGCGTCCCGGCGATCCGGCTCGCCGAGAGTCAGCGCCCGCACGAGTCACGCACCTACATGTACTTCTTCACCTGGGAGTCACCGGCGCGGCGCGGCACGCTCGGCTCGTGCCACGCGCTCGAGCTGCCGTTCGTGTTCGGGACGCTCGACGCGCCCACGATGGACCGCTTCGCGGGCAAGGGGCCGGACGCCGACGCGCTGGCGGCGCGCATGATGGACGCCTGGATCGCCTTCGCGCGCTCCGGCCAGCCGTCGCACGCGAGCCTGCCCGCCTGGCCCGCTTACGATCGCTCGCAGCGCGCGACGCTCGTCTTCGACCGCAAGTGCGAGCTCGTGCACGCGCCGCTCGACGCCGAGCGCGCGGCCTGGGACGAGCTCCTCTAGTCACTTGCCGCAACGCTCTCGCGGCCAGCAGCGCCAGCGGCGGAAATTTGCGCCGACCCAGCCGCACAACACTGACCGATCGGTGTAAGCTTCGGGCGCCCGAAATCCGCGCTCGCGACCCGCGACGTAGGAAGTCGCGGAGGTCGGGGTCGGAGGCGGGCTCGTGGGCTCGCATGGCGGCTGGCAAGGCATCTCTACTGGGTGCGCGGGCGGAGCGAGAGCCGGTGGCAGAAGGCCGCGACGACCTGACCCTGATGGAGCTCGTGGCGCGGCGCGATGCCTCCGCGCTCGACGCGCTCTATCTCCGGCACGCGTCTCTGGTTTTCGCGCTGTGTCTGCGAATCTTGCGCAGTCACGCAGAGGCCGAGGAAGTCTTGCAAGAGGTGTTCTGGGAGCTTTGGCGTTCGAGCAGCCGCTACGCGGCGGAGCGCGGGAGTGCGCGCGTGTATCTCGTGCAGCTCGCGCGCAGCCGTTCGCTCGATCGCTTGCGACTGCGCCGCCGCCGCGAAGCGCTCCTGGCGGACGCGGGCGGTCCGTCCGCCCTCGCAGCGGAGCTCGGCGGCGGCGGGCGCGGCCCGAACGCGCTAGAGGCCGCGGTCTCCGGCGAGGAGAACCGCCAGGTACGCGCCGCGCTCTGCGAGCTCTCGGAGTCGGAGCGGCGCGCAGTGACTCTCTCGTTCTTCGACGGACTGTCTCACGCCGAGATCGCCTCGCAGCTGGGCGAGCCGCTCGGCACGGTGAAAACGCGCATCCGCCGCGCGCTCCTACGTCTGCGCGGTCTGCTCATGGGTCCGGGCAGCGGGGGTGTCGGTTGACCTGCGACGAGCGACGCGAGCTCGTATTTCTGCTCGCCGCTGAAGAGCTCGACGGGCCCGAGCGCGACGAGCTTCGAGCGCATCTCGCGGACGGCTGCCCGCGCTGTCTGGGTGCGCTTGCCGAAGCGCAGGCGCTCGTCGCGCGGCTCGCCGCCGAGTTGGAGCCCGTGACGGCGCCGCAGAGCGTGCGCCGCGCGCTCGCGGCGCGCATCGCGCTGGAGACTCGGCTCGCGGAGTCGCGGGAGCTCGAGGCTCCGGTGCGCGGGGCGCGCGGCGGTTGGGGACGCACCGCGCTGGCGGCGGGAATCGGGGCGCTGCTCGCGGCCGGCGGTACCGCGCTCGCGACACGGATTCGTGTCACACGCGCGGAGCAAGATGCGCACGAGCGCCATGCGGCGCTCGACGTGATCGGCTCGCCCTACATGCGCGCGATCGAGCTCTCGGGTCCGGGCCTCGGCTTCCAGGGCCACGGCCACCTCTATTGGGACTACCACAGCGGTGGGTGTTACCTGCGCGCCACCGCGATGCGCGCGCCCGCGGCGGGCAAGGTCTACGTGCTCTGGTTCACGGACGCCGACGGCGCGCCGCTGCGCGGCGGCGTGCTCGAAGTCTCGAAAGACGGCGAGGCCCAGCTCTTGACGGAGATGCCGCGCAGCATCGACGTGACGGGCGAGGTCGCGGTCACGGCCGAAGCCGACGCCCGCGCCGCACGTCCGACCAGCGACGCGATCCTGCACGGAGAACTTCAGCACTTCTGAGCGGGGCCCGGCGCGGCGAAGCCGCGCCACCCGCAGCTTCGCTCGGCTCCGCCTCGCTGCGCGCGTCGCCGCCGCGCGGCTCGCTTGCGTTCCTCGCTTCGGACTTGGATCGGGTTTGGTGGCGTGGTCTACTCTCGGCGCCCGCGCGGGAGATGTGCTGGGGAGTCGATGAGTTCTTGGACGGACGGGGGGATCCTGCTGACGGGCGCAACCGGCCTCGTCGGCGCTGAGCTCGTGCCGCGCCTGCTGGCCGCGGCGCCCGCGGCGACGCTCTTCTGTGTGGTGCGCGCGCGCGATCGCGCAGAGCTCGAGCGGCGCGCGCAGGAGCTCGCGGCGGGCGCGGGGCTCGCGCCGAGCAGCGCCGCGCGCGTGCGCGTGCTGGCCGGCGACATGCGCGCCGCGGATCTCGGTCTGGGTACGGCGACGCGCGCCGAGCTCTGCCGCGACGTGCGCGCGGTCGTGCACGCCGCCGCGAGCACGCGCTTCGACCTCGAGCTCGACGAGGCGCGGCGCATCAACGTGGCAGGCGCGCGCAACGTGCTCGCGTTCGCGCGCGACGCCGGCGCACACCTGCACCATATCTCGACCGCGTACGTCGCGGGCGATCGCACCGGGATCTTCGGCGTTCGCGACAGCGACGCGCGCCCGCCCTTCCACAACGCCTACGAAGAGAGCAAGTGGGAGGCGGAGCAGCTCGTGCGCGACGCCGCGCGCGAGCTGCGCACGACGGTGTACCGCCCGAGCATCATCGTCGGCGACTCACGGACCGGGCGCACGCCGCACTTCCGCGTGCTCTACGACCCGTTCAAGTGGGTGATCTATGGGAAGACGAGTCTCTTGCCGTGCCGGCCCGAGGTGCGGATCGACGCCGTGCCAGTCGACTACGTCTGCGACGCGCTCGTCGCGCTCGGCGCGCGGCCCGAAGCGGTGGGCGCGACTTACTCGCTCTCGGCCGGGCCCGCGCGTTCGCTCGCGATCGGCGAGATCCTCGCGCGCGCCGAGCCGATCGTGAACGGCTGGCTCGCGGGCCGCGGTCTGCCGACCGTCGCCGTGCCGCGCATCGTCTCACCCGACGACGCGACCCCCGAGCTCGCCGACCTGTTCGCGCTGGGCGCGCAGGTGATGCGCACACACGTGCCGTACATGCTCGGCGAGCTGCTCTTCGACGACCGCGAGACCGCGGCGGCGCTCGCCGGCATGGGGATCGCGTGCCCGCCGCTCGGCGAGTATCTCGCGACCTTGCTCGAGTACGCGCTCGAGCGTCGCTTCGGAACTGCATAGGTGCTGACGGCCCTCCAGTTCGGACTGGCGAGCGCCGGGGTGCTCGGCCTCGGAGCGGCGGTCGCGCTGTTCCGGCCGACGTGGATCGTCGACTTTCCGCGCACGGTGCTCGCGCTGCTCGCGCTCATCACGGTCGGCTTCGGCGCCGTGATGATCCGTCCCGACCCGCTCGGCTTCCGTATCGGCATTGACGCGTCGAGCGAGCCCCTCCTGCCCGAGAACGATCCGGGCGAACCTCTCTATCAGCGCGCCATCCTCGACTTCGGCGACGACGACATCTTCGTGATCGCGATGGAGACGGACGACGTCTTCACGCAGCAGAATCTCGCGACACTGCGCAGTGTCAGCGACCAGATCCAGAAGCTGCCCGGCGTGCGCGGCACGGAGAGCCTGGTCGACGTGTACGCGTATCGCTGGGATGCGAAGAGCGAGCTCGTCGAGATGGGCCGCTTCATCGACGCGGTGCCCAGCGACCCGGCCGCTCTCGCGGATCTGCGCGCGCGCGCGCTCGCGGATCCCCTCTACCCGAAGACGATCGTCTCGCGCGACGGCAAAGCCGCGGCGATCAACGTCACGTTCACCGCGATGAGCGACGACGACTTCGTGAAGCGCGACCTCGACGGCCACATCGCGCAGATCCTCGACGCCGCGACGCGCCCCGGCGTGAAGTTCCACGTCACTGGCCGGCCGCACATCCGCGCGCAGGCGCACCAGCTCCTGGTGCACGACTTACTGCGGCTCGTGCCGATCGCGGTGCTCGTGTCCGTGATCGCGCTCTGGCTCATGACCGGATCGGTGCGCGGCACGCTCGTGCCGCTCCTGTTCAACCTGACGTCGGTCTTCTGGGCGTACGGCGCGATGGCGATCGTCGGCTCCGACATGAACCTGATCACGCTCGTGATGGGGCCCGCGCTGATCACGATCGGCGGCGTGACCGGAGTGCACAGCTACGCGTGCTACCAGGAGTTCGCCGAGAAGAGCAAGACCTCGCGCGAAGCGGCGCTGCGCATGCTCACGTACACGTCCGAGGTCGTGCTGATCGCGGGACTGACCACGATCGTCGGCTTCGCGGCGCTGTTGATCAACGAGATTCCCGCGACGAACGAGCTCGGCGGCTTCTGCGTCTTCGGCGTCGCCTCGATCACCGTCATCGTGCTCACGGGTTTGCCCGCGCTCTTGTGTCTGCTGCCGCTCCGCACTGAGAGCGGGAAGGCGCTGTTCTCGCCGCAGACCCGGCTCGCCGAGGCGTTCGAGAGGAACATGGAGGGCTGGCTCGGGCGCTTGGCCGAGTGGCAGATCCGGCACAGGAACCGCGTGCTCGGGGGCTGGGCCGTCTGCGCGCTGATCGCGTGCGCGCTGATGCCGCGGATCGTGACCGACACGGACTTCATCACGTTCTTTCGCCAGAGCTCCGCGGTGCGGCAGGACTTCGACGCGGTGAATCACCTGCTCACCGGCGCGGTGCCGATCTACGTGGTGCTCGAGGGTCAGAACGAGGGAACCTTCCGCGAGCCGGACGCACTGCGCGCCGTCGAGCGGCTGCAGGCGCGCATCGAGAAACTCCCGGGAGTCACCGCAGTGGTCTCGGCCGCGGATCTCGTGAAGGTCGCGAACCAGGCCCTCGAGAACGGCGATCCCGCAGAGGCGCGCATTCCCGACACGCGCGGCGAGCTGGCCGAGCTGATGTTCATGATCCCGAAGGAGAAGCTGCGCGCGTTCGCGACCTCGAATCACTCGAGCGCGAATCTGCTCGTGCGCTCGGACCGGCTCGGCTCCGCCGCGCTGCGCGAGCTCGAGGACGCGATCCACCTCGAGCTCGACGCCGAGAAGCTGCCCGCCGGTGTGCACGGCGACGTGACCGGCAACGCAATCCGCATCAACCGCGGCGCCGACGGCATCGCGGGCAATCAGGTTTCACAACTCACAATGACGATCGCGCTGTGTCTGGTGATCGTGACGATCGTATTCCGCAGCTTCGGGCTGGGCATCCTCGCCATGCCCACGAACGTGCTGCCGGTGTTTCTCTTCTACGGGGCGCTCGGCGCCGGCGTCGCGCCGCTCTCGATTCCGATCAGCCTGATCGGCTCGGTGGCGCTCGGCATCACCGTCGACGACACCTCTCACTATCTGCAGGCGTTCCGGCACCGCCGCGCCGAGGGCGTGCCCGCGGAGAAAGGCGTCGTCGACTGCACCCGCGAGGTGTGTCGCGCGATGGTCGTGACCTCGACCATGGAGATCACGGGCTTCTTCGTGATGATCTTCTCGAGCTTCGCGACCCTGCAGCAGTTCGGCTATCTGACCGCGATC
>JBGQIB010000064.1:0-23138 GCA_041498295.1 bacterium | reverse complement strand
GACGACCGTGTCGAGCGTCGGCCCACCCGAGTGCACCGCGCTCACCGCGTAGTTCGCGGCCGCCGCGCCGAATTGCCGTTGCACCTGCGTATCCAAGTCCGCGCTCATGATTGCCTCCGAATGATTATTTACCTAGGTTAATAATCGAAGTGGCGAACAAAGACAAGTCCGACCCCAGCTTGCGCGAAGCGCTCGCCGCGCTGCAGCGCCTGGCCGACGCGTTCGCGCACAGGCGCTCGCAGCTCGCCCAATCCGCCGGCCTATCGGAAGCGCAGTGGCGCGTGCTCGAGCAGATCGCGGCCGAGGACTTCATGCCCTCGCTGTTCGCACGCCGCCGCGCGCGCTCGCCGGCGGCCGTGTCGAAGGTGATCCGCCAGCTGCTCGACCAGAAGCTGATCGCCGTGAAGATCGCGGAGGGCGACGCACGTCAGCGGCGCTACTCGCTCAGCGCCGCGGGGCGCGCGGCGATGGAGACGGTACGCCGCGACCGGGAGCGCGCGCTCGCGCGCATCTGGGCCGACTTCGAACCGGCACCGCTCGCGCGCTTCGCCGCGTTCGCCACCGAGCTCGCGGAGCGGATGGAGTCGCATGCGCGCGACGAGGAAAAACGGACGGCGCAGCGACGAACCCCAGAAACGAAAAAGGCCCGCCGGAGCAGGCCAATCACCAAAACGTGAGGCGGATCCTAACACAAGCGAGTCGCTACGTCAATGAGTATTTCGCATTGACGCCGATATTTCGCTGACCGCGAAGCGAACTCGCAGAAAGCGCGCGCGAACTCCGAGTTCGCCGCGAGCAACTCGGAGTTCTCTCGGACTTCGCGCGACTACGCGCGTCCGAGCGACGCCGGAGGCGGCGAATCGAAGTCCGCGAGGTGCTCGATGCAGTTCAAAACCTCGAGCGCGGCTGGCGGATCTGACGCCACGATGGTCAGCGAGGCGTTCGGCCAGCTCATCGGCGGCTCGAGTCCGCCCAAGCCGACTTCGCGCTCCGCAAACGCGCGCACCACGAGGCCATGGCTGATGACCGCGAGATTGCCGTCGATCTGCCGCGCGCGCGCGAGCACCTTCGGCCAGGCGTGCGCTGTGCGCGCGTGGAAGACTTCCCAGCTCTCGCCTTCTGGCGGCGCATAGTCGAGGGCGAACGGGTCGAAGCCCAGCTCCGCGTACCCGCGACCGCGCAGCGCGCCGAAGTTGCGCTCGCGCAGCTCGGGCCAGAGCTCGATGGCCGCGCCGGTCGCGGCCCGCACGCGCTCCGCCGTCATCTGTGCTCGCGCGTAGTCGCTGGACACGATCGCGGCGACGCCCAGCTTCGCGAGCCGCGCCGCGAGTCGATCCGCCTGCGCGATGCCGCGCGCCGACAGCGGAATGTCCGGCGTCTGGAGAACGCGCGCCGCGTTCGACGCGGTCTCGCCGTGGCGCACGAGTAGGATCGACATCGCGCGCAGCGTAGCAGAGGTGGTAACTTCGCAAGGCGCCGATGGAAACCTATCTCGAGCTGCTGCGACACGTCCGCAACCACGGCACGCGCAAGAGCGACCGGACGGGCACCGGCACGCTCTCCGTCTTCGGCTGGCAGTCGCGTTACGACCTGGCGCGCGGCTTCCCGGCGCTGACGACGAAGCGCCTGCACCTGCGCTCGATCTTCCACGAGCTGCTCTGGTTCATCCGCGGCGACACCAACGTGCGTAGCCTGCACGAGCACGGCGTGGGGATCTGGGACGAGTGGGCGAACGCCGACGGCGAGCTCGGGCCGATCTACGGCGCGCAGTGGCGCGCGTGGCGCACCAGCGACGGGCGCACGATCGATCAGCTCAGCGCCGTCGAGGACGAGATCCGCCGCAATCCCGACTCGCGCCGGCTGGTCGTCTCGGCCTGGAACGTGGGCGAGCTCGAGCGCATGGCGCTGCCGCCGTGTCACTTGTTGTTCCAGTTCTATGTCGCCGACGGGCGGCTCTCGTGTCAGGTGTATCAGCGCAGCGCCGACATCTTCCTGGGCGTGCCGTTCAACGTCGCGTCGTACGCGCTTCTGACTCACATGATGGCCGAGTCGACGGGGCTGCGCGCGGGCGAGCTCGTGCACACGCTCGGCGACGCGCACCTGTATCTGAATCACTTGGAGCAGGCGGACCTGCAGCTCTCGCGCACGCCATACGAATTGCCGCGGCTCGAGCTGCGGCCGGGCGTGAAGTCGATCGCCGACTTCCGCTACGAGGACGTCCGGCTCGTCGACTACCGCGCGCATCCCGCGATCGCGGCGCCGATCGCCGTCTAGCGCGCGGTGCTCTCGCTGGTTGCTGCCGTCGCGGAGAACGGCGTGATCGGTGCGAAGGGCGCCCTGCCCTGGCGCCTGCCCGACGAGCTGGCGTACTTCAAGCGCACCACACTGGGGAAGCCCGTACTCATGGGGCGACGCACTTTTGCGTCGCTCGCGCGCGCGCTGCCGGGCCGCACCAACGTGGTGCTCTCGCGCGCGCCGGGCTTCATGGCCGCGGGCGCGCTCGTCGCGCACGACCTCGACCGAGCGCTGGCGCTCGTCGCCGACGCCCCCGAAATCGTCGTGATCGGCGGCGCCGCGCTCTACGCCGAAGCGCTGCCGCGCGCGCTGCGCATCTACCTGACCCGCGTGCACGCGCGGCCCGAGGGCGACGTGCGTTTCCCCGAGCTCGATCCCGCCGACTGGCACGAGTCACTCGTGCTCGAGCACCCTGCGGACGCGCGCCACGCGCACGCCTTCTCGATCTTCCAGCTCGAGCGAAAGACGCGCGCGCCCTAGATCGGCCCGTAGCCCGCGGTCTCTTCGAGCGCGGCGCGGTCGAGCACCGTCACGTAGCCGCGCTCGACCTGGATCGCGCCCGAGCCGACCCAGATGCGCATCTGCTTGTTGACACTTTCTCGTGTCGCGCCGACCAGCTCGCCGAGGATGTGCTGCGGCAGGCGCTGCTCGATGCGCACCCCGCCGGCCAGTTCGGCCCCGTGCGTGCGCACGAGCGCGAGCAGCTTCCGCGCCAGCCGCGCGGGAATCGTGAGTGACAGCTCGTCCTCGACCCGCTGCGACAGCTCGCGCAGGCTGCGCGCGAGCACCGCTGCGAGCTTGATGGCCACACGCGGGTGTTGCTCCAGGAAAGGGAGCAGGTCGCGGCGCTGTAGGCTCAACAGCTCACACGGCTCCACGGCCTCGACCGTCGCCGAGCGGACCTGGGCATCGAAGAGGGCCACCTCGCCGACCACGTCGCCCGCCTCGAGGAAGCGGAACACCAACTCCTTCGCGTCGGGCCCGCTGGAAAACACCCGCATCCGGCCGCGCAGCACCGCGTAGAGGGCCGATCCCGGGTCGCCTTTGCGGAACAGAACCTCGCGTGCGCGCAGGCGTTTCGTGCCGGTGATCGCGTGCAGGAGGTCGAGCTCGCGGCGCGAGAGACCTTCGAAAACACGGATCGAGCCGAGCATGACTCGGCCGTCGAGCGGGCGTGTCTGTAGCGCGGAAGCGGTGCTCATGTCGGGAGAATGCCCTTCTGTGAACCGTTTCACAGCGGGCCGAGGGCCGCTTCGCGAAGTTGCCGTTCATGCAGCGAGCGGCCCATTGGGAGTTCCGGAACGGAGACCGCGGAGGTCGCCGTTTCGAGAGCCCCGACGTGGCGCCGGACCCCTCGCACAACGCTGCCTCTCGCCGACACATGGCCGTGATTCCCCTCCCGGCCAACTTTCCCAACCCGTCGTGGCTCCCTCCGCGGCGGCTGGGCGGCGGAGGCAGTCAGTGCGAGGGGTCCCCCTCTCGCTGACCGAATGCTCTCGGGGGGCGTTTTCGCGAGGGCGGTCTGTTCGTTGGCACTCCTGGCGCTGGGCTGCGCGGCGACGGCTACGCTGCACGCCAAGCCCGAGAGCGTGTGCGCGGGTCGCGCGGTGCGGCTCACTTGGGATGGGAGCGGCGCGGGCGAGCTCAGCGCCGAGCCCACGGACGCGTCTCTTGGCGACGTCGCCGAGAGCGGCAGCAAGACGCTGCGACCCAAGGCGACGACCACGTATCGCTTCCGCGTCGGATCGTTGTTCAGCAGCGCGACGAGCGACGTGACCGTGAAGGTGATCGCGGTTCCGGAGCTGCCGACACCGATCCGTGGCAGCGTTGCGGACGAGAGCAGCGGCTGCGCGCCAGGGCGCATGTGGGTCACCGCGCGCGTGCCCGCCGATGCGTGGGACGCCCGGCTGCGCGTGAATCTGGTCGCGTCCGCGGACGGGCGCGCCTACGAGGTCGAGCACGCCGCGCGGTCGGTTGAGCTCGGCGTCGACACGCCGTCCGACGAGCTTCGTGACCTACCGATCGCCGGGGCGTGGCGCCTGGAGACGGCGCTTCGAGCGGGCGAAGTCTGCGGCGAGTCGTCCGCGCCCACGTCACTCGCCGTGAACGTGAGCTTCGTCTGCGCGGAGTGACTCAGAGCTAGGGGCTCAGGCCTTCTCTTCCGCGACCGAGGGCGACGCCAGCTCGCGCGCGAGCGCATCGATCAGCCCGCTCGCCTCCGCGGGGTCCTTGGCCGTGCCAAAGACGTGGAAGTCGGGGCGCACGAGTACGATCCGCACGCCCGTGCTCTCGAAGAAGCGCTCATAGCGCCCGTCGAGATCCGCGAGCGGAGCGCCCGCGCCGATGTGCGCGCTGACACCGCCGAGTGACGCGAAGAACGCCCGCTGGTCGGGTCCGAGCGCGCGACCGGGATCGCCGTCCGCGCCAAGCAGAACCCAGCCGCGCCCGACCACGTCGTCGAACAGGCCCTCGCAGGCGCGGCCGGGCGAGCGCATGCGCACGCGGCCCTGCGGGGAGAACTCGCCGGCGTGAGGATCGCCGGCGTGCGTCGTGCCCGGACCCAGCGCCGGCGGCGACGGAATCACCGAGCGTTCGCCCGCGCGCGCGAGTGCGATCACTCGCGCGTCACGCGCCGCCGCTTCGTCGGGATCGGTCATGCAGATCATCCGCCCGAGCGAGATCGAGAGATCGATGAGCGAGCGCACGTGCGGCAAGCGCTCCTGCGCATAGGTGCCGAGTAGCTCCTCGGCCGCGCGCCCGGCGAGCACGAGATCGAGCTTCCACGCGAGCGTCGCCGCGTCGCGCAGATCCGAGCCCAGGCCCTCTCCTGCGAACGGCGGGATCGCGTGCGCCGCGTCGCCGGCCAAGAGCACGCGCCCCCTGCGCCAGATCTCCGCCCAGCGCGCGTGAAAGGTGTACACCATGTGGCGTTCGAGGATGGTATCCGACTCGGACAGGCCCCACGGCGCGAGCAGCTGCCAGGCCGTGCGTGGGTCGTTGAGTGACTCGAGCGTATCGTGCGGCAGGCGCATGAACTCGAAACGCCGCCGGCCGGGACCGCCCGAGTTCGCCGCCGCGGGCCGCCGCGGATCGCAGACCAGCCAGTTCCCCGGCTCCCGCGAACGCGAGCCGCGCGTGATGAGGTCGACGATCAGCCAGTCGAAGGCGAGGCCGAGATCCTCGACCGGCGCGCGCATCCAGCGGCGCACGAAGCTGTTCGCGCCGTCGCAGCCGACCGCGTAGCGCGCCTCGACGTCTCGCACTTCGCCCGATGCATCGCGCGCGCGCACGTGCACGCACTCGTCCCCGGGCTCGATGTCGAACACTAGGACGCCGCGCCGTACGGAGACTCCGTCCAGCGAGCGCGCGCGGCGATCGAGCACGCGCTCGAGCTCCGGCTGGTGGAACATGTTCGACGCCGGCCAACCCGAGAGTTTCGACTGCGGAACGAGTCCGAACTCGAGCAGTGTCTCGCCAGCGCCGTTCCGCCACGCGAAAGAGTGACATGGATCGCTGATCGCGCGTACCTCGTCAGCCACGCCTGCCGCTTGGAAGATGCGGCCGACCTCGTGGTCGAAGTGAATCGCGCGCGGCATCGGGTAGGCCGTCGGCCAGCGTTCCAGCACGGTGACTCGCCAGCCGCGCTGCGCGAGCAGAATTGCGAGCGTCTGCCCGGTGGGTCCGTAGCCCACGATCGCGACATCGCACCGTTCCCGCACGCCCGAGACCTCCGATAACTGAGAATAGTCTCAAATTGAGATAAACGTCAATATTGACTCTCGTCTCATTTCAAAATACGATTCGATCGTGCCCCGTGGATCTCCGGCCAAGAGCACGCCCGCGCCCACCCCGCGCCACGGAAAGCGCGCACGCACGCGCCAAGCGCTGCTCGAGGCGACACTGCGCGTGCTCGCGCGTGGCGGGACCGGGGCGATTTCGATACAGGAGGTCACCGCCGAAGCGGGCCTCGCGAACGGCACGTTCTACAACTACTTCCGTACGCGCGAAGAGTTGCTCGAGGCCACGGTCGTGCCACTCACGCAGCGCCTCGTGCAGCGTCTCAACGCGAGCTCGGCCAACAGCGGCATCCACGACCCCGCGCGGCGGCTCGCGCTCGGGGTGCGCGCCTTCATCGACCACGCGAGTGCCGACCGAGTCTGGGCGGCGGCGCTGTTGCGAATTTGGGGCAGCACCACGAGTCTGCCGCGCCGCGCCGGCGTGGCGGTGCTGGCCGATCTGCGCGCCGCGCAGAAGGGCCGGCGCCTGCGCGTTCCCGACGAGCACGCCGCACTCGACCTCGTGCAAGGCACCGTCATCGCGAGCATTCGCAGCGTGATCGAGGGCAATGCGACCGCCGAGCGCGGGACGGCCATCGCCGCGCTCCTTTTGCGGGCCTTCGGCATGCCGGCGCGCGAAGCCGACTCGCTCGCGAGCTCCGAGATGCCGCCACTCGTGCCCGAGTCACCCGCCCGCTGACGACCGACTACAATCGCGCCATGACCCTCCAGCTCGGCGCGCACCTCGGCCAACAGAACCTCGGCATCGACGAAATCCGCGCCCTGTGGCGCCGCTTCGACTCGGCGGGCCTCGACTGGATCTCGCTCTGGGATCACTTTTACGAAGCCCCGCCCGCGGGCGGCACAGAGCCGCACTTCGAAGCCGTGTCACTTCTCGGCGCGCTCGCGACCGAGACGAAGCGCGCGCGCATCGGCTGTCTCGTGTTCTACCCCGGCTATCGAAACCCGGCGGCGCTCGCGAAGGCCGCGACCACGATCGACCACCTCTCCGGCGGCCGCTTCACGTTGGGCCTGGGCGCGGGTTGGCACGAGTGGGAGGCGCGCGCCTACGGTTACGAGTTCCCGCCGATCGGCGTGCGCATGGAGATGCTCGACGAGTCACTCCAGATCGTGCGCGGCCTCTTGACCCGGGACCGCACGACCTTCGCGGGGAAACACTTCCGCGTCGAGAACGCGTCGTGCCTGCCCGCACCGCTCCAGAAACGCCTGCCGATCTGGGTCGGCGGCCTGGGCGAGAAGCGCACCTTGCGACTCGCCGCGCGCCACGCCGACGGCTGGAACGCTGCCTACGTCGCGCCCGCGGAGTTCGCGCGCCTTTCGCGCGTGCTCGACGATTGGTGCGCCAAGGAAGGGCGCGATCCCAAGACCATCACTCGCACTGTGAATTTGTCATTCCACCTGTGCGTGGATGAGAGGCGCGCGGCGCAAGTCGAGGGGGAGCTGCGCAAGCAGTGGGGTCCCGCGGCCGAGCGGATGCTTTCGGGCGCGCTCCTCGGTACCCCGCAGCGCGCTGCGGAGACACTCGCCGCCTACGCCGCCGCGGGCGCGCAAGGCATCAACATCGCGCTGCGCGCGCCGTGGGACGCGGAAGCACTCGACGGATATCTCGACGACGTGCTGCCTGCGATGCGATCGCGGTAGAGGCGGCGCGACCGTCCTCTGGCGAGGACACCGAGTCCACCCGCCTGACCGCTCGATCGGACAGCCGGCCGCGTGCCGCCGCTCGCCAGCGTGTTGCGGCCGCTCTTTCGCGAGGCACGAGCAGTGCAATGACGCTCCTCCAACTGACTGAGAGGAGAAGGTCATGGCAAACAACTGTCCGCACTGTGCGGCGAAGAAGAGAGAGTTCGATGCGCAAGAGGCCCACGCGGCACTCGCGCAGCGCTTCGACCGGCTGGCCAAGATGGTCGGGAAGCACCTGAGCGCCGACGACTCCGTGACTCCGCAAGCGCGCGCGATGCGCGCTCACGAGATGCGGAAGATCTGGGCGCGGATCACTGGCGGCGTCGAGGTCGACGAGGGCGGGTACCCGGACTGTGCGCTCATCGGACAGAAGAACTCGAACGGCACGCTCACCTGGTACTGCACGGGCGCGCTGATTCATCCGCGCATCGTGCTGACGGCGGGTCACTGCGTCGATGCCGGCGAGGGGTTCATGCCGAACCTCGTCGCGCTGAACTGCGCGGACATGAACCGACTCACGAACGCGGAGCTCGTCCCGGCGAAGACCTGCGTGCGCAATCCCGCGTACGGCGTCGAGGTCGCGCACGACATCTCCGTCATCGTGCTGCGCAAGGACGCGACGACGGAGCCGGTGAAGCGAGCCACGACTGAAGAGCTGACCGCGGCAGCCGAGACGACGCTCGTCGGCTTCGGGAACTCCGACTTCAAGAGCACGCGCGGCTTCGGCCGCAAGCGAAAAGTCGCCGTCGACATCGGCTATCTGCGCCGCAAGCCCGCCGACGACCTGAACGACGCGGAACACGAGCTCGGCTTCGAGTCAGACCTCGAGTTCACCGCCGGCGGCGAAGGCTATGACTCGTGCAACGGCGACAGCGGCGGCCCCGCGTACATCGCCATCGCCGACAAGTACCGCCTCGCCGGCCTGACCTCGCGAGCCCTCGACACCGCGCAAGCACCCTGCGGCGACGGCGGCATCTACACGCGCGTCGACGTCCACAAAAAGTTCATCTCGGAGGTGGGGGCGAAGTATGGGATCAATGTCTAGGGCGCTGACTGGGGTGGTCGTCGCGGCGGCGGTATGCCTGGCGTGCGGGGTGCCGCTCAAAGTGACTCGGCTCGGAACGGAAGGCGACAAGCCGACGACGCAGAAGGGCGTCCGGTTCCGGATCGGCCGGCCGACGTTCCATGTCGCGCTGGCACTCGACGAGCCGAACCAACCGAAGCTCATCGTGAGTCAGGCGCTCGATGCGATGCCGATGGTCTTCGAGGCCGAGACCGATACAAACTTTCTCGCGGACACCAACATCTCGCTCGGGGTCGATGCGAACGAGAGATTGAAGACGACCTCCGCCGGTGAGACAGACCGTTCGAAGGACATCATCGAGGCGGCGATTGCGCTCGTTGGAGCCGCGGTGAAGACCCGGGCTCGGGGTTTGCGCCCGGCGCCCCCGCCCCCTCCTCCCGTATGTAGCGGCGGTCACGAGCTGCAAAAGAAGGTCGACCAGTATGTCACGGAGCAACTGAGTCTGATTGCGGCCCGCGACGACATTCAGGCGAAGCTCGACGGATGTGCCAAGGCCCCCGCAACCTGCGGCCCGCTCGAAGCCGAGGTCCAGCGGCGCCAAGGTGAGATCGAAGGCAGCCGTTTGCCTCTCGACCACTGGGTGCGCGTCTCGTACAGCGGGAAGAACGTCGTGGAGAACTCAGATCCGTGCTTTGAGATCGCTCTCGAGGAGGTGCTGTGATGCGTGCGCTGGTCGCGTCTGCGCTCTTGAGTCTCGTGGTGGGCTCCGGCTGCGCGACGAACCTCGTCGTGAGCCAGACCGCCGCCGACGCCGCGGCCCTGCCGGGCGGAATTCCAGTGAACCGGCGAATCGGGTTCCGCGTTTCGAGCTTCACCACGAAGCCCAACGCCCCATTGCTGTGCGCCGGAAACACCGCCACCTGCGTCCCGAAGCTGGACCAGCGACACGACGGAGTCGATCCCAACAACCTCCTCTTCATCGACATCTCCCGCCAAGCGTTCGCGAGCGGGACCATCAGTCTCACGCTCGACGAGATGCAGAGGATCCAGGACCTGACCATCACGAGTACTTCCGGCGCGGCGGACGGCATCACGAGCGCGTCGGAAGTGATAGGCGCCGTCGCGCCCAAGAAGGACGCCGCAGCGAAGTAACTCCGATGATCGCGCCGTTTCGCGTTCGATCGGATCGACCGTGACGCTCGCGGCGTGATGCCCGCCTTCGCGAGCGACGACGAGACTTCGCATCTCGTCGTTCCTTCCAGAGCGAGTCTTCTTCATGGTGTCGTTAGCGCCCGATCTTCCTCAGCGTGCCGCTTCGGGAGATCCCGATGATGAGAGGACCTTCTCGGCCCAACACGCGACGGATTCTCCCGCGCGCCGCGAGAAACGCCGCAGCCATCTCAGGTCCGGTCAGAGACGCCGATGTCAGCACGAACACGATCAGCCCCGCGTCGAGCAAGCACGCGCGCTCGAGTGGCCGATGACGGATACGCGCGTCTTTCGTAAGAACTACCCAACCGTTCGCCGCGGCGAGCCGCATCCAGGCCTCGTCGGACGCGTCTCGGGCCAAGTGGTCGTCGTGAATCTCGACCTGCTCGCCGACGCCGCGCAGCGCGTCAGCCACGTGATATCGGCCGAGTGACCGATCAATGAAGAAGACCGGGCTAGGCTGCGGCTCGGAACCTGAGCTCGGCGCGGAGCGCCTCTTGGATCTCATCCGTGGTGCGTCCGTAGTCGTGGGCGAGGTCATCGGGAGACTCGCCGGCGCGGAATCGGTCGGCGATCACCTCGGTGGGAATGCCGGTGCCGACCAGCACCGGTCGACCGAACTGAATGCGCGGGTCGATCACAATGGCTCGCGGCTCGTCGAGCGCTCGACCACGGGTGTACGGATAGAGGCGAACCGGAATCCCACTCTCGTCGCGCTCGACGCGGCGCAGGTGCGCGCGGAGTAGCTCGCGCATCGCCGCCTGACCCTCGCCCGACACCTTGATCAGCGCTCCATAGCGTTCGACGAAGAGCTCGAGCCCCGCTGTCTCGAAGGGAAGATCGATGAGCGGGTGGTCAGACGGGAACCGCTTCGCGACGTAGGCGAGCGCGCGGCGCACCGCCTGCAGACTCACTTGGTGATCGCGCCGCAGCGCGTCGAGCACGTGCGCCTCGACCAAGTTGCAGAACGAGAGAACGCCGCGCTCCGGAGTGCGCATGAGCGGCCGCGCATCTGCTCGCCCAGACTTCGTCGGGTAGCGCGCACCCATCGCCCAGTAGCGCAGCGTCGCCTTCGGAATGCTGAGATAGAGCGCCGCCTCGGCAACGCTGTAGGCCGGGGCTTCGAGCACCGAGCCAGTGCGACGCAGTCGCCCAGCTCCCACGTTCTTCATGGCGCACCCTCCCTCGACAGCGATCCGCGAACCGGTCCAGCTTAGCGCCGATGGAGCAGGGCCCCACTTCTCGGTTGATCGATGTTGCCGATCAGCAACGTTCCCGCGCTCAATCCCGCGCCAGAAACAGCCAGTTCGTCTCTTCGCCCAACACGATGCGATTCTCGAAGGAGCTGCGCTCGACGTGCACTTGGCGAAACACGGCGCGCAGCGCGTCGGCGAACGGAGAGCTCTCGGCGTAGGACCACACCGCCAGCACGCCACCGGGCGCGAGACACTGCTTCGCGAGCGCGAGCCCCTCGGCGGTGTAAAACGAGGCGTTGGACGAACCGAGCCGCTCGTCGGGTGAGTGATCGACGTCGATCAGAATCAGATCGTACCGCGCCTGCGGCGGCTGTGAGAGCCGCAGGTACACGTCGCCCTCCGTAACCGTGAGTCGCGCGTCGGCGTTGAGCTCGCCCGAGAGCGGCACGAGGCCCCTCGCGACCCAATCGATCACGGGCGCGAGCAGCTCGACGACCTCGACGCGCGCCACGCGCCCGGAACGGAGCGCCTCATGGGCGGTGTACCCGAGGCCGAGTCCGCCCACGAGCACGCGCAGACCGGTGCCCGGGTGCATCTCGAGCGCCAACGAGGAGAGCGCGCGCTCCGACTCCGTATTCTCGCTGCTCATCAAGAACTGATT
The DNA here is from genome assembly GCA_041498295.1 of bacterium. Taxonomy (GTDB): domain Bacteria; phylum Myxococcota_A; class UBA9160; order SZUA-336; family SZUA-336; genus VGRW01. Next base: position 11,273 of record JBGQIB010000064.1, on the reverse strand, counting down.
GTCGAGCGTGATCTCGGTGACCACTGCCCCCGACTCACCCGGCACCGGCCGCTGGCGCAAGCAGATCAAACCGATCGGGGTCGGCTCGCAAGCGAGGACGTCGATGTCGAAGGCCATTCAGGCCACCGTGCCGTTCATGCCCATCTGTCTCCGTCGAGATCGCGGGTGCCAGGGACCAAGTTGCCAGAGGCTGCGTCCCCGATGTACTCCCTGCCCACGCCAGTCGGTGCCAGCGACTATACCGGCATTGCGTCCCACGTACGGCCGTCTAGTAGCCGGCCCGTACGCTTCTTGTTGCGCCCGCCCCACTGTTTGAAGAAGAAAGGGACGCGAGCCTCGGCGCATTGATCGCGAAGGTCGGTGACCCACAGTGGATCCATCGCTCGGGCGCCCGGTCCCGATTCACCTCCGACGATCACCCAGTCGATTCCTTGGACGGCGAGCCGCGGAAGTGGCCCGAGTAGAGGCTCGAGTGAAAGAAATTTCACAGCGGCACGAGTGACTCGAAGAAGATCAATCCGCCGCCGGTACCTCGAGTGTTCGACGCTAACGCCCATCCACACGTTGGAAGGCCAGTCGATCGCGCAATCGACCTCGGCGAGCCGTTCCGCGCGCTTTGTAAGAACCTGAAACCGATGCCAATGGGCGCGCCGCATGACGTCGAAGACTCGCTCGATGTAACTGAGGGGAACATCCCAATGCAGCAAGTCACTCATCGAGTTTACGAAAATCCGCTGCGGAGTACGCCAGCGCAGGGGAAGCTCGAGCATCTGTGGCTGAAGGGTAAGCTCGAATCCGTTGCGGTAGTTCGCCTGACCCATCGCACGCAAGCGGTTCGCCATACGCTCCGCATAGCAGTGCTTGCAGCCGGGGCTCACCTTGGTGCAGCCGGTGACTGGGTTCCAGGTGGATTCGGTCCATTCGATCGAGGACTTCGCCATTCAACCCCCTCCTCGAGATCGGTACCTTTTCATGATTCCCTCCGCGATCCGTCGGCCGACGGCGTTCTGGGACGCGAAGAACAAGTAATACACCACCGCGTTCGACGAGTTCCGCATCGGCATTGGATCCGGAACGTGAGCAAAGCCGGCGACGGTCCGAAGGCGCTCCCGGAATGCGTCGACCACCTCGCGGTTCCCTAACTTCACATCGCGCAGATCGCCGAACAGGCCCGGCTGCTGCGCGTACGCGGCACGCTTCCAGGAGTCGCCTCCCCAAAAGGCAGTCATGCGAGCGACGGCCTCCGTGCTCACTTGGTTCGCCTCTCGCCAGAGCGCGTTCCGATTCACGTCCATGATCGGGAAATTGATGAAGAGCTCGATCGACCTCATCCGTCCTGCTTTCTCGATCACGCTCCAGTCGAGATGAAGTCCGTACGGATCGAGCACGCAGAGACCTCGCCAGTAGTCCTCATATCTCAGATTCGGGAACACCTGATCGAGGAGTACTCGGTTCGCGTCGCCCGTGATCACTTCGACTTCGGGACGAGCTTGGACTTCAGGAAGGCCGAGAAGCCGCGCGACCTTGTCGCCGTCGAGATCGATCCACCATTGCCGATGGAACCGAGGCTCGGTCGTGAGTGCCTGAAGCGGGCGGGCTCCCAGGCACCAACTCGCCAGAGCTCTTCGAGCGGTGTCGCCCCGAGCCTGCAAACCCGTCGATGTACGCAAAGTGAAGCCTCCGTTGCTTCGCCAGGATCGTCGCGTATGCGCGCGCGTACTTCTGCAGGATCTCGAGCTTGATCTCACTCCAGTAGCCGATCTCGTCCACAACAGTGACTCCCTCGCAAGCTGACCGCGGGGATCGATCGACGTGAGAAGCTGCCGTGCTCCCTCGGGAGTGCAAGGCGTGTCACGAGAAGCTCGTCGCCCTCCGTGTTCTGAAGCTTCGGCAGCCGGCGGCGGCGTGGGGCTCGGGTCTCGAGAAGGTCGCGAACGGCTGCGTCGATTTCTGGCGTCGGCGCGACGACGACTTCGGTCTTCGCGCCCGCCACTGCCCGCACTTGCAGCGCGAGCGCCGATTCCGCTACGCGGATGCGCGCCGGCCTTCGCGGCGGCCCTGCTGCTGGGGCCGTTAGCGCCTGCCTGAGCACTCGCGCGAACGTCGGTTGTCCGCGCCTCGGGTCGCGGAGCTCGGCGGCGACGATCAGATCCGACGGCAGCTCGAGCCAGAGAAGCAACTCGGGCTGAAATCCGCCGGCTTCGTCGATCCAATCCGGAAGCAGCACGCGCCCGCCGACCCACTCGAGCGGGACGGAGTCAGTCACGGTCTCTCGCCTTCGCGACACGCTCGGCCTCCTATGCGAGAAACCATCGCCCCGCCTCACCCCCGCGCCAGAAACAACCAGTTCGTCTCTTCCCCCGACACGACGCGGTTCTCGAACGAGCTCGTCTCGATCCGCACCTCGCGAAACACTTCGCGCAGCGCGTCGGCGAACGGGGAGCTCTCGGCGTAGGACCACACCGCGAGCACGCCGGCCGGCGCGAGACAGCGCTTCGCCAGCGCGAGGCCAGGGGCGGTGTAGAACGCCGCGTTCGACGGGCCGAGCCGCTCGTCGGGTGAGTGATCGACGTCGATCAGAATCAGATCGTAAAGGGACTCCGGCGGCTGCGAGAGCAGCCCGCAGACGTCGCCCTCCGTGACCGTGAGTCGCGCGTCGCCGTTGAGCTCGGCCGAGAGTGGCACGAGCCCCCGCGCGACCCAATCGATCACCGGTGCGAGCAGCTCCACGACCGCGCCACGCGCTCGGGTATGGAGCCGGAGTCACCGGGCCGGCGCTGGCGAATGCAGATGAGGCCGAGTGGGGTAGGCACGCAGTCGAGGACGGTGAGGTCGAAGGGCACTCAAGTCGACTCTAGCGGGCAGGGCCGTCGATGCACGCGGCTACTCGAAGAGCCTCGGGGTCACGCCTGTCGCCACGCCCGCCTTCCCTCTTTTCGGGTAGAAAGAGCCGATCACGACCCATGACTTGGGGTAGGCCAGCACCGTGCCGACGTAGAGGTACGTGTCGTTCTTGGGTGAGCAGATGTCATCGAGAAACTTCTGCTTCACCTTGGCCGCAGCCTCCGCCGGACTCGCGCCGCGATCGGTGACGTTCCAGTACAATGCACCGACCTCCCAGTCTTCGTTGGTCATCAGATGTCCTTTGCATCTGCTGTCATCGCAGCGGAATCGGTACTGGAACCGCCAAGGAACTTTCCGTGGCGGGAGCAGCGTTCGGTCGCGCCGCTCGAAGAGCCGCGCTTGCCTTAGTTCGTCGAGGAATGACTCCTTCCACTGTGGAGCATCCTTTGACACTACGAGGTCCTGCACTTCGCGCGGCTTGACGATCCCGAGGGATGTTTTGCTCTCCTCCTGCTGTGCGCGGAGTTGCTCCATTGACTGCGCGGCTTTCTTCAAGACGAACCGGCCCCTCGCCGACCAGTCGCCGTCGCGCCCAGTCGGGATCGGCTCACCGACGAGCTCAATCGTGGACGAGTCCGGCCGCCAGCTCTCTATCCGGAAGTCGCGGCCGGTATGCCTCTCGGCCATGACTTCGATCCACTGGTACTTCCGGAACTGCTGGTCCCACGGGAGCTCTCGGTAGTTGATCGGATATAGACGTATGAAGTCACCACCCTCTGTTACTCCCGCCGTGCATGAAAGCTCGTCGTACTTCGTCGACGGGATCGGGTAGGTCTTCACGGTCACCAGAACCTTCAGGCGCTCCAAGCCACTTCCTCAAGCACTTAGAGATGAACGATCGGGAGCTCCACTTCTTCCGAGAGCCGCTTCGCGAGTCGTCCGCGATGACAACAGTTTACGTCTCGCTCGACGCAGAGGAGCACGAGAGGGCGGGACGCAAGCTGTTCTCCAAGGGCCTGAACCTCTCGCACTCGCAGCGGTAGCATGGCGCGCTCGTAGCGATCGAGCAAGCGCTGATACGAGGCGAAGTCACTGAGTGATCGGCGATACTCACCGGCGATTCCAAGCTCCGGCATGTGGTAGTACACAAGGCCGAGATTCTCTGCGATCTGGCTCATCGAGCGCTTGGCAAGGCCATACTTCCTGGAGACGGGATTCGCTCGTACGTCGACGATTCCCGCCATGCCCGAGGCAAGCAGGCCATCGAAGAGCTCATCGACTGACTTGCCTTCATAGCCAACTGTGAAGATTGCAGGCTTTGGACGAGGCGGCGCCGGTAGATCAGCCGGCGCGAGGTCGCGGCGCTCACTCCGCGTCGCGTACCAGGGGTATCGCCGATAGACCGAGCGCAGCAGGGCGTTCACTGTGAGCGACCCGTACTCTTCGGCCGTATCTCGGGCGGCGGCTCGCATGGCGCTCGAAAGCCGCGCGATCTCTGGACGTGCGAGTGGCGACGTCGCCAGCGTATCACCGGCGCGTTTCACGTAGCCGTCGCGCTCCAAAGCTGCGAGCTCGCGGTACAGCGCGAACGAAAATGGACCATACCGATAGGGCACAAAGCGGTAGAACGTCGAGTCACGCCCGACGATCCCGTGTTCGCGCACCAGGAACGCGAGCTTGACGAGCGTCAGCGACCCAACCGTCCCTGCCGCTTCATCGATCAGCGCGAGCAGAAGTCTTTGCCGGTTGAGCACGCAAGCCCTCGCACGAGTTGGCAGCGGACCGGCCGGGTGGGAAGCAGGAGCCGCGGGTGATGCCCCAGCATGAATGGTGCCCGAGATCTAGCGGCGATCAACCGGCGGCGGCGGGCATCTGGGTCGACGGACCAGCGGGCAACGAACGAGCGCCGACCGACAAGCTCGCGCCAAGGCCGAAGACCCCCTCGACCACCGCGGAGTCAAAGTCGACGAGCTCGCGGCCGCGCAAGAAGTAGCTGCCAGACTCGGTCGCCTGGCACGCGGAACGTGGTAGAACGTTCGTGTGCTTCTCGACGTCGAGTCCTTCTGTCACCGGGTCGACTACGACTTGGATGGGCTGGTCACTGACCTTCAGGACGAGACGCACCGCCGCGGCGGCAATGAGGCGGCGGCGTGGCGGAACTCGCTTCCGACCTTCGCGCGCGTGCTGAGTCACGAGGCGCTGAAGCGGTTTCACCTGCATCTAGGTCACCACGGAGACGCCGTGGTCGAGTATCGCCTTCCGGCGTCCGCTTGCTGGGCAGATGTCGTGCTGCTCGGTCGCAACCAGGCGGGGCCGTCCGTTGTGATCGTCGAGCTGAAGGACTGGGACACTTCAGGCGACGAGGCGAGTGCGCGAGCGGGGCTCGTGCGGCACGCGAATCGCGAGGGTTCGCACCCTTCGGATCAAGTGAAGGGCTATGCCGAGTACTGCCAGCGCTTTCACAGCGCCGTTCAGGAGGATGGTGCCAGCGTCTCTGGGTGCGTGTTCTTCACCTATGCGTCGACCGCTGCGCCCTACGTCGGTGATCCGTACCGCTCGCTCGTCGACGAGTATCCGGTCTTCACGCGCAGCCGCACTGACATGGCGGATCGCTTCCCAGCGCATCTCGCGACCAAGCTCGTCGAGCCGGACCCCGAGTTCGCGCATCGCTTCGAGATCGGCTCATATCGCCAGGACCGCGGCTTCGTCCGCCAGGTTGCAGAGGCCATCTCGAATCCGCGAGTGAGTCCATTCGTCCTGCTCGATGAGCAGCGCACGGGGTTCGAGAAGTGCATGAAGCAGGTCGAGCGAGTGCTGGCGCCGGCGAAGACGAGTGCGAAAACGAAGCGCGACAAGAAGAGCGTCGTCATCGTCGAAGGTCCGCCGGGCTCGGGAAAGTCTGTGGTTGCCGCGCACCTCTGGGCGACGATCGGCGCGGACGAGCGGATTGACGGGAACGTCGTGCTGACGACGACCTCGGGTTCGCAGAGGTCGAACTGGGAGGAGCTCTTCGAGCGGACTTCCGGCCAGCGCGTCGCAGGCGGACTCATCGTTCCAGCGAATCGCTACAACCCGGGACTGTCGCCACAGTGGGTCATGAAGGAGCGCGGCAAGGGTCGGCAGACGACGGTCGCAGGGTGGCGCGACAACCTCGAGCGCTTCGCGCGTGACACCGGCCGCAGCCGCTGCCCCGACAATTCATTCGCGGTCTCGATCGTCGACGAGGCGCACGCTCTGATCGACCCGACGGTGCCGGGCAAGGAGGGAATCCCCCCGTCCGGCTGGTCGATGCACGCGGGGCCGCAGGCGTGGCACGTCATCCGCAGCTCGCGTCTGAGTGTATTTTTGATGGACAGCGAGCAGAGCTACCGAGACAACGAGACGACCTCGCGCGCGAGCATCGAGGCGTTTGCGGCGGAGTTCGGCGTCGACCAGGTCGAAGTCGTGAATCTGGCAGGCGCTCAATTCCGCTGCGGCGGATCCGCGGAGTACATGACCTGGCTGGGGGCGGCGCTGGGACTCAGTGATCAGTATGAGTCACCGAGTGTTTGGCGCCGTGGCTTCGGTGGGCCGTTCGGCTTCGAGATCGCGAGCGACCCAGAGGCGCTCGAGGAAGTTCTCCGCCCGAGAATCGCCGAAGGTCACACGGCGCGACTGCTTGCGTCGTACGCGCGAAAGTGGGTGACGAAGGGCGAAGCCAATCCGCACGGGCTTCAATCGACTGCGAAGGACTTCCAGCTCGAATTCACCCGCGAGGGAGAGCCGTATAGCTGGTCGCGAATCTGGAACTTCGCCCCTGAGCAGGACTACACGCTGTTCGTTCAGGCGCCCGAGGGGAGCGCAATGGCGCAGGACTCATTGTGCGAAGTTGGCTGCCCTTACGTCGTGCGCGGCTTCGACTTCGACTACGTCGGTGTCCTTTGGCTGAGTGATCTCGTCTGGCGGAGCGGTCACTGGGAAGCGGATCCAGCGCATATCCACGAGTCTGCGTGGAAGAAGACACTCAAGAGCTCGCGCGACGCGGGTGGGCGCGGCCCGAAGGCCGATGAACTCCTGCGCCGCTTGCAGCGTGGGTATCGAATTCTGCTCAGCCGTGCGATTCGCGGATGCTACGTGTGGTTCGAGGACGCGGAGACTCGGTCGCACATCGAGTCACTTCTGCGGGGGCTAGCTGCCTAGCTCCACATCACTGCATCGAGTAGAGGCTTGCAGGAGACCCAAGCATCTTCAATCAGATCGAGTGCGTTGGCACGTCCAACGCGCTTGCAGAGCACATAGGGAAGGGCAGTACCCACGTCGGTCTCGAAGTTCGGAGCCCGATTCCGCAGTGCCCTGTGCGCTGCATCGACGAACGATGGCTGCGCCTTTGGTGTATGGCGATCTCTCGCGGTATGTTTGCGATGACGCGGAGATCGCGTGCGTGAGCCGGTTCTCGGGATGACGGTACTGGTCGAATACGTTGCGCACGAAGAAGCGCCGACTACTTGGCCATCAGCTGCCGCTCGCCACTCGCCACAGATTCGTCGAACCTTTTCTCGAGCTTTGCATTCACTCCCCGACACCCAGCCACAACTTTGCGGCTCCAATCGAAATACTCGAGACGTCGCTTTCGGCTCCAGTTCTTGGGCGGAGAACTCGTCACGTCGCTGATGTTGCAGATCTTGTCGCCGAGCTTGATGAGCTTTGCTTTGCGTGACAGCGTTCGCGCGTGCGCGATTTGCAACTTCTTGCGCTTCTTTTTAGGCAACGACTTGTCGTCCGTGACCTCGGCGACGAGATTGGCGACCGCCCGGCCGAACAGTGCGACGAGCTCTTCCTTCGTAGTCGCCGTGTCCTCGAGCGTGTCGTGGAGAACGGCAGCGCGAAGAACATTGCAGTCTGTGACACCTCCAACCGTTGCGAGAATTTCTGCAACCGCGATCGGGTGATTGATGTAAGGAGACGCCTCGACGTCCTTCCGCTTTTGGGTGCGATGCTTGTCGGCAGCGAAGCGGACCGCAGCGAGGAGCGCTGCTGACTCAGAGCGATTGTCAGCCATTCGTCGAGGGTACCCGGTGAATGGGGCCGAATACAATCGCGCAGGCTCCGACCCGGCAACTTGAACTCGGAATGAACCACGCGCAAGCTTCGCCGGTGACGACGAAGCTCCAGCACCTCAAGGTCGAAGGCGGCCTCTCCCTCGCTTACCGCGACTCCGGCTCCGGCCCTCCCCTCCTCCTCATCCACGGCATCACTGAAGACCACCACGCCTGGGACGAGCTCATCCCCGAGCTCTCCCGCGATTCGCGAGTCATCCGGATCGACCTCCCCGGCCACGGCGAGTCTTCGCCCCTGGTCGAATACTCCGCCCCCGGCCTGGTGACTCCCCTCGCCGAACTCGTGCAGACACTGAAGCTCGACCGGCCGCACGTGATCGGGCACTCACTCGGTGGGCTCATGGCGACCTTGCTCGGGGCGGTCGTGCCGGTGCGGTCGATCATCAACGTCGACCAGTCACTCCGGCTCGCGTCGTTCATCGAGCTCGTGCACGGGATTGCGCCGCGGCTCTCGGGGCCGGGGTTCGTGGATGCGCTCCACGAAGAGATGGAGCTCCTCGGCGGGCCGCGGCTGCCCGAGCGCGTGCGGCGCGAGCTGCGCGCGTATCGGGTCGAGGCGCGGCGGCCCGTCGTGCTCGGACTCTGGCTGCCGCTCGTGGATCAGACCGAGGAGGCCGTCGTCGCGACACTCACTCCGCTGCTCCAGCAAGTCCGCGCGCCCTATCTGTCGCTGCACGGCTCCGACCCCGGCCCCGGCTACGAGGCCTGGCTCCGCGGGCTCGTGCAGAGCGCGCGCGTCGAGACGTGGGACGGGCTCGGGCATTGGCTGCATCGCGTGGAGCCGGAGAGGTTCGTGCGGCGGGTCAGGGAGTTTCACGCGGCGACGGCGTAAAGCGCACCGGCAGCGCGAACGCAAATTCTCGTGCCCGGCACTCGCCGTGCAGGTCAACGGGAGTCGAGATAACTTCGTACAAGTCATGACCAAAGCACCGGAACGCGCATTCGCCGCTGCGATTCTCGAGGAAGTCGCGGCAGAGAAGCGCTGGAGTCGTGCCTTCGCGGAGAATTCCGGGGCGCTCGAGCGTCTGGTAGACGGAGCGATCGCCGATGACTCATCTAGAAAGACGGTCCCGCTGGATCCCGACGAAATTTGATCTCGAAGACGACTCCGCGCTTCCGGCGCGCGTTCCTGGATCTTCCCGAGGCTGTCCAAGCGCGGGCACGCCAAGCGTATCGCCTGTTCGCCGCCGACCCGCAGCATTCGTGCCTGCAGTTCACAGCTCATGCAGAGAAATTGTTTCGCGAGCGCGTTTCCCGCGGTGAGGAGATCGTCGAGTCGATGCGATCCGGTCTCTCGACGCGAGCGCAACCGAGCGTCGCGCGCGTGACGGACGAGTTGGACCGACTCACTCGGCTCCGTGGAGCGGGGTCACTCACTCCGGACGAGTTCGAGCGCTTGAAGGCAAGGCTGATCGCCGGCCTGTAGTCGGCTCCTCGAGGGCGGCGCGAGCGAGCCGCCCTCGAGGTTTCCCTCCCTCGCTCCGACGGTGAACGTCCGTTCTCGGGGCGGTTTCTCTCATTGATTCGCGGGGGCGCTCAGGCAATGATAAGGCGAAGGGTGGGGAGATTGAAGATGCGCGAGATGAACTGGAGCTGGCTCGAGTGCGAGGTAGCGCCGGGTCTTTGGGAGACGGAACGTTCGGTCTCGTTAACGTCGCGAGCGATCCACGCGGCATTCCGATCGTCCTCGACGTCGACTGCGAGCTTGTTCGCGAGGAGGGCAGCGTGAGCCGTGACACGCCGATCCGAGGTCGATTTCGCGTGCTGCCGGTCCGCCGGAGCCACGCGGGAACGATTGTGTTGCTCCCGTTCAGAGCGTTGAGCATGGGATGTGGGTGACCGTTCCGTCGGAGCGGCTGGTGGCGGGCTGAGCGCCCGCGGGCGACCCGCCGAATAAGTGTCCTCTCGAACAGTGAGCTCATGGCGGCGCTCGATGATGGGCGGCTCCGCATAGAGCCGCGCGGTGTTCGGTTGCGCCGCGGAGATCCTCCTCGAAGAGGTCGCGGACGGAGAGCGCCGACGCGCTAGCGCCTGCCCGGCTCCACCAGAATCTTCGCATGCACCTCCGGCGAGGCGAGTGACTCGAACGCGCCGGCGACGCCTTCGAGCCCGACCTTGCCGGTCACTAGCGGGTCGACCTTCAGCTCGCCGCGCGCGATGTGAGTCAGCGTGGCTGCGAACTCCTCCGGCGTGTAGGCGAGCACGAATTGCACGTTCAGCTCTTTGTTGATGCCCATCATCGGCTCGAACTGGTCGCGCTCCATGCACACGCCGACAACGACGATGCGGGCCGCGGCCGGCGCGTTGGTCAGGATCGCGTCGATGATGCCGGGCACGCCGACACACTCGAAGATGACGGCGGGGCGGAGCGCGGGGCCCGGCATCCAGGGCGGCATGGGCGGCGCCTTCGACGGGTCACTCCAGGCGGCCATGCCGCGCCAGGTCTCGTAGGGCGAGTTGACGGCGGGGTCGACGACGGCGTCGGCGCCCATCGCGAGCGCCAGCGCGCGGCGGCGCGGCGAGAAGTCGGCGGCGACGATCGGGCGCGCGCCTTCGAGACGCAGCGCCGCGATCACGGCCAGGCCGACGGGGCCGCAGCCGATCAGGAGCGGCGCGTCGTCGGGCTTCATTTGGGCCTTCTTCACGGCGTGCAGGCCGACGGCCATCGGCTCGGTGAGCGCCGCGTGATCGGTCGAGAGACCCGCGGGCACGGGCAGCAGCAGCGGCTCCATGAGTCGCATGTACTCGCCGTAGCCGCCGGGGGCGTCGTTCGAGTAACCCACCGTCGCGACTCCGCTCGCGCTCACCAGGATCGGCATCGCGCACACACGCGCGCCGGGCGCGAGGCGCTTCGGCGTGCCCGGTCCGTAGTCCACGATCTCGGCGCAGAACTCGTGGCCCATCACCACGTCGCGCTTCGTGTCCATGACGAACGCGCCGCCCGCGCGGCGCGCCGACTCGACCAGCTTCTCGGTGTGGCGGAGCGCGTGCAAGTCACTCCCGCAGATCCCGCACGCGAGTGTCCGGACGAGCACCTCGCCGGGTCCCGGAATCGGCGTGGGCAGCTCGCGCAGGTGGAGCTTGTGGTCGAGCATGGCGACGGCGCGCATTGGGTCCTCCCGGATGGAGGCCGATTCTACCCCGCTGGACCCTTATTAAGACTTCACGGTCGAGCGCTGAATAGCCTATGGTCTCATTCAACGTTCCTTCGGGGCGGCGGAGCTCGGAAGGCCATGAAACGAGGCCTGACGGGCCGGTACGAGCCTGCGATCGTAGGCGGCGAAAAAGTCGCGGCGTTCGTCCCGCGTCCGTTGCCGCCGGAGCCGCAGCTCG
>JBGQIB010000063.1:0-23266 GCA_041498295.1 bacterium | reverse complement strand
TGCGGTCGCCGGTACGCGCGCGCGGATCCTCGATACGCGCAAGACCAGCCCCGGCCTGCGCCAGTTCGAACGCTACGCCGTCCGCGCGGGCGGCGGCGCGAACCACCGGTTCAACCTCGCCAGCGGCGTGCTGATCAAGGACAATCACATCGCGGCGGTGGGCTCGGTCGGAAAGGCGGTCGCGCTCGCGCGCGAGCGCGGCTCGCGCCACCTGCGCGTACGAGCCGAGGTCGAGTCACTCGCGCAGGCGCGCGAGGCGTTGGATGCAGGGGCGGACGCGCTGCTCGTCGACAACCAGCCGCCCGACGTGATCGCCGCGATCGTCGCGGCGGCGAAGGGTCGCGCGCTGGTCGAGGCAAGCGGCGGCGTGACGCTCGAGACCGTCGCTGCGATCGCGCGCACCGGGGTCGACGAGATCTCGGTCGGCGCACTCACTCACTCCGCGCCTGCGGCCGACGTCGCGCTCGAATGGGCCGCACGCTCTTCGAGCTGAATCCCGCGACCCGCTGGCTCGGAGCGCGGCTCGAGGTGTTCGACGAGGTCGACTCGACGAACCTCGTGGCCGAGCGGCTCGGTCACGCGGGCGCGCCCGACGGCACGCTCGTAGTCGCGGATCGCCAGAGCGCCGGCCGCGGCCGGCTCGGGCGCAGCTTCTTCTCGCCCGGCGGACGCAGTCTCTACCTCTCGCTGCTGCTGCGCCCCGCGATGCCGCTCGAGCACGTACACCGACATGTGTTCGCCGCGGCGGTCGCGGTCGCCGAATGCGCGCGCGCCGCCCTGCCCGCGCGCTGCGCCGTCGAGATCAAGTGGCCCAACGACGTGCTGATCGACGGCCGCAAGACGAGCGGCATCAACCTGCCGGTGCACGTCGACGCGGAGCGGGTGGTGTTCGCGGTGCTCGGCATCGGGGTGAACGTGAACCTTGGCGCCAACGAGCTGCCCGAGGAGCTGCGCGAGATCGCGACCAGCCTCGCGATCGCGGGCGGAAAGTCCCTCGACCGCGTCGAGTTCGGCGAGCAGCTGCTCGCGCAACTCGAGCGCGAGCTCGACCTCTTGCGCGGCGGCGAGTTCGCGGCGGTCTTGGAGCGCTTCCGCAAATCGTTCAGAATGCCGGGAGCGAAGGTGCGCATCGGCGGACCGGGGGTCGCCCGCGAGGTGATCGGGACGGTACTGGGTGTGGACGAAGAGGGAGCGCTGCTGTTGCGTCCGCTCGAGGGCGGGCCGAGCGCCGTCGAGCGCGTGCTGGCCGGCGACGTGACCGTGCTTTCGCGGAGCGCGGATCGGGTGCCCACGCGATCGCCAGGAGGGACGTAACTCCTTGCTGCTCGCGATCGACATCGGCAATACACACGTCGTGCTCGGCGTGTTCGACGGCGAACGGCTCCTGCACCACTGGCGCATCGGCACTCACCGGCAGGACACTTCCGACGAATGCGCCGCGACCCTGCGCTCGCTCTTCGAGCTGGCCGGGGTCGAACGCGGCTCGGTGCGCCATGGGATCATCTCGTGCGTCGTGCCGCCGCTGCTGCCGATTTTCGAGCGCACTTGCGAGAAGCTGCTCGGCCGACCCGCGCTCGTGGTGGGCCCCGGAATTCGCACGGGCATGCCGATCCGCGTCGAGAATCCGCGCGAGGTCGGCGCCGACCGGATCGTGAACGCGGTGGCGACACTCGCGCGTGTCGGCGCCCCCGCGATCGCGATCGACTTCGGCACCGCCACGAGCTTCGACTGCGTCTCGCGCGAGGGAGAGTTCGTCGGCGGCGCGATCTACCCCGGCGTGTTCGTCTCGCTCGAGGCGCTGGTCAACCGCGCATCGAAGCTCTCTTCGATCGAGATCGTGCGACCGCCCAACGTGATCGGCCGCAACACGACCCAGAACCTTCAATCGGGCATGGTCTTCGGCTACGCCGGGATGGTCGACACCATGGTGCGTCGCATGCGCAAGGAACTGGGCGAGGACGCCCGGGTGATCGCCACCGGCGGCCTCGCAGGACTGATCGCGAGCGAGACCGAGACGATCGAACGAGTGGAGCCCTTCCTGACCTTGGAAGGGCTCCGACTCATTTATGAGCGCAATCGGGAGCCGAACGAGGAGGAATAGGCATGAGCGACATCCGCCGCAGCATCAACTTCGCGCTGATCGGGCACGGCGGAGACGGAAAGACGACCTTGGCCGACTCACTCCTGCTGCACGCGGGAGTCACGAGCCGGCTCGGGCGCGTCGACGACGGCACCTCGTTCATGAACTGGCTGCCGGAGGAAAAAGTTCGGCGCGCGAGCATCTCGACCTCGGTCTGCTCCTTCGCGCACGGCGACGCGGAGTTCACCATCCTGGACGTCCCCGGCGACGCGAACTTCGGCGGCGAGCTGCGCGGCGCGCTCGCGGCCGTCGACAACGCTGTGCTCGTGCTGTCCGCGCAGGACGGCGTGAGGGTCGGCACCGAGCGCGCCTACCGCTACGCGCGCGAGCACGGCCTCGGGCTCGCTGCCGTCGCGAACAAGCTCGACCTCGAGCGCGCCGACTACGACGCCACCGCGAAGCAGCTCGAGGAAACGCTCGAGGTGCGCGTGGTGAAGCTGCACCTGCCGCTCGGCCGCGGCGAAAAATTCTCGGGCTTCGTGAATCTGCTGACGGGCCTCGCCCACCGACTCGACGCGAGCGGAAAGATCGAGATCTCCGCTCCGCCGGCCGAGTACGCCGACGCGATCGCGGCCGCGCGGCTCGCCATGATCGAGGCAGTCGCCGAAGCCGACGACACGTTGCTCGAGAAGTATCTCGGCGACGACGAGCTCTCGGAGGCCGAGATCTTCTCGACCCTGCGCAAGGGCGTGCGCGACGACACTCTGCTGCCGCTCCTGTGCTCGGCGAGCGGGCGCAACCTCGGCGGCGAGGCGCTCTTGATCGCGGCGGAGCGCATCTTCCCGACCGCCGTCGACGCGCCACCGCGCAAGGCGAAGCAAGGCGAGCACGAAGTCGAGCTTGCCGCGGATCCCGGCGCGCACGTCTCGGCGCTCGTTTGGAAGTCGGTGGCCGACCGCTACGCCGGCATGCTCTCCGTGCTGCGCGTCTTCTCGGGCACGCTGCGCAAGGACATGACCGTGTTGAACTCGCGCACCGGTGCGCGCGAGCGGGTCGGCAAGATCCTCCGCTTGCACGGCGAGCAGACCGAGGAAGTGACTCAGGTCCTGCCGGGCCAGATCGCCGCGATCCCGAAGCTGAAGGACACGCACACCGGAGACACCCTCTGCGACGAGAAGCACGGCCTCACGATCGCGATGGAAGCGGCGCCGCACGGCGTGATCTCGTTCGCCGTCGAAGCCGAGAACAAGGGCGAAGAGGACAAGGTCTTCGACGCCCTACACAAAATTGTGGAGGAGGACCGGAGCCTCACGCTGAAGCGCGACGAGCGCACAGGCGAGTTTTTGCTCACCGGCCTGGGCCAACTCCACATCGAGGTGTCGCTCGAGAGGATTGCGCGCGTGTTTCACGTGAAGGTGAAGCTGAAGCCGCCGAAGGTCCCGTATCTCGAGACGATCAAGGGCCGCGCCGAGAACGTCGAGGGCAAGCTCAAGAAGCAGTCGGGCGGCCGCGGCCAGTTCGGCGTCTGCTATCTCACGGTCGAGCCGGGCGAGCGCGGTTCCGGAGTCGTGTTCCTCGACGAGATCGTCGGCGGCTCGATCCCGCGCCAGTTCATTCCCGCCGTCGAGAAAGGCGTGCGCGAGACCTGCGAGCGCGGCGTGATCGCGGGCAATCGCCTCACCGACGTCCGCGTCGCGGTGACCGACGGCAAGTACCACACCGTCGACAGCTCGGAGATGGCGTTCAAGACCGCCGGCAGTCTCGCGCTGCGCGCCGCCGTCAACGCCGCGAGGCCGATCCTGCTCGAGCCGATCATGACCCTGAACGTGACCGTCCCGGATCACTTCGTGGGCGACGTCATGGGCAACCTGAACAGCCGGCGCGGGCGCGTCGCCGGCGTCGAAGCGCGAGCTCACGCCGAGGTGATCAAGGCGCACGTGCCGATGGCCGAAGTGCTCTCGTACGCATCCGATTTGACCAGCATGACCGGTGGCCAGGGCAGCTTCGACATGGAGTTCTCGCACTACGAGGAAGTGCCCGCGCTCGTGCAGGATCGGGTCGTCGCCGAGGCAGCCAAGCACCGACACGCCGAAGAGTAGCGTCCGGGCGCGCCACTCCTTCGGAGCCGCGGAGGTGGCGTGAACTCAGATCCGAGCGAGGTCCTCGAGAGTCTAGGATCGGCCCGCCGCTACGCAGATCCGAACGGGCCAGTCGAGGCGCGCATGATGGCCGCGAGCGGCGCCCTGCCGCTGCCGCCGCCCCAGCTTCTGTCGGTGTTGTTCGCGCTCACCCTGGACCCGGACAGCAGCGTGAAGGAGCGCGCGAGCGCTTCGCTGCGCGCCATTCCGGACGGCGTGTTCGACGCCGCGCTCGCCGCGAAGCTCCACGCAGACACACTCGCGTGTTGCGCCCAGCTGTTCCGCGAGCACGGCGCGCGCCTGGAGAAGATCGCGCTCAACCCCGCCACGTCGGACGCGACCTGCTGCTTCCTCGCGACCTTGTCGTTCCCGCGCGTCGTCGAGATCCTCTCGCACAATCAGGTGCGCCTGTTGCGCTGCGAGACGCTCGTCGAGGCGCTCGGCGAGAACCGGCTGACCGGCATGGCGACGATCGATCGCATCCTTCACTTCCTCGGCGTCGAGCGCGGCGAGCACGAAGAGGTCGAGACCGAGAGCCAGCCCGAGGACGTGCCACTTCCGCCTCCGCCGGAGCCCAGCGCCGACGCGCCGCCGCCGGTGGACCTCAGCGACGTGAGTGACATTCCCGCCGACCTCGTCGAGGAGACGGAGAAGGAGCTCGACGACGACGAGAAAGAAGAGCGCAGCCGAAACATCATGGCCCGCATCGGCACCATGTCGATCATGGAGAAGATGAAGCTCGCGCGCTTCGGCAACACCGACTCGCGCGCCCTCTTGGTGCGCGATCGCAACAAGCTCGTCGCCTCTGCCGCGATCCGAAACCCGAAGATCGGCGAAGCCGAGATCGAAGGCTACGCGCGCTCGCGTCAGCTCTCGGACGAGGTCATTCGCATCATCTGCCACAACCGACAGTGGACGCGGAGCTACGGAGTGAAGCGCGGGCTGGTCATGAACCCGAAGTGCCCGCAGGGGAGCGCGATCAAGTTCCTTAACTTCCTCACCGATCGGGACTTGGGCGCGATCATGCGCAGCCGCGACGTCCCGGGCCCGATCTCGAGCCAGGCGCGTCGCATCCTCGCCCGCAAGGGAAAGAAGTAGATGGGGACGGCCGATCGCGACGCGCACGAGATCCACGGCAAGGTGGTCTACTTCGGCCCCACCGGCGCCGGCAAGAGCGCGAATCTCTCGTTCATCCAGCGCAAGCTGAAGCGCGAGCACCGCGGCGAGCTCAAGAAGCAGACCGCGCGCGACGGCACGACGACTTACGACGTGCTGCCCGTGTCACTCGGCTCCGTGCGCGGCTACAAGACGTCGATCCTGATCTCGACCGTGCCGGGCGCGCCGCAGGCCGCAGCCGTGCGGCGCGAGCTTCTGAAGGACGTCGATGGGATCGTGTTCGTAGCGGATCTCCGCCCCGAGCGACACGACGCGACGTTGGCCGCGGCCAACGAGCTGCGCCGACTCCTGGGCCTGCAGGGCCGCAAGATCGAGGACGTGCCGCTGGTGCTGCAGTTCAATCGCCGCGACCAGGTCGACGAGAACGCGGTCGAGCGGCTGCACCGCAAGCTGGGCATTCAAGGCGCCTGTTTCGAAGCAGTGGCGTCCGAAGGCACCGGCGTACTGCAGACACTCACGACTCTCTCGAAGCTCGTGCTCACGGAGCTGCGCAAGGCGGTCGACGAAGCCGCCGCGAAGAATACTCCGGCGAAGGAACGACCCGCGGCCGCGACACTGGCGACTTCTACGCCCGCGCAAGGTACGCGCTCGAAGCCGAAGGAAGCCGGCCCGGAGAAGGGCTTCTCGATCGAGAGTGCCGGTCCCGTCGACGGCGGCGGCTCGGAGATCTGCATCCCCGTGCGTCTCGTCGACGAGGCGAGCGGGCGCCGCGTGGAGATCGCGGTCCGCATCGCGATCGACCCGCTCTAGGAGCGGGAGGGTGCGCAAGCGCCTGGCAATCGTCGGTCACTCGGACGAGGGTCTGGCGCTCATTCCCCTGCTCGAGGCCAATCCCGACGTCGAGCTCTTCGCCGTGCTCACCGACGACGTCGACGCGGCGCGCCGAGGGCTGGTGCGCGTCGACCCGAAGTACGCCGTGCGCTCGTACTCACTCGTCTCGACCGACGCGCAGGCCGTGCTGCGCACGCCCGGGCTCGTCGCCTTGATCGACGCAGAAGCACCGGCGACACTGCGCGGTGTACTAGCCGACGCGCCAGAGCGCGGCGTACAAGTGACGACACCCTTGATCGCGAAGCTCCTGTACGCCTTCGGGCCTGTCGACGCCGCGCGCAAGCCGGACCTGCTGCAGGCGCTCGGCGAGATTCTCGAGTCGTACAACCTCACGGTCGACCGGCGCGGGCTGCTGAACCGGATCCTGCAGATCGCGGTCGGCTCCACCGGCGCCGACCGCGGCTCGCTCCTGCTCTGGGACCCGGCGAGCGACGCGCTGCGCGTCGAGGTCGCGCTCGGAATCGAGAAGGAGCTCATCCCGAAGATCCGCATCCGCCCCGGCGAGGGAATCGCGGGGCGCGCCTTCGCCGAGAAGCGATCCATTCTGCTCACGGGCAAGGCCGACCAGCGTCGCTACGACATCACGCGAGAGCGCAGCGACGTCGAGTCTGCGATCTCCGCTCCGCTGATCCACGAAGACCGTGCGCTCGGCGTGCTGAATCTGTCGCACAGCCTGCGGCGCGGCGCGTTCTCGGAAGAGGATCTCGAGTTCGTGACTCGCCTCGCCGCGATCGACGCAAAGATCATCACGCGCGCGGAAGAATATCACCGGCTGCTGCGCGACTCGGAGCGCCTGCGCGCGCAGGGACTCGTGCGCGAGGTCATGGCGCAGCCCGAGCCGCTGCACCGGCGGCTCTCGAAAGTGTGTCGCGCGGTCGCCGCGGATCTCGCGGGCGGCGTGGCGCACGCGTTCCTGATCGACGCCGAGCTCGGTTCGCTGGCGCTGCGCGGCTCGTCGACCGACATGGATCCGCTTGCCTCGCCCTACCGCATCCAGCCGACCGATGGGCTGCACGGTTGGGTCGCGCAGCACAAGGAGGCGGTCGTGCTCTCGCAGCCCGCGGGGACGGGCTGCGCATGCTTCGCGGTATTGCCGCTGATCGCGCGCGGCGAGACGGTGGGCCTCTTGTCGTTCGAGGGCATGCTGAGCCACGGAACGCCCGAGCTGGTGCGCGAGCGGATCTCCGCGGTCGCGGACGCGCTTGCGAGCGAGCTCGTCGACGCGCTGCGCTCGTTGCACATGGAGCGCGATGCGACCAAGACCGCCGCGATCACCGAGCTGGCGGCGCGCCTCGGCTCGGCCGGTGACTCGGCGCAGCTACACCGCTCGGTGACGTCGTCCGCCGCGATGATCCTCGAGGCTGAGCACGCGGTGCTCCGCCTGCAGGACGCGGCCACCGGCCGCTACCAGATCCGCTCGTACTTCGGCTCCGCCGACGCCGAGGCGCAGGCGCGGCTGCTCGAGCTAGAACGGACCCTCTCGATCCGCGCGCTCTCGCAGCAGAAGCCGGTCCGGATCGTCGACGTCCTGAAGGACCCGGAGCTCGCGCCGCACGGCGCCGACATCATCTCCTCGCTGACATGGCCGCTGCGTCGCGACGGGCGCGTGCTCGGCTCGCTCTCTCTGCTAGGCAAAGTGAGTCGCGACGCGCTCACGAGCGAATCCTTCTCGGCTCAGGATCAGGCGTTGCTCGGCCGCTACGCCGAGCACGTGCAGCAGGCGCTCGAGCAGGTTGGCGAACGCGAGCGCATGCGCCACCACCGCCGCTTCGACGATCTCACGGGACTGCCGAACGCCACGCACGTGGGCGAGCGCATCGAGGAAGAGATCGCGCGCTCGAGCCGCGCGAGCCGCGGCTTCGCCGTCGTGCGCTTCCGGGTCGACGGGCTGGCCGAGCTGCTGGCCGCGCCCGAGCCATCCGATGGCGAGCGTCTCACGCTGTCGCTGGCTCAAGAGCTGCGCGCGGGGCTGCGCGAGTTCGACGTCATCGGGCGCAGCGCGCCCGACACGTTCCTGATCATGATCCCCGAGCCCGAGGGCGACGTCACGGCGCTGCTGGGTCCGCTCGCGCGCCGCGCCCGCGAAGCGATCCGCCGCGAGCCGAACCCGACCCTGTCAGAGTCACTCCGTCTCGAGTTCGGCTACGCCACGTTCCCCGTCGATGGTCAGACCGCGCGGGCTCTGTTGGAAGCCGCTCGGCGCACCAGAATCACTGACTAGGCTTACGGGCCCCGGCGCGGCGAAGCCGCGCCACCCGACTTCGCTCGGCTGCGCCTCGCTGCGCGCTCGCGGCTGCGCCGCTCGCTTGCGCTTCCTGTGAAGGAGACGTCGTTCAGCGCGACTTCAGCCACGGCGTCAAGGAGAGCGGCGCGCCGAGGGCGTCGGCGACACCTTTCTGTGTCACCTGACCGCGGTAGCAGTTGACGCCCCGCGCCAGCGCGGGGTTCGCTTGCAGGGCGGCGTCGACGCCGCGCCGGCAGAGCTCCATCAGGTACGGGAACGTCGCGTTGTTGAGCGCGAGCGTCGACGTGCGCGGCACCGCGCCGGGCATGTTCGTGACACCATAGTGGATCACGCCAGCGACGCTGTAGATCGGGTTCGAGTGCGACGTCGGATGGATCGTCTCGACGCAGCCGCCCTGATCGACGGCGACGTCGACGATCACGGAGCCAGGTTTCATCTGCGCGACGAGCTCGCGCGTCACCAGGATCGGCGCGCGCGCGCCCGGCACGAGCACGGCGCCGACGACGATGTCGGCTTCGGTCACTGACTGCTCGAGGTTCACGACGTTCGAGTACAGGGTCGAGATGCCGCCATGGTAGATGTCGTAGAGGTGCGAGAGGCGGCGTTGGTCGACGTCGAGCACCGTGAGCTCCGCGCCCAGGCCGACCGCCATGCGCGCCGCCGCCGTGCCGACGATGCCCGCGCCGATCACCGCGACGCGGCCGCGCGGCACGCCCGGGACGCCGCCGAGCAATACGCCGCGTCCGCCCTGGTCCGCCTGCAGATAATGGGCGCCGATCTGTACGGCGAGGCGGCCCGCGACCTCGCTCATCGGCACGAGCAGCGGCAGAGAACCGTCGTCGAGCTGCACCGTCTCGAAGCCGATCGCGATGATGCCGCGCTCGAGGATCGAGCGAGTCAGCGCCTTGTCTGGCGCGAGATGCAGGAAGTCGAAGACCACCTGGCCCGGCCGCATGGCCGCGATCTCGGCCGGCGTCGGCTCCTTCACCTTGGTGACGATGTCGCTCGCGGCGATCAGCTCGGCCGCGGATTTCACGATCGCGGCGCCGACCGAGTGGTACTGCTCGTCGGCGAAGCCGCTGCCCGCGCCGGCTCCGCTCTCGACGGCCACCTCGTGGCCGCCGGCGACGAGCGCGCGGGCACCGCTAGGCAAGAGCGCCACTCGCAGCTCGTGGTCCTTGGTCTCGCGCAACACCCCGACGCGCATGACCGGCTCCTTCCGGGTTACCCGCGCGAAGATAGCGCGCGCGCAATCCCGCTCGGGGGGCGGATCGGACACGCATGATCCGAACTGGAGCTAAGCGCACAGACCGCCAAGCGCGCAGACCGCGCGCGCTCATAAGACGGGATTCACCAGATAGGCCGGCTGCTCTGTCCTGAGTGCGTCACTTCCTGCTCGACGCCGTCGGAAACACGCGCGACGAACAGGCGACTCTCCTTCACGTCGCCGCGCGTGGATGCGTACACGACGAAGCGCCCGTCGGGCGAGAGCGAGGGGTACTCCTCGACGAACTCGGTCTTCGTGATCTGACGCTTCGCGCCGCCGTCGGCGCGCATGATCCAGATGTCCGAGTTGCCCGACTGCATGTCCCGCTGAAAGACGATCCAGTGTCCATCGCGCGAGAAACGCGGGTGGCTGCCCCGCGTGATCGGCTGCGCCTCGCCGCCGTCGAGGGTCGCGAGAAAAATCGTGGAGTCGGATTTCGAGTGCGGCTCCTTGCGCGCGAAGAGCACCGTGCGCCCGTCGGGAGAGACGTCGGGAGTCCAACACCCGCGCGAGCCGGGCAGCACCTCGTCGCCGCGCGCATCGGTGTTGATCCAGATCGCGCCGGTCGACTTGCCTCCAGGCAGCGCGATCGGACCGTTCCACACGAGGCGGATCGGCCCGTCCGCGATCCCCGCGCCGAGGCCCGTCTGGTTCGTCGACACCGGCGTCCACGCGCTCGTCAGCCGGTTCCACGTCCACAGGCGCAGAGCTCCGTCCGACGGGTCGATCCGGGCGATCAGCAGGCGCGTGCCGTCGGCGCTCCAGTCCAAGGGGTACCCGCCAATGCCCACGTCGGGCACGTTCGCGATCTCGCCCGTCCGCAAATACAGGAGCGAGAGCGACGTGCGCATCTTCGGCTTCTTGTATTCCGGCATGTCATCGTCCGGGCTGTCGATCGTGAGCGCCTCGCGGAACTGGTCGACCGAGAGAATGCCCTCCGACGGCGCGTCGCGGACGAATGCGATCGGATCCGCCGGGAAGTCGCTCTCCGCAATGCTGGAGAAGCAGCCGGCAGCCGCGATGCCGAGCGCGGCGACGAGCGCGCGACTAGCGCACAGGCCGACCGCGGAAGCGCAGCGCTTGCGTGTCCCACTCGAAGAGCGCTGCCTCGCCCACGCCGGCGTCGCGCACAGAGACGACGAGCTGAGCGCTGCGTGGATAGGCGGGCTCGCCGTCCGGACCGAGCGCCCCAGCGACATCGGTATGCGACAGATACGCCGCGGTGTCGACGTGCGAGTGATAGATGACCAGAAGTCGCTCACCCGAGGACTCCGCGGTTCGCAGCGCATGCAACAACTCCTGCTCGTCGATCCAGAATGCGCGGCTCGCGTCCAAATTGGACTCACCGCGCGCTACGCGCTTGCTTTGGACGTTCGCGCAACGAACGACGTGCAGGGGGCCGTCGGATTCGGTGCCCGTGAACAAGCCGCAGCACTCTTCCGGATAGCACTCACGCGCGTGCTGGAAAACCTCGAGCAAGAGCTCGCGCGGGAGTTGCGCGGGCTCCTGGTCTGGATCCGCGATCGCGGCAGCGCGCTCGCGCCAGTCCTCCAACGTCAGATCTCGTAGCTCGCGGGATCCAGCGCCGCGCGCGGGATGCCGCGCTCGGCGGCCTCGCGACACAAGTCGGCGACGCTGTGCTGCGCGAGCGCCTGCTCGAGACCGGCACGAATCAGGGACCAGACGAAGTCGGGCTCGAGCCCGCCGCGTTCCTTGTCGGGCTCGGGGAGCGCAAGCACGCTGCCTTGCACGGCCCGCACGACGTCGTGGAGCGCGATCTCGTCGGGCCGCCGGGCGAGCTGATAGCCGCCCCCGGGACCGCGCTTGCTGACCACCAGACCCGCGCGCCGCAACTTCTGAAAGATCTGCTCGAGGTAGCGCGCGGGGATCGCTTGGCGCCGGCCCACCTCCAAGAGCGGCACGGGCCGCGCGCCCCCGTTGTAAGCGAGGTCGAACATCCCGTAGATCGCGTAGCGGACCTGTTGCGTCGCACGCATGGCTGCGCGCGGACCGTAACACGAGCAACTCGCGCTTTGAATGGATAGAGTCCGGCGACTCGCCCACTCCTCCTCCGGAGACTCGGCCGCGAAAACCTCCGACTCGCGTTCACCGCGGCCGCTCTTGCGGTTCGTGGAGGATCTCGCGCGACTGCCGACTGGCGAGCTGGGCGGCACGCTGCGCGCGCTGTTGCCGTTTTCCGTTCTGCCGACCGCGGACGTCGCTGCGCCAGAGCGCGCGCCGCCGTCCGCTTCGCCGCTTCCGCCGGAGCTCAAGAGCATCCTGGCGCGCCGCGGGATCGGCGAGCTTTGGTCCCATCAAGCAGACGCGCTCGCGCGCGCGAACGCCGGCCGCGACGTGCTCGTGGCCACGCCGACCGCGAGCGGCAAGAGCCTGATCTACAACCTCGCGACCGCCGCGCGCGTGCTCGCCCGGCGCGGCGCGCGCGCCCTCTTTCTCTTCCCGCTGAAGGCGCTCGAGCACGACCAGCTCGCGGGCCTGCGCGCCGATCTCGAGACACTCTCGGCGCTGGCTGCGCCGACCGCGGAGATCTACGACGGAGACACCTCGCCCTACCGGCGCAAGAAGATCCGCGAGTCACCGCCCTCGGTCTTGCTCACGACGCCCGACATGCTGCACTTCGGCATCCTTCCCGGACACGACCAGTGGAAGGAGTTCTTCAAGAACCTCGAGCTCGTGGTCGTCGACGAGGTGCACACGTACCGCGGCGTGCTCGGCTCGCACTTCGCGCAAGTGCTGCGGCGGCTCGTGCGCGTGGCGCGCCACCACGGCGCGGAGCCGCGCTTCATCGCGTGCTCGGCGACGGTCGGCAATCCGCACGCGTTCGCGCGCGAGCTGTTCGGGCGCGAGCTCGACGTCGTCACCCACGACGGCGCGCCCGCGCCGCGGCGCTGGCTGGCGGCGCTCGAGCCCGAGGCCTCGGCCTACACGACGGCGGCTCGGCTGTTCCGGCGCTGCGTGCGCGCGGGCCTGCGCACGATCGCGTTCACGCAGTCGCGCCGAGTCACCGAGCTGATGCACGTGTGGATCCTCGAAGCGGAGCCGCAGCTCGCCGGTCGCATCTCGTCCTATCGCAGCGGCTTCTTGCCGGAGGAGCGGCGCGCGATCGAGAAGCGGCTCTTCGACGGCGACCTGCTCGGCGTGATCTCGACCTCGGCGCTCGAGCTCGGCATCGACGTCGGCGGTCTCGACGTATGCATCCTCGTCGGCTATCCGGGCTCGGTGCTGGCGACCCGCCAGCGCGCCGGCCGCGTCGCGCGCGGGCGCGAGGGCCTCGTGTTCCTGATTCCGCAGGAGGACGCGCTCGACCGGTTCTTCTTGCGCCATCCGGAGAGACTCGTGACTCGGCCATGCGAAGACGCGGTGCTCGACGCGACGAGTCTGGAGATCGCCGCCGCGCACCTGCCCTGCGCGGCGGCGGAGGTCCCGCTCGCGCACACGGAGACCTGGCTCGAGTCACCCGGAGTGCGGCGCGCGCTCGAGCTCGCGCACGCGCGCGGCTCGCTGCTCGAGAGCGCGGCCGGCGGCGAGTCGTTCGCCGCGCGCCGCGATCCGGCGCGGGAAGTGAGTCTGCGCGCCGCGGGCGAGTCGTTCGCGATCCGGCGCGCCGCCGAGACCGGACGGCGCGTAGTGGGCACGATCGGCCGCGGGCGCGTCACCGGCGAGTGTCACCCCGGCGCCGTCTACCTGCACCACGCGCAGTCGTATCGCGTGACGTCGCTCGACTTCGAACGCCGCCAGGTCGAGGTCGAGGGCCCGGTCGAGGTCGACTGGTACACACGCCCGGTCGTCGAAAAAGAGACCGAAATCCTCGAGGTGCTGCGCTCGCGGCCGATCGGGAACACGCTCGCGAAGGTCGGCCGCCTGCGCGTCACGTCGCGCACGAAGGGGTACGAGAAGCGGCGCATCTTCGGGCAGGACCTCCTGGGGCGGCATCCGCTCGACCTCCCGCCGACGATCTTCGAGACCGAGGGCGTTTGGCTCGAGCTCGCGCCCCAGATCGAGCGCGTGCTGAAGTCCGAGGGCCTGCACTTCATGGGCGGGATTCACGGTCTCGAGCACGCGGCGCTGGCGCTGTTCCCGCTGTTCGCGCTCTGCGACCGCTTCGACGCCGCGGGCATCTCGATCCCGCGCCACGCCCAGGTGCGCGGGCCGGCGATCTTCCTGTACGACTCACATCCAGGCGGAATCGGAATCTCGCGCGCGATCTTTCCGCGGCTCGAGGAGCTCGTGGCGCTCGCCGGCGAGATCACGCGCGACTGCGCGTGCACCGACGGCTGTCCGTCCTGCATTCACTCGCCCCGCTGCGGCGCGGGCAATCATCCGCTCGACAAGCGCGGAGTGATTCGGGTGATCGACCTTGCGCTGGCGCGAGCGCCGCTTCCCGCGAAGCACGAGGAGCTGCTCGAGCCCGAGTCGTTGGGGGAGTTGGAGCGCACGGATCCCGCGCCCGAGCCAGCGCCACTGATCTTCGACGTCGAGACACAGCGCGCCGCCGCGGAAGTCGGCGGCTGGGGCAACACCCATCTCATGCGGCTCGCGCTCGCGGTCGTCTACGACACCGGCAGCGGCGAGTTCGAGACCTACACCGAGGCGCAGAGCGACGCGCTGATCGCGCGCCTGTTCGCCGCGCCCGCGGTGGTCGGCTTCAACGTGCGGCGCTTCGACTACGGCGTGCTGCGCGCCTACACCGCGCGCAAGTTCGAGGACCTTCCCACCTTCGACCTGCTCGAAGACGTGCACCGGAAGCTCGGCTATCGCCTCTCGCTCGATCACCTCGCGACGCAGACGCTCGGGCGCAGCAAGACCGGCGATGGCCTCCAGTCACTCGTCTGGTGGAAGGAAGGTCGCCTCGATCTGATCGAGGCGTACTGCAAGATGGACGTCGAGCTCGTGCGCGACTTGCTCGCCTTCGCCGCGCGCGAGAAGCACGTGATCTTCCAGCGCAAGGACGGCGAGCGCGTGCGCCTGCCGGTGGAGTGGGACGGCACGGCCATCCTGGCGCGCACCGCGCGCGCGCGTGAAATGCGGAGCTAGCTGGGTACACTCCGCCGCGCCGTGCTCCAGCTCGACAATCTCACGAAGTCGTTCGGCGGACGCGCGCTCTTCGAAGGCGCGAGCGTCGAGGTGCGCCGCGACGACCGCGTCGGCCTGGTCGGCAAGAACGGCGCCGGCAAGACGACCTTGCTGCGCATTCTCGCCGGCGTCGAAACCGCGGACTCGGGCTTCGTGCGACTCCAACGCGGCGCGCGCATCGGCTATCTGCGCCAGGAGGTGAGCGCGGTCTCGGAGCGCACGGTGATCGAGGAAGCGGAGACGGCGCTTGCGCACTTGCGCGAGCTCGAGGCGAAGCTCCGCGCGCTCGAGCAAGAGATCGCGACCTCTGGCACGCACGTGTCCGATTCGCTCGCCGAGCGCTACGACACGGCGCACCACGCGTTCGAGCAGGCCGGCGGCTTCTCCGCGGACGCCGAGCTACGTTCGACTCTCACCGGACTCGGGCTCGGCGAGAACAAGTGGCACGAGCCGCTGCGCAAGCTCTCGGGCGGCTGGCTCATGCGTGTCGAGCTCGCGAAGCTCTTGATCGCGAGGCCCGAGCTGCTGCTGCTCGACGAGCCCACGAATCACCTCGATCTGCCGTCGATCGCGTGGTTCGAGGGTGTGCTCGCGTCGTACCCGGGCGCGGTCATCGTGGTGTCTCACGATCGCGTGTTTCTCGACCGGCACGCGAACCGGATCGTGGAGCTCGAGTCGTCTCGACTCACCGCGTACAA
The DNA here is from genome assembly GCA_041498295.1 of bacterium. Lineage (GTDB taxonomy): Bacteria > Myxococcota_A > UBA9160 > SZUA-336 > SZUA-336 > VGRW01. Next base: position 7,737 of record JBGQIB010000063.1, on the reverse strand, counting down.
GGGCAACTACGCGGCGTACCTGACTCAGAAGGCGCTGCGCCTCGACGACGTCGAAGCGCGCCGCGCGAACCTGGAGCGCGCGAAGGCGCATAAGGAGAAGTTCGTCGCGCGCTTCCGCTACGGCACGAAGGCGAGTCAGGCGCAGAGCCGCGTCAAGGCGATCGACAAGCTGCAGGCCGAGCTCGACGAGCTCCCCGAGGCGGCGAGCTCTCGCAAGATGCGCGCGCGCTTCGCGAGCGGCGTGCGCCCGGGCGAGATCGTGCTGCGCATGGAGCACGTCGCGAAGTCGTACGGCGACAATACGGTGTACCGCTCACTCGACTTCGAGCTGAAGCGCGGCGAGCGCGTCGCGCTTGCCGGGCCGAACGGCGCCGGCAAATCGACCTTGCTGCGCCTGGCCGCCGGCGCGCTCACTCCGGACGCGGGCGTGCGCGAGCTCGGGCACAACGCGCACTGCGCCTTCTACGCGCAGCACCAGGTCGACGCGCTCGAGCCGACACGTACGGCGCTCGGCGAGCTCGAGCAGGCCGCGAAGATCGACGACATCCCGCGCCTGCGCAGCGTGCTCGGCGCTTTTCTCTTCTCGGGCGACGACGTCGACAAGAAGGTCTCCGTGCTCTCGGGCGGCGAAAAGGCGCGGCTCGCGCTCGCCAAGCTCCTGCTCGCGCGCGCGAATTTCCTGGTGCTCGACGAGCCGACCAACCACCTCGACATGGACGCGCAGGACGTCCTGACCGACGCGCTCGCCGACTACGGCGGAACGCTCTTGTTCGTGAGTCACGACCGACGCTTCATCGAGGCGCTGGCGACGCGCGTGGTCGAGATCACCCCGGGCGTCGGCGAAGCGCGCGTGCGGACTTTCCTCGGCGGCTTCGAGGCCTACGCCGCCGCGCTCGCCCGCGAGGCCGAGCCCGCCCCGAAACCGAAGGCGACACAGAAGTCGGTCGCGCGCGGGCGGACCGAACGACGCGACGACTCCGGCCAGCGCACGCGCGACAAGAGCAAACGCAAGCTGCGCGAGCGCAGTCAGGCGCTCGAGCGCGAGATCGAGTCACTCGAAGCGGCGATCATGCGCCTCGACTGGCTCGCCGCCGAGCCCGACACGGCGAAGGACGGCGAACGGATGCGCGAAATCGCCGCCGAGCGACGCGCCCAGAAGGAGAAGCTCGACGCGCTCTATCCCGAGTGGGACCGCCTGACTTCGGAGCTCGACTCGAAGCCATAGTCGCGCGTCGCAGGCGCGCGCCGCTCGTTTCCATTGGAGGACTGACGATGACCACTCTCGCCCTCATCGCCGCCGCTGCACTAGAGGTGGAGACTATTTCATCCGGATCGGGCTGCCCCACCATTGGAGCCGCATGCTCTTTGGCGCCCTCCTTCTACCCCTGTACGGGTTTGCCGTGAACCTCTTCTGGCGCGGGGACTTCAGTCGCCTTCTCGGCGCGTACGCGGTGATCTTCTTCGCAGTGAGTCAGCTGTGGGGGCGCGCTCGCCGAGCATGAGAGGATCGACATGCCGCGGATCGTTGGAGGTGCCCTCATCGTGGCGGGCGGCCTCGTGATCCAGCTCTGGACGCCGTCGAACTAAATTCCGAAGGCGCCCGGACCTGTCAGTAGCGATCCCGGTGGCGCACCCAGGCCATGGCGTAGGGTAGGCCGGCTTCGTCGCGGCCTTTGGGCAGCAGGTCGAGTAGGTGGTAGGTGGGATTCAGGATGTCGAGTCCGCGCGAGTAACACGAATAGGTGTGAAAGATCTCGCCGCGCTCGTTCTTCGCGAACACGCTCATCCCGGGGGCCTCTTCCACGCCAAACGGCAGCGTCCCGAAGTTGTAGACCAGCCGCCGCTCCGCGAGCTCCTCCGCGCTGAACGAGACTCCGAAGTCGCGGTTGAAGTCGCTCGCCTGCGACGAGACCCAGTGGAAGCTCCACCCCATGCGCTCGCGGAACGCTTCAAGCTTCGCGATCGGCGCCCTCGAGACGACGGCGAGTGAGACGTCGCGCGCGTTCAAGTGGGCGCCGAGGCGATCGAAGCCGTCCGCCCAGAACGAACAGCTCTTGCAGGCCTCCCCCCAGCTGGGCGGGAACATGAAGTGATACACGAGCAGCTGGCCGCGACCCGCGAAGAGCTCGGCGAGTGACTCCTTCCGCTGCGGCGCGTCGAAGACGTAGCTCTCGTCGACCCGCACCCAGGGCAGCGCGCGCCGCTGCACCGCGAGCTCCTCGCGCAGCCGCGTGAGCTCCTTCTCGCGAGCCATCAGCTTCTTGCGCGCCTCGAGCCACTGCGCGCGCGGCACCACGAGGCGAGCCTCGATTCCGCTCATGGCGTTCCTCCGTCAAGACCTCCAGGCTACCCGAGATCTCCTTGGCGCTGCCATCGGCCTCGGCTAGGATCCGCCCGCGACTGCGCCGTGCCCAGGTGGTGAAATTGGTAGACACGCCAGATTCAGGGTCTGGTGCCCGAAAGGGCATGCTGGTTCGAGTCCAGTCCTGGGCACCACCTCCGGCCCGGCCGGCCCGTCAGACGCGCTGATCGAGTTCGATCGCGTAGCGCAGATCCGCGAGGAACTCGGGGATGGCGGCGGCGACGCGGTGCCAGTTGGGGATGAGCGGCGTGCGCATGGGATCGCGCACGAAGGCGAGACCGGCGGCGCGCAGCCCGGCGGTGAACGTCTCGACCATGCCCTCTTCGTCGTGCGGGTCGAAGCGCAGGCCGTTGATGCGCGAGTCCGCCGAGTACTGCGTGATGGTGTCCTGCGCCTGGCGCAGATACGCGGAGCAGAGCGTGTTGAGGAAGCCCGCGTCGAACTGGACGCCGACGCCCGCGAGGTTGCGGAACAGCGAGGTCGCGATGTCGATCACCATTCGGTGTAGCCCGCGCGACGGATCGAGCGGCGAGAGCTCCTGGTGCTTGTGGTCGTAGTTGTCGCACAGCTCGACCTGACAGATCCGCTGCGGCGACGCGTTCCGGAACACCTCGGCCAAGAGACCGATCTCGAGCCCCCAGTCACTCGGGATGCGCACCTGCCGCGCGAGCGCCGTCTTCATCGAGAACTCGCCCGCCAGCGGATACCGGAAGCCGTGCACGAACTCGAGCAGCGGCAGCTCGCTGCCCAGGGTGCGCTTCAAGGAGAGGATCAAGGGTGTGATGAAAAGGCGCGTCACTCTTCCGTGTAGGCGGTCGCTGGCTCGCCCGTAATAGCCCTTGCAATAGTCGTAGTCGAGGTGCGGCGAGAGCACCGGGTAGCAGAGGCGGGCGAGAAATTCCCGCTCGTAAGTCAGGATGTCGCAGTCGTGAAAGGCGAGCGCGTCCGTCTCGCCGAGCGCGAGCGCGCAACCAGCGCCGAGCCAGACCGCGCGCCCCTTCCCGTCCGGCCCCGGCTCGAGCCCGCTCGCGCGCTGGCGCGCGAGCAGCTCGCCCACCGTCGGTCCGCTGCCCCAGACACAGACTGCTTCGGGCAGCACGCGGAAGAAGTCGCGCACGCGTCGAAACTCTTCGGCGTCGCTCGTGCCCGAGACGCTCACCACGATCCGGTGCAGATAGGCGACTTCGCGCAGCACCTCGACGATGGCGCGCAGCCCGGGCCCCTGCACTTCGCTGTACAGACACGGCAGTACGAGCGCCATAGGCCGCTCGCGTGCGAAGTGCTTGAGCTCCGCTTCGAGCCGCCCGAGCGACGCCGGCACGAGTCGATGCAGGGTCGTGATCACGCCGTTCTGGTAGAAGTCGCTCATAGGAAACGCGAGCTTAGCTGCAAACGGCGGCGGATTGGAAATCGCGTGAGAGCGGGCGCGGCGCCGGAACGCGGCGAACGGAAGCGACTGGGCTTGGCGCTGGGCGCCGGCGGCGCGCGCGGCATCGCGCACGTGGGCGTGCTCTACGGCCTGGCCGAGGCCGGCATTGCCGTCGACGCGATCGCGGGCACGAGCATCGGCGCGCTCGTCGGCGCGCTCTGGGCGACCGGTCAGATCGAGGTCTTCGTGCGCGACCTGCGCGGCACGGAGCTCTCCGATCTGGTGCGCTATCTCGATCCGGTCTGGCCGCGCGAGGGTCTGCTCTCGGGCGACCGCACCACCGAGTATCTCCGCTCTCTGGTCGGCGATTGGCGCATCGAGGACCTGCCGATCCCGTACGCGGCCGTCGCCGTGGATCTCGTGAGCGGGGAGGAGATCTGGATTCGCTCGGGGCGCCTGCTCGACGCGGTGCGCGCGAGCATCTCGCTGCCCGGCATTTTCGTCCCCGTGCGCCAGGGCGCGCGCCTGCTGGTCGACGGGGCGATTCGGAATCCCGTGCCCGTCTCACCGCTCGAGGCGCTGGGTGCGGAGGTGCGCGTGGCCGTGAACCTGCACGCACAGCCGGTGCGCGAGCTCGAGCCTCGCATGCGCCGACACTCGGTGGTGTCGCGCATCGGCGGCGCGATCGAGACCGGGCTCGCGCGCCTGCGCGGCCGGCCGCGCTCACTGGAGGAGCCGGAGCCCGAGCTGCCCGCGGGACCCAACCTGCTCGAGATCCTCACGGCGTCGATGAGCGTGCTCGAGCACGAGATCGCGCGCCACCGCCTCGCACACGAGCCGGTCGACGTCGTGCTCACCCCCGACGTGCGCGGGATCCGCTCCTTCGAGTTCCACAAGGCGGAGCGCGCCATCAGCGCGGGCCGCGCGGAACTCGACGCGAAGCTGCCCGAGATTCGCGCGCTGCTGCGCAGGCGCGTCGGCCTCGCGCGCTACTTCTCGCTGGGCTCCAGCTCGTAGCCCTCGGGCAGATTCGAGGCGAGATAGCGTAGCGTCTCTGGATCGACGCGCGTGAAGTTGAGCGCGACTTCCTGCGTGAAGCCGTCGAGGTCCGTCACGCGCACGAGCTCTCCCTCGACCAGGATCGTGCGGCTGCCGATCGTGAGCTGCACGCGCAGAATCTCGCCGAGGTCGACCTCGAGCCCGACGCACTGGAAGCGGATTCCGCCGATCGAGACGTCGAGTGCGTGCGCGAGCGTCTCGCGCGTGTCGACGCGCGCGATCGAGACGAGTGACTCGGTGCGCACGCGCGGATACTTGCGGCGGTCGAAGGTCGTCCGGTCCGTGACCACGAGGTCCCCCCGCCCCCGTACTTCGGAAGCGGAGAGGGCCGGCCTTAGCGGCCGAGCGCCGCGCTGGCGAGGGGGTCTAGAAGAGGCGCAGTTGGCGCGCGTCGGCGGGTGACTCCGTGCGCACCAGGCCCGAGAGCCCGAGCCGCACGCGCCGCACCGCGCGCGCGCCCGCCTGCGTCCGGGCCAACAGCGCTCGCGCGGCATCGACGAACGCCGCGCGTTCCGTCGCGGGCTCCGCGAGCACGGTCGAGCGCGTGACGCTGGTGCCGTCGACGAAGCCCAGGCCCAAGCTCACCGAACGCGCGGCGCGGCGCTCGCGCGCGAGCGCGCGTTCGAGCCGTTCAGCCAGCGCCTCGAGCAGCGCGCCGATGCTGCGCAGGTCGACCGCGGGCTCGTCGAGCGTGCGCTCCTGCGAGAGCGAGCGCGCGCGCGGCTTGGGCCGCAGCGGCTCGCGGTCCGCGCCGCGCGCGTACTCGAGGATCGCGGACGCCCCGCGCCCGACGACACTCGAAAGTGTCGCGAGATCGACCGCGGCCAGGGTCGCGATCGTATGCACGCCGCGCGCGGCGAGACGCTCGGCGGTCGCGGGTCCGACTCCCCAGATCTCGGTCACCGGGAACGGCGCGAGGAAGCTCTTCACGTCCGCCTCGGCGACTTGGCGAATTCCGCCCGGGCCGGTGTGGCGCGCGGCGAGATATGCGACGAAGCGCGTCGGACCGATGCCCGCGACCGCGCCGATGCCGAGCTCCGCCTGCACGCGCACGCACAGCTCCGCGGCGCGTGCGACCGGATCGACGGACGCCGCGAGCTCGAGAAAATTCCCCTCGAGCCCGAGCTCCTCGATTCGGTCCGTCTCCGCGCGCAAGAGCGCGCGCAGCTCAGCGGCGACTTCGCGATAGCGCTCGAGCCGCGTCGGACGAATCACCGCGTCGGGACACAACTCGAGCGCGCGGCGCATCTCCATGCCCTCGTCGACGCCGCGCGCGCGCGCCTCGCGGCTCGCGCTCGTCACGGTGCCGCGCTTCGCCGGATCCGCGCCGACGACGACGGGCCGCCCGCGCAGCGCGGGGTTGTCGGCCTGCTCCACGGCCGAATACAGGCCTGGAACCAGGACGAAGATGATCATGCCGGATTCGAGCGCGGTGGCAGCACGCTGCGAAGAGGAGTAACGCGCCCAAGCCAACCGCGCCGCGCGCCCCGTCACCAAGGCGTGTCGGGCACCGCGCGCCGCCGTCCTCAGTCAGCTCCCGTCTTCTCGACCCCGCCGACAGACAACGTGACGGCGAGGCGAGGGCCGCCCCGAGCCGAGCCCGCCCCCGCGGGACATCAGCCCGCGGGCCGATGTCGGGCGCAGCCGCGCAGTGAGGCGCCGCCGAACGAAGTCAATCAGTCGGGCCTGAGCTCCCAGGTGCCCTTTTGGTGATAGGCGACGTCGCTCTGGTGCATCCACAAGAGACGCGGTCGGCCTGCGAGCCAGTCGCCGAGCGCGTCGGCGTAGTGATCCGAGCCGGAGCTTCCCGACTGACCGCCCGCGAGACCGACGAGCGCGTGGTCGGGGTCTCCCAGGTCGACCGCGTAGCGCAGGCCGGGACCGAGCTCGAGCGCGCGATCGGGCAGCGCGCGGTGATACATCGTCCAGGCCGTGTCGGGGTCACCGGGAACCGGGAACGGGCCCACTCCGAGCCGGCGCCCGACCCAGCGCAACGTGCCCGTGCCCGAGCGCTCGAACTCGTGCACGAGGCGCAGCTCGTGAATCTCGCCCCACGCCCACTTCTTCGGATTCGCCGAGATCTGCGTGCGCATCGTCGCCCAGGTCTCGTCGAGCGCGCCTTCGACCAAGGTGCTCGCCTTGTCGCGCCCGAGACGATCCAGTGTACGCGCGAGCACCAGCCCGGGAGCCGGCTCCGCTGCGTCGAGCAGCGCGAGCGCATCGCGTGACAAACCGAGACTCTCGAGCAAGCGGTGCGCGAGTCTCTGCCGGAAGACGTGATAGAGCGAGGCGCCGGCCGAGTCCTTCCCGGTCGAGCCGTCCCACTCCAGCAGCATCGCCTTCGCACGCTGCGCGGAGCTGGACGCGGGCTCGAGCTCGCCGATCAAGAGACGCAGGCTCGCCGGGCCGCGACGCGAAACGGTGTCGCGCTGGATCGCGACGAGGCGCTCCACGTCGAGCGCGCCCTCTTGCGCGACCAGCTCGCGCACGCGCTCGGCGCCGCCCTGACTGCTCCACAGCCAGCTCACCGGATGGTGGAATGCCTCGCTGTCGACGTGCGTCGAGACGACCTGCGCTGCGAGGCTTGCGCCGAAGCTCGTGGGCAATTCGTCGAAGGGAATCATTCCGCGCCAGTCGTAGAAGCGCGACGACCCGGCGACCGGCAAGAGGCCCGTGTCGATCGCGCGGATCGGAAGGTCGCCCGCGACCTGCGTGCCGATGGCGTTGGCATCGGCGTAGAGAAACGTCGCGGCGGGCGCGCGCAGCTCGCGCAGCGAGCTCCGGAAACACTCCCAGTCACCGCAGCGCTGCAGGCGCAGCGCCGCTTCGACGCCGCTCTCGTCGGCGAAGCCCGTCCAGCGCAGCGCGAGCGCGCTCGCACGCGGATCGTCGGGCCGCACGCTGCGCAAGAGCGGCCCATGCTCCGTGACGAAGACCTCGATCGCCT
>JBGQIB010000062.1:0-23288 GCA_041498295.1 bacterium | reverse complement strand
CTCGTCGAGCGGCTCGGCGGCGCGATCACCGCGACCAGCGTCGTCGGACGCGGCAGTCTGTTCCGCGTGCGCCTGCCCGCGCAGTTGCTGTCGAGCGACGGCGCGACCGACGGCAGCGAGGCCGATACGCCGTCGAGCGGCGGGCTGCGAGCGGCGCTGCGCGGACTGCGCGCGCACGGCCGCGTGCTGGTCGTCGAGGACGGCCCCGACAATCAGCGCGTGATTCGCCACGTGCTCGAGCGCGCGGGCTACGAAGTGACCATCGCGGAGAACGGCCTGGTTGGGGTGGAGCTCGCGCTCGCGGCGGCGGACGAGAGCACACCGTTCTGTGTCGTGTTGATGGACGTGCAGATGCCGGTGCTCGACGGTTTCGCCGCGACGCGTCAGCTGCGCGCCCAGGGCTACACCGGACCGATCATCGCGCTCACCGCGCATGCGCTGCCCTCCGAGCGACAGCGCTGTCTGGAAGCGGGCTGCGACGCGTTCGCGACCAAGCCGCTCGACCGGCTCGTTTTGCTCGAGACGATCGCGCGGCACACTCAGAAGGCAGCCACCGAGTAGTCGCGCTACCCTGACCCCATGTCCCGGTTGGGTCCCGAACAGCTGGAACGCTACAAGCGCCACCTGCTGCTGGACGGCGTCGGTCCCGAGGGACAAGCGGTGCTGCTCTCGTCGAGCGCGCTCGTGATCGGCGCCGGCGGCCTCGGCTCTCCCGCGGCACTGTATCTTGCGGCGGCGGGGGTCGGACGCATCGGCATCGTCGACTTCGACCGCGTCGACGCGTCGAATCTGCAGCGCCAGATCTTGTACGCCACCGAGGACGTCGGCGCGCGCAAGACCGAGGTCGCGGCGCGCAAGCTGCGCGCGCTGAACCCGGACGTCGATGTACGGCTTCACGAAGTGAAGCTCGACGCCTCGAACGCGAGTGAGATCTTCGCGGACTACGACGTCGTGCTCGACGGCACCGACACATTTCCGAGTCGCTATCTCGCGAGCGACGTCTGCGTCTGGCAGAAGAAGCCGCTGGTCAGCGGGAGCGTGATGCGCTTCGAAGGACAGGTCGCGGTCTTCGATGCGCGCCGCGGTCCCTGCTACCGCTGCTTGTTCCCCGAGCCACCGCCGCCCGAGCTCGCGCCGAACTGCGCCGAGGCCGGCGTGTTGGGCGTTCTGCCCGGCGTGATCGGCGTGTTGCAGGCGACGGAGGTGCTGAAGCTCCTGCTCGGCGCCGGTGACACGCTCGTCGGCCGGCTGCTCGTCTACGACGCGCTCGCCATGGAGTTCAAGACGTTCCGAATTCCGAAGGATCCGGCGTGCGCGGTCTGCGGCGAGCGGCCGACGATCCGCGCGCCGATCGACTACGCGGCGTTCTGCTCGGGCGCCGGCGCCGGCGTGGCGCAAGAGCCCGAGATCGGGCCGCACGCGCTGCGCGCGCAGCTCGACGCGGGCGCAGATCTGCTCTTGCTCGACGTGCGCGAGCCGTTCGAGGCGGAGATCGCGAGCATCCCGGGCGCGCGGCTCATCCCGCTCGGGCAGCTGGAGTCGCGGCTCGTCGAGCTCGAGCCGTGGCGCGCGCGCGACGTCGTCGTGCACTGCCGCACTGGAGGACGCAGCCGTCGCGCGTGTGAGCTGTTGCGCTCCAAAGGCTTCGCGCACGTCTCGAATCTGACGGGGGGGATCGAGGCGTGGGCCCTCGAGGTCGATCCGAACTGAAGCGGTACTGAGTACCGGAAGAAGGGAAGGTCCGAGAATGCAGGCGCTGCGCTGTCATGTGTTCCGAGGGCTGCCCAAGGAACTCGAGGAAGAGGTGAACAAATTCCTCGAGGCCACTCCCTGTCGCGTCCACCACGTGGTGCAGAGCGAGTCTCAGAATCACGTCACGCTGACGATGATCTACCAGCTCGCGGCGCCCGAGCCGTACTAGCGCGCGACGCGAGAAGCCGTTCGGGTCAAGCTCCGGCGGCGGATTTCCGATCTAGCCGCGGGGAAAAGACTTCCCGAGGCCGGCCGAGTGAGTGACTCCGACGACACGCATGCGCAGCAGGACACGCACGATCGCGTGATCGCGCTGTACGGCGACCGGCTGCTGCCGCCCTTGGGTCAGCAGATCGGCACGCTGTCGAGCCAGCTCGTGAAGGAGTCGGCGCTCGCGCTGCTGCTGGTCGATGCCGAGTCGCTGCTCGAGATCGAGCGCCTGTACGGCGCGCGCGCCTTCCGCACCGCACTCGACGCGCTGACGCAGCGCGTGCGCACGCGCATCGGGCGCGAGGTCGGGGACGACGTGCTCATGACCTCCGGAGCGCTCGAGGAGGAACACATCTTGGTGTTCATCCCGCGCCCGCGCACGGAGTCGGCGTTCTTCCTGCACGATCTGCCGCGCCTCGCCGAGGAGCTGCGCTCCTACGTCGCGCTGTGTCTGAAGCGCATCGTCTATCCGTATCTGCACGAGCGCCCCGAGGTTCCGATCGGTACCGGCTTCGTGCTGCACCGGCCGTTTCAGCGGCCCGAAGCGCAGATCCGCCAGCTCATCGAGACGACGCGCGCTTCCGCGCGCTTCGAGCGCGAGCGCCGGCGCCGTGATCGCGCCGGGGCGCTCGATCGCATCCTGCTCGAAGAGAGCGTGACCACGGTCTTCGAGCCGATCGTGCGGCTCGCGACGCGCGAGGTGATCGGCTACGAAGCGCTCTCGCGCGGACCCGCGGGCACGGGCATGGAGACGCCCGGCGCGCTTTTCGGCATCGCCGAGCAATCCGACCGCGAGTACGAGCTCGACAGCCTGTGTCGTCGGCGCGCGCTGGCGAACGCGCGCGGCATCGCGCCGCACCAGCTGCTCTTCCTCAACATCCTGCCGACGTGCATCCAGGATCCGGACTTCCAGGCGGTGCGCGTGCGCGAGACGCTCGGCGCGCTTGGCCTCGGCCCGCGCAACCTGGTGCTCGAAGTCTCGGAACGCCAGGCGATCTCGAACTTCCCGATCTTCCGCGAGGCGACCGATCACTTCTCGCGCCTGGGCTTCCGCATCGCGCTGGACGATACGGGCGCGGGCTTCTCCAGCCTCGAGGCGGCGCTCGAGCTCTCTCCAGACTTTCTCAAGATCGACATGTCGCTGGTGCGCGGCATCGAGGAGAGCCCGGTGAAGCAGGAGCTGCTGCGCGGTCTCAAGGCCGTCGCCGGGAAGATGGGCTCGACCTTGATCGCGGAGGGCATCGAGACCGAACACGAGCTCGAGGTGATTCGCGGGCTCGGCATCGAGTGCGGCCAGGGCTTCCACCTCGGCCGCGGCACGCCGTCGCCGACCGCCGCGCCCGCGGCCTCCGACCCGGACCTCCCGCGCTAGACTACGCGAGTGAGTGAGCGAGCCCGGCCGCCTGCGGACATCGCGCCCGCGGACTTCTTCCGCAGCTGGGCGCCGGACGCCGTGCGCACCGATCCCGAGCGCCGCAAGAAGCTCGAGAACCTGCGCGCGCGCATCCAGTTCGACCTCGCCGGCGACGGAGGTGGACTCTACTGGCTCGATATCGGGGACGGCGAAGTGCACGGCGGCGATGGCCCGCTGCCCGAGCCGGACCTCGTGCTCTCCACGGACGTCGAGACCTGGCGCAAGCTGAATGCCGGCGAGCTCAAGGCGCCGACCGCGGTCATGAAGGGCAAGCTGCGCTTTCAGGGCAGCATGTATCTCGCCCTGCGCATCCACTTCATCATCGGCTGAGATCCGATGATCGCGTGGGCACCCTACCCACGCTCCGCCGCGCTAGCGCGGTTTGTGGCCGTCGCGGCGCGACTTGAAGATCAGCTTGTCGTGGTGCTTGCGGAGCTGCGCGTGCGCGCGGTGGAACGCCTCGCGCGCCGCGATCACAAGTGACTCGCGAGTCTTCGCGCGCGCCGCGAGATCGATGTCCTTCCCGGTGACGTGCACGTGCGCCTCGAACTCCTCGCGGTCATGCCCCAAGGTCACTTCGACGCGCGACGTCTCGGGGAACTCGGCGCGCAGTCCCTGCGCGAGCGATTCGCACTCGCCCTGGGCCTCTTCGGAGTGCGGTGTGTCTCGGAAATTCACCTTGAATGGCATGGGGGTCATTATAGCGAGCGCGCGGGGGGCGGCGCTCATTCAATCGGCGAGCGCGCGCGCGCGGCGGAAGTGGCGCACCACATCCGCCAGCGACGTTGCGGCATTTCGTCCCGACGTAGACGGCGCGAGGTACGCGGGCCGTCCCGCGAAGCCGCCCTCGAGCACTCCGGGGCGCGCGCGCGGATCGAGCGCGCGCCGGAAGCCCTCGAGCCCGACGAACACGAGCGCGCGCGGGCGGAACGCGCGCACTAAGCGCTCGAGGCGCTCGATCCCGTGCCGGTACTCGCGCGCGCGGATCGCGTTCGCGCTCGGCGTCACGCGCTTCGCGAGGTCGGTGAAGCCGATGCCGTGCTGCAGCGCCTCGCCGGGATCACGCTCGCGTTCGACCCAGCCCGCGGCGCGCGCCGCGGGCCAGAAGCGGTTGTTTGCGCCTGCGAACGCGATGCCGGTGGTCGCCGCGAGCGGGGACGGGTTCAGCCCGACCACGAGCAGGCGCAGGCCCGGGCGCACGAAGTCGGGAAGGGCGTGCGCGCGGCGCGCGCGGATCCAGGTGCGCTCCGCGACGTCGACCGAGAGCGCGCGAAAGCCCGCGCCTTCGAACAGGTCGCGCGCGAACTCGGGCGACAGCAGCGTGAAGAGTCGACCGCGCAGGTTGCGCTCGCCCAGCCCGCGGCGTTCGAGCCAGCCGCGCGCGCGCTCACGCGCGGACGGCTTTGCGCGTTCGAAGTCGAGCAGTGAGAGCGCGAGCCGCGCGCCGGGCCGCAGCGCCCGGTGGAGATCGGCGAGCGCGGGCGCGAGCTCGCGCAGCGACAGGTGGATGTAGCTGTTCTTCGCCCATACACCATCCAGTGACGCCTGCGCGAACGGGAGGCGTGCGAGGTCTCCGCGCACGAGCCCGAGCTTCGGCGCGCGGCCGCGCGTGGCGCGGAGCATCGCGTCGCTGAGGTCGAACCCGACGACGGAGTGACCCTGCCGGCGCAGCCGCTCTCCGAACCAGCCGGGGCCGCAGCCGAGGTCCGCGACGCGCGCTCTCTCGGGCAGCGCTGCCGCGAGCTCCCGCAGGCGCCGGAGCGCGGCGGCGTCGGTGCCCCGGCGCGCGATCCAGGCGCGCGCCTTGGACTCGTAGATCGCGCGGGTTCGACGGTCCACCGCTATACGGGCGCGCGGACGTCGAACTCTTGCGTCTCGACCAGCGTGTCCTCCACGCGCACCTCGACGCGCCACTTGCCGGCGGCCGCATTCCGCGTGTTCAACGTCGAGCTCACGTGACCGCCCGGGCTCATACGGACGCGCTCGCTGTAGACGGTGGCGCCGTTCGGGTCGATCCAGCGCACGAAGAACTCCGGGTTCGTCGGGTAGAACTTGCGGCTCACGTCGCCCCACCAGCTCACGGAGTCACCGCGCTCGAACGCGTGTGACTCGGTCGGGCCGCCGCTCGTGGCGAGTCCGCTCTCGTCGAGCAGCTTGAACTCGAGCCGCGCCAGCTCGAGCTCCGCGCGCCGCCGCGCAGCGGTCTTCGGGCGAAAGTTCGCGACGGCTTGCTCGAGATAGAAGGCCGCGCGCGACTTGTTTCCCAGACGCGCGTGGATCGAGCCGAGCTCGTACTGCACCAGAGGCACGTTCGGGTCGAGCGCGAGCGCGCGCTCGAGCTGGTCGCGCGCCCCCTCCAGATCGCCCCGTTCCTCGGCGATGCGCGCGCGCTCGAGAGGGACTCGGGGATCGCCGGGCTCGAGCTTCTCGGCCTGCGCGAGCAAGGTGTCTGCGCGTGCATCGTCGCCGTCGACGCGCGCTTCGGCCGCCTGCGCCATCAGCGGATCGGTCTTCGCCGCGTCGAAGCTGGCGCGTGCGTGCAGCGGGTTCGCGCCGCTCGGATCCGGGGAGAGGACCTGCGCGATGCGCGCCTGCATCAGCGGCAAGCGCGCGTCCTCGCGCTTCACGTTCTTCGGCGCGCCGATCCTCTCCATCTCGACCTTGGTCGCCGCGATGCGTTCCTGCAGCGCGGGGTGCGTGAACAGATACGCGGGCACGCCGCCGCCCTCGCCCGGATTCTGCGCGAGGATGCGCTGGAAGAAGCGCCGCATGCCCTCGGGGTCGTAGCCGGTCTTCGACATGATCGCGATGCCCTCGCGGTCGGCCTCGGCCTCGAATTCGCGCGAGTGTTTCAGCTGAAGTGACACGTTGAGGCCCTGGGCGGCGACGAGGGCGCCCGGCTGACCGGAGGCGATCGCCGCCGCCAAGCCGGCAATCGTGAGCAAGGTCGAGAGACCCTGGCCTTCGTTCTGGCGCGCGACGTGGCGCTTCTCGACGTGACCGATCTCGTGCGCGAGCACGCCCGCGAGCTCGTTGATGTCGCCTGCCTGCTCGATCACGCCGGTCGTGATGTACACGTAGCCGCCGCCGATCGTGAAGGCGTTGAGCGCGGGGTCGGCGAGGATCGTGAAGCGGAACGTGAACGGCTGCGGCTCGGTCGCCTTCACGAGGCTCTCGCCGATTTCGTCCACGAAGTCGAGCAGCACCGGATCCGTCACGAGCTTCGCTTGCTGGCGAATCTGCGCGTGGATCGCGGCCGTCATCTCCTTCTCTTTCTCGATGGTGAGATCGCTCGCGAAGGGATTGCTGATCTGCGCGCGCGTGAGGGACGGGCTCGCGAGCAGGGCGATCGCCAGCGCCGCGAGCACGCGGCTGCGCCGCATCAGCCGCTCCGCGTCCAGCGGAGGCGCGGCTTGCGCGCGGCGCGCACCTCGTCGAGGCGGCGCACGATCGGCAGATTCGGCGCGCCCGTGACGAGACCAGGCTCGGTCTCCGCCTCGCGCGCGATCGAGCGCATCGCGCCGATGAACCCGTCGAGCGTCTCCTGTGACTCGCACTCGGTCGGCTCGATCATGAGCGCGCCCGCGACCACGAGCGGGAAGTAGATCGTGGGCGGGTGGTAGCCGTAGTCCATCAGGCGCTTGGCGATGTCCGCGGTCGTCACGCCGTACTCGTGCTGGCGTTTGTCCGTGAGCACGCACTCGTGCATCACGCGGCGCGCATGCGGTGCGTCGTAGACGTCGCGCAGTGACTCGAGCACGTAGTTCGCGTTCAGCGCGGCGCGCGCGGTGACCTCGACGAGACCCGCGGCGCCGAGCGTGCGGATGTATGCGAGCGCGCGCAGCCAGATGCCCGCATTGCCGTACCACGCGTGCACGCGGCCGATCGAGTGCGGAAACTCGTCGTCGAGCCGGTAGCGGTCGCCCTCGCGCCGAATCACGGGCACCGGCAGGAAGGGCGCGAGCGCGTTCTTCACCGCCACCGGTCCCGAGCCGGGCCCGCCGCCACCGTGCGGTGTAGAGAACGTCTTGTGCAGGTTGAAGTGCATGACGTCGACACCCATGTGGCCGGGCTTCGCGACGCCGAGCAGCGCGTTCATGTTCGCGCCGTCGAGATACACGAGCCCGCCGGCCGCGTGGACGACCTCCGCGAGCTTCTCGACGTGCGACTCGAACAGGCCGAGCGTGTTGGGGTTGGTGAGCATGAGCGCCGCGGTGCGCGCGTCAGAGAGGCGTGCGAGCGCATCGGGGTGGACGATGCCGTCGGCGCCGCTCTTCACCTCGACCACCTCGAGCCCGTTCAACGCGGCGCTCGCGGGGTTCGTGCCGTGGGCGGTGTCGGGGATCAGGACGCGCGTCCGCTGCTGGTCGCCGCGCGCGCGGTGATACGCCTGGATCATGCGCACGCCGACGAACTCGCCCTGTGCGCCTGCGGCCGGCTGCAAGGTCACGCGGTCCAGGCCCGCCATCTCGGCGAGCGCCGCCTCGAGCTCGCAGGCCAGCGCGAGCACGCCCTGTACGTCGGCCTCGTCGGAGAGTGGGTGCACCGCGGCGAGTCCCGGCAGCCGGGCGACGACCTCGTTCACCTTCGGGTTGTATTTCATCGTGCAAGAGCCCAACGGGAAGAACCCGGAGTCGATGCCAAAGTTCCACTGGGACAGGCGCGTGAAGTGGCGCACGACGTCGAGCTCCGCGAGCTCCGGGAAGTCGGGCACGTCGTCGCGGATCAGGTCGGCGCCGAGCTCGCGCGCGACGTCGACGAGCGGAACGTCCGGGTCGTCGATCGGTACGCCCGGTCGGCCGGCCCGCGAGGACTCGAACAGGAGTGGCTCGCGAAACACGAGCCCGCTGCGTCCGGGCGCCGTCACGCGGCGAGCTCGCGCACGAGCGCGTCGATCTGCGCGCGCGTGTTCATCTCGGTGGTGCACACGAGCAAGCGGTTCGGGTACGCGGGCTCGAAGCGCGCCAGCGGCACGCCGCCCTGCAGATTCTGCGCGCGCGCTCTCGCAAGCTTGCGCGAGAGGTCGGGAACCTCGACCACGAACTCGTTGAAGACGGGCGCGGAGTAGGGAAGGCCGAGGCCCGCGCGAGTGACTGCCTTGCGCGCGTAGGCCGCGAGCGCGACGTTGATCTCGGCCAGGCGGCGAATCCCGCGGCGCCCGATCAGCGCGAGCCAAATCGTGACTCGCAGCGCGCACAGCCCCTGGTTCGTGCAGATGTTGCTCGTCGCCTTCTCGCGCCGGATGTGCTGCTCGCGCGTCGTCAGGGTCATGACGAACGCCCGCTCGCCGGCGGAGTCGACGCTCTCGCCGATCAAGCGGCCGGGAAGCTGGCGCACGAACCGATCACGGGCGGCGAGAAACCCGGCGTACGGACCGCCGAAGGAGACCGGCAGCCCGAACGACTGCGCGTCGCCGCACGCGATGTCGCAGCCGAGCTCGCCCGGTGACTTGAGCAGCGCCAAGGAGAGAGCCTCGGCGCTGGCCGCGATCGCGAGCGCCCCCTGTGCGTGCGCGGCCTTCGCCGCGCCGCCGAGATCGTCGATGCAGCCCAGAAAGTTCGGTGACTGCACGATGACCGCCGCGCACTCGGCGGGTAGCGCATCGAGGCGGGTCCGGCCGCTCGCGTCGAGCGGCAGAGTCACGAGCTCGAGCTCGACCCCCGCGCCGTACGTCTGCAGCACCTCGCGCCAATGCGGATGCAGGCCCGCGCTGACGGCGATCCGCGTGCGCCGAGTGACTCGCGCCGCCATCAGCGCGGCCTCCGAGACCGCGGACGCGCCGTCGTAGAGCGACGCGTTCGCGACCTCGAGCCCGGTGAGCTGACAGATCAGGGTCTGGAACTCGAAGATCATCTGCAGCGTGCCCTGGCTGATCTCGGCCTGATAGGGCGTGTACGCGGTCATGAACTCGCCGCGGCTGGCGAGCGCGTCGACCGCGGCGGGGATGAAGTGGTGGTACGCGCCGCCGCCCAGGAAGCTCGCGCTCGCTTGGACGTTCACGTTCTCCGCGGCGTGACTCGCGAAGAAGCGCAACAGCGCGCGCTCGTCGAGCGCCGCGGGCAGCTTCAACTCCGCGCGGCTCCGCAGGCCCGCGGGCACACCCTCGAACAGCTCGTCCAGCGACGCCACGCCGATGCGCGCCAGCATGGCGCGCACCTCTTCAGGCGTGTGCGGGACGTAACTCACTTCCCGGCGCGCGCCTTCACGTGCGCCCGGTACTCGACCGCCGACATCAGGCCGTCGATGGCCTCGAGGTCCTCGGGGTGGAGCGCGATGATCCAACCGCGCCCGTACGGATCCTCGTTCAGCCACTCGGGGTGCTCGGACAGACGCGCGTGCACCTCGGCGATCTCGCCCGTGAACGGCGCGAGCAAGTCACTCACCGCCTTCACCGACTCCACGACGCCGAAGGCATCGCCCTTCTCGAGCTGTCGTCCCGCTTCGGGAAGCTCGACGAACACGATGTCGTTCAGCTCCGACTGCGCGTAGTCCGTGATGCCCACGCGCGCCAGAGTGCCGTCGACGCGCACCCACTCGTCTGACTCCGTATACTGACAATCGTCCGGAATCTCGTACTCGCGGTCTGCCATCGAAGTTCCCGTCAGCCTCTCTTCCGGCGGTAGAACGGAGTCGCGACGGCCTCACACGGCAGAAGTTTGCCGCGAATCTCGACCTGCAGTCGCGCGCCAGGTCGGAGCCCGGCGGGAGCGTAGCCTAGCGCGATCGAGCGATCGACCGTCGGCCCGTAGGTTCCGCTGGTAACGATTCCGTCCCCGAGCGAGCTCGCGATCTTGAAGCCGGGGCGCGCGACCTGTCGGCCCTCGAGCACGAGCCCCACGAGTCTGCGCTTCGGTCCGGCGTCGGCGCGCGCGCGCAGCGCGGGCTCGCCGCTGAAGCCTTTGCCGAACGCGACGAAGCGCTCGAGGCCGGCCTCGATCGGATCGTGCTCGCGGTCGAGCTCGTGACCGTAGAGCGGGTACGCGGCCTCGGTCCGAAGCGTGTCGCGTGCGCCGAGACCCGCGGGCGTGAGGCGTTCACCGCCCGTGTCGCGCAGAAGATCCCAGAGCGCGCCCGCGCGCGCGGTGTCTACGAAGATCTCGTAGCCGTCCTCGCCGGTGTAACCGGTGCGCGAGAGTAGAACCGGGAGCGAGCCGAGCCGTGTCTCGGCGAAGTGCCAGAGCTTCGGGCGCAGGAAGCCGGACGGGACGAGCTTTGCGACGATCTCGAGCGCGGCCGGACCTTGGATCGCCAAGAGCGCCGTCGCGTCGCTCTCGTCTTCGATCTCGCAGCGGCTCCTCGTGCGCGCGTGGACCTCGTGCATCCAGTCGCGGTCGGCGGCGATGTTCGAGGCGTTCACGCAGAACAGCACTTCGCTCGCGCCGGTCCGGTACAAGGTCACGTCGTCGACGACGCCGCCGCTCTCGAGGCAGAGCAGCCCGTAGCGCACGCGGCCGCGCTCCGCCCCCGCGACGTCGTTGCAGAAGAGCGCCTGCGCGAGCTCGAGCGCTCCGAGGCCGCGCAGACGGATCTCGCCCATGTGCGAGACATCGAACAGGCCCGCGCTCGAGCGCACCGCGCGGTGCTCGTCGAGGATCGAGCTGTAAGTGACCGGCATCTCCCAGCCGGCGAAGGCCACGAGGCGCGCGCCGGCGTCGCGATGGCGCGACCAGAGCGGCGTGCGCGCGAGCGGCGCGCTGGATTCGGTCACGTGTGGCGCTGGGCCGTCTGCGCCTCGAAGGCCTGCAGCGTATTGCGCAGCAGCATCGCGACCGTCAGCAAGCCCACCCCCCCGGGGACGGGCGTGAGCAGCCCCGCTCGCCCGTTCGCCGCGGCAAAGTCTACGTCGCCGATCAGCTTGCCGTCGACTCGATTCACGCCGACGTCGATCACGGCGGCGCCGGGCTTGATCCAGTCGCCCTGCACGAACTTCGGCTTGCCGAGCGCCGCGACCAGGATGTCGGCGCGTCTCGCGATCTCGGGGAGATCGCGCGTGCGCGAGTGACAGATCGTGACCGTCGCGTTGCGGTGCAGAAGCAGCAGCGACACCGGCTTGCCGACGATCTCGCTGCGCCCGATGACCACTGCGTTCGCGCCCTCGATCGGCACACGGTAGTGGTCGAGGATGTAGATGCAGCCGAGCGGCGTGCACGGCGCGAAGCCAGACTTGTTCGCGAGCAGCCGTCCCGCGCTGATCGGGTGCAGACCGTCGACGTCTTTTGCCGGGTCGAGCGCGAGTGAGACGCGCGCCGCGTCGATCCCGTTCGGGAGTGGAAGCTGGACCAGAATGCCGTGCACGCTCGGGTCGCGGTTCAATCCGTCGACGACGCGCAGCAGCTCCGCCTCGGACGTCGTCGCCGGCAGCCGCACCTGGCGCGACTCGATGCCGCACTCGCGCGCGGCCTTGTCCTTGATCCGCACGTAGACCTGCGACGCCGGGTCCTCGCCGACCAACACGACGCAGAGACACGGCGTGCCCGCGCCATACTCGGAGACGCGCTTGCGCACGTCGGAGAGGATCTCCGCGGAGAGGCTCTTGCCGTTGACGATCTCGGTCACTGGCCCGCGGCCGCCTTCGACGAGCCCTTCGACTTCTCGCTCGACTTCTCGCTCGACTTCGCCGGCTTAGCTTCCGTCTTCGTCTCGGTCTTCGACTCGGTCTTCGTCTCCGACTTGGTCTCGGACTTCGACTCGGACTTCGTTTCGGACGACGAGTCGCTGCCGCTGCTCTTCTTGCTGCTCCCGTAGCCGTCCGCGTACCAGCCGCTGCCCTTCAGGATGAAGTGACTCGGCGAGATCAGGCGGCGCACCTTGGAGCGGCACAGCTTGCAACGCTTCAGCGCGTCCGCGGTGATCGGCTGCTCGACCTCGAACACGTGGCCTTTGGTGCACTCGTACTCGTACGTCGGCATCTGCTCGGATCTCCTGCGGAATCCGGAAGCGGCGGCACTCTAGG
This sequence comes from bacterium, assembly GCA_041498295.1. Classification (GTDB taxonomy): domain Bacteria; phylum Myxococcota_A; class UBA9160; order SZUA-336; family SZUA-336; genus VGRW01. Next base: position 10,959 of record JBGQIB010000062.1, on the reverse strand, counting down.
GCAGGGTCCGGAGCGGGTCAAACCGACAGCGCGGAGAGTAGGGTCACTCGCCCGGTCGGTCCGAGGGCGCGAACGCGTCGATCAGCTTGCCATAATTCTCGAGCGTGCGGCGCAGATCGGCCTCGAGCCGCTGTCGCAGGTGGCGCTGCTCGCGGATCTCGTTCGCCAGCAGCGCGCGCTGCTCGCGCGCTTCGGCGAGCAGCTTCTCGGCGCGAACCTCGGCCTCGATCACGATCGACTCGCTCTCCTTGATCGCCGTGCGCTTCAGCTGCTCGACCAAGGCCTGCGCGGTCGTGAGCGTGTCCTGGATCGTCTTCTCGCGGCTGCGATACGCGTCGAGCTCGCGCGCCAAGCGCTCGGCCTCGCGGTGCAGCTGAGCGTTCTCGCGCACGACGTCCTCGAAGTCTGCGACCACCGTGTCGAGGAACGCGCTGACTTCGGAGCGGTCGAACCCGCGCATCTGCGAGCCGAATTTGTGCTGGCGGATCTCGAGCGGGGTGAGGCGCATCTCTAACCCGCAGAATCGGATGGAAGCCCCTGCCGCTTGAGCGCGTCTTTGGAGCGCGCGGGCACCCTACCCACGCGCTGGCGCGTCGGCTTCCTCTACCTAATCACGCCCTATGACTTGCCGAGCTCGCGCGAGCGCTGCGTCGCCGCGCGCACGGCCGCCAAGAGCGCCGCGCGGAATCCGCCACTCTCGAGCGCGGCGAGTCCGGCGCTGGTTGTGCCGCCGGGAGAGGTCACGCGCTCGCGCAACAGCGCCGGCTGCTCGCCGGTCTCGCGGGCCAGGCGGGCGGCGCCGTAGACGGTCTCGAGCGCGAGCGCGCGCGCGGTCGCGGAGCCGAGCCCTTCGCGCACGCCCGCCTCGGTGAGCGCTTCGATGAACAGGAAGACATAGGCGGGGCCGGATCCGGACAGACCCGTCACGGCGTCGAGCGCGGCCTCGGGCACCTGCACGACTTCGCCCACCGCGCGCAGGATCGCGCACGCGCGCTCGACGTCGGCGGGCTCGGCGCCGCCGTCACTCGCGACGGCCGTGATTCCGGCGCCGACCAACGCCGGCGTGTTGGGCATGCTGCGGACGATGCGCGCGCCGGCGCCGAGCAGGCGCCGCAGCCCGGCCGTCGTCGCGCCGGCGACGATCGAGAGATAGAGCGGGCCGCCGTCGCGCGGCAATGTCTGGGTGGCGCTCTCGAGCTGTTGCGGCTTCACGGCGAGCACGACCACCTCGGCGCGCTGCGCGACCTCCGCGTTGCTCTCGGTCGTGTAGACGCCGAGCGCCTCGCGCAATGCGCGGCGCCGCTCGGGGTCGACGTCGGAGGCGGAGAGTCGATCCGCCGAGACACCCGCGCGCAGCAAGCCGCGCAGAATCGCTTCCGCCATGTTGCCCGCGCCGATCGTTCCCACGGACTTGGGTAGCCCGATCATCCGTTCTTCCTCTCGCCGAAGAGCGCCGTGCCGATGCGCAGCCACGTCGCGCCTTCTTCCACCGCGACTTCGAAGTCGCTCGACATCCCCATCGACAGCTCGCAGAGCGGGAGTGAGTGCGCTCGCGCGCGGTTCAGTTCGGCGAGCAGCTCCCGCAGGCGCGCGAAGGAAGGTCGCACCGCCTCGGGATCCTCGCACGCGCGCGGGATCGCCATGAGTCCCACGAGCTCGAGATGCTCGCTGGCATCGACGGCGCGCGCGAGCTCGACGACTTCACCCGGCGCACAACCGCCCTTCTGCGGTTCGGCGTCGATGTTCACCTGCAGGAAGATGCGCAGGCGCCGGCCGAGCGCGGCGCTTTCGCGGGCAAGCGCGTCGACCAGCGGCGCGCGATCCACGGATTGGATCACGTCGCAGAGCGCCGCCGCGCGCCGGACTTTGTTGCGCTGCAGGCTGCCGATCAAGTGCCACTCGAGTGTCTCGTGCGAAAGACCGCGCAGCGCCTCGATCTTCGCGTCGGCTTCCTGGACCCGGTTCTCACCGAACGCGCGCATGCCCGCGCGCACGGCTTCGAGCACGCGCTCGGGAGGTTGTGCCTTGCTGACCGCGAGCAGCTTCACGGCCTTCGGGTCGCGCCCTGACCTGTGCGCGCTGCGCGCGATGAGCGCGCGGATTTCCGCGAGACGCTCGGCGAGCTCGCTCACGACGGCACGACCGAGAGCTCCGCCAGGCGCAGCGTCAGCGCTTCGACGGGCAGCCCGATGACGTTGGCGCGTGAGCCGCGGATCTCGGCGACGAAAAGACCCCCTTCGCCTTGAGCCGCGTAAGCGCCCGCCTTGTCGAGTGGCTCGCCGCTGCGTGCGTAACGCTCGGCGGTCGCGCGGTCGACGGCATGCATGCGCACGGCGCTCTCGACGATTCCCGCCTCTTCGAAGCCGAGCGCCGGGACGAGCAGCGCGAAGGCGGTGAGCACGCGGTGCGTGCGGCCCGCGAGCCGGAGCAGCATTTCGACCGCCTCGGCTTCGTCGCGCGGCTTGCCGAGCAGGGCGTCGTCGATCACGACGACCGTGTCGGCGGCAAGCACGCAGGCGTCGGCGTCGACCCGCGGCAGCACGGCGCGCGCCTTCGCGAGCGCGAGTCGCTGGGCGAGAGACTCGGGTGACTCGCTTGGGAGGGCGCTCTCGTCCACGTCCGGCGCCACGATCGAGAAGACGAACCCAGCTTCGCGCAACAGCTCGCGCCGGCGCGGCGAGGTCGACGCAAGCACGAGCGGCCTCACGGGGTCGGCGGCGCCGCGGACAGACGTTGGCGCGCGGCGAGCGCGGCGCGCGCCAGCGACGGGTCGCTCGCGCGCTCGAGTGAATCGAGCAGCCGTGCCGCGTCGGCGCGCAGCCCGGGATGAAAACGGACCAAGTCGGGCAGGATCACCGTCGCGATGCGCGCCATGCGCGGATCCGGATCTGTGCCGCGTGCGAGCTCGAGCGCGCGCTCGGCGAGCGTGCGCGCGGGATCGGACAGCTTCGCGAAGCAGGAGAGCGCGGCACGGCGCACGTGGCCGTCGCCATCGTCGAGCGCGGCCAGGAAGACTTCCCCGGTCTCGACGCGCTCCGGCGCGAGCTCGCGCAGCGCGTAGAGCGTCATGCGCCGCCGGCTCGGCGAGGCGGCGCTGCGCGCCTCGGCGAGCAGCACGGGCAACACCTCTCCGTGTAGGCGCCCGAGCGCCGCGAGCATCTGCGCCGCTTGCCAGCGCGCGTCGCCGTCGGCGAGCTCGAGCGAGTTGAGCAGCGCGGGCAAGAGGCGCAGGGTGGGCCGCTCGGCGTGAAAGAGCACGAAGGCCGCGGCGAAGCGCGCGAGCGGGCGCGGGTCTCGAAGCAACTCGCGCAGCGCGTCGCGCAGGCCCGGCTCCGCGCGGATGCGCAGGCCGGCTTCGTCGCAGGCGCGGCGCTGCTCCGCGCGATCGGCGGAGGCGAGACGCGCGAGCAGGTCCGCCGAGCTCGAGTCACTCATCGCGCCGCGCTCCGCTCACGCGAGCGCCCAATGCTCCTCGCCGGCCGCGTCGCGGCTGCGCGTCGCCCGCCGCTCGCGCTCCAGCTTGAGCAGGTGCGAGAGCACAGACTGCCCGGCCGCGGGCCAGAGCGCGCGCGGCGTCTCGACGTAGATGCGCTCGACCATGTCGACCACCGTGCTGGCGCCGCCGCGCACCGCAGCGACGATCTGGCGTTCGCGCTCGCGCCGGTGCTCGATGTATTCGACGAGCTTGGCGCGCGGATCGGCGATCAGCGGGCCATGGCCCGGGTAGATGCGCGCCAGGTCGAGGTCGAGCATGCGCTCGAGCGACGCGAGATAGTCGGCCATGTCACCGCCGTCGAGCGGAATCACCGTCGTGCCCGCGCCGAGCACGACGTCGCCCGTGAACAGCGCGCGCTCCTCCTCGAGGTAGAAACAGATGTGATCCTGCGCGTGGCCAGGCGTGTGGAGCGCGCGTAGAGTCACGCCCTCGGCGCGGAATACGTCGCCCGCGCGGATCGGAGTCAGGTCGAGGTCGTAGCGCTCGTCGCGCCCGGGCCACGGATGCTTCGCGACGCTGCGCCGCCCGAAGCGCTCGAGCACCCCCGACGCGCCGCCGATGTGATCGCCGTGCACGTGGGTGATCAGGAGATCGCCGGGCCCATTGCTCGTGTGCTCGCGTGTCAGCGCCTGCTCGAGCAGCGGCAGGTACGTCGGCACGCCCGCGCCCGTGTCGAGCAGGAACGGCCGGGGCCCGCGACCCACGAGGTAGGTGTTCGTGCCCGGACCCGTGAACGGACCTGGGTTCTGGCCGCGCACCACGACGACGTTCTCCGACCAGCGTTCGATGTCCGGGAGCTTCATGCCCCACATGGAATCCACGGCGTCACTCTAGCGTGTAGTGGGTGGCGCCGTCGCTCCGCGAGCCGCGACGCGCGGCTCCGCGAGGGTGCCCTCGAGCGTGAGCTCGAGGGGTAGCGGCTCGGTCGGCAGCTTCAGCATTCCGAACAGGCTGCGCACCGGCTCGTCGAGCTGGCGGATCTCGGCCTGGACGGCGATGCGGCCGTCCAAGGCGAGCGTCCCCGACGCGCTCCCGGAGAGCGGCGGCCCTTGGACGTCGAGCCAGCGCACGTTCCACTCGCCGGTACCGGGATCGAGCGCGGCCGAGATCACGAGCTGCGCGAAGGACAGCTCGAACTGCGCGGGCCGCTGCACGATGAGCGCGCCGCGACTCACCGACCCCTCGAGACTCGCGCTCGGCCCGAAGCGCCAGATGCCGTCGGCGCGGCCGCGCAGCGCGAGCGGCGCCGCGAGAACCGTGGCAAGTGACTCGAGGTCGACGCCTTGGAGGCGCACGAAGCCGCTGGCCGCGAGCAGGCCCTCGCCTCGCACGAGCAGGGTTCCGTCGGCGACGCGCGCGTCGAGGCGTGGCCCCGAAGGCAGGAGCACCGCGCGGAAGTCGTCGAGGGCAAGCTCGCGCCCGTCGCGTGCGACACGGAGGTGCGTCGCACTCACGCCGAAGGGCAGGGCGGGCAGGGCGCCCGCGACCTCGACGCTGCCGCCGGCGGTCGCGGCGAGCAGCGGCAGCGCGAAGCGCAGCAACAGCGCGGGCGCGAGCCACACCCCCACGCACAGGCTCGAGAGCGGCAGCCCGAGCCAGAGCGCGCGCCGGCGACGTCTCAAGCGCGCTCGAAGCTCGACACGGAGAAGCTGACGTCGAGGACCGGCGTCCCCGACGCGTCGCCGCGCGCGCGCATCTTCAGCGAGCGCACGATCAGGTGCGACTTCGACGTCTCGATCCGGTGGAGGAAGCCCACCGCCTGCTCGAGCGAGGTTCCCTTCAGGCGAACTTCCGCGCGTGTCTCGGGATACTGCGCGTTCGCCGACGGCTGCTTCGGCTCGATCGACTCGAGCTGCTCCTGGGAGATCTTCGCGTCGGCGGCCAAGGTCGAGAGGACGGCGATCAAGTTGGTTTTCGCGCCGGTCTGGATGCGGGCCTCGACGTCGGCGAGCTCGCCCTGCAGGCTGCGCATCTCGGACGCGAGCTGCAGCGCGCGAGTCACTTGCGCTTCGAGCTCGACGGTGCTCGCGGAGGTCGCGCTCGCGCGCGCGCCCAGAGGCGCGATCGCGAGCGCGTAAACGAGCAGGAGCGCGACTACGCAGCCGGCGGCCACCAAGAGCCAGCGTTCGCGCGGCGAACGCCCTTGCAGGTACGCGCGCAGCGGAGCGAGCAAGTCATTCACTGCGACTCCTCCTCGCCGCCGAGGTGGATCGAGACGGTGAACGTCTTGCCGCCGCGGCGCGGGTCGGTCTTCACGTCGGTCACGAGCACGCGCTGGAAGCCGTCGAACTTGGAGAGCTCGGCCTTGAGCTGGTCGGCGGAGACGAAGTCGGCACTGTGTCCGCGCGCGACGATGCTCTGGCGTTCGATCGAGAGCTCGTCGAGGGAGATCTCGAGAGACTCCGGCGCGAGCGTGGAGATCTGGCGCAAAATCTCGAGCACCGACAGGCCCTTGCCCGTGACGCCCAAGTGCGCGGCGAGCGCGCGTGTCTCGGCCGCGCGCGCCTCGAAGACCTTCAGCGGGTCCTTGCCCGGCTGGGCGTCCGGGAAGGTCTGAGTGAGGATCGAAGCCACCTCGCCGCGCAGTCGGTCGATGCGATGCGTCGCGAACACCGCGCGCGCGGTGGCACTCGCGACCCAGAGCGCGAGAAACAGCGCGAACAGGCCGACCGTGAGCCGGAGCTGCGGCCGCAGGCCGGAAAGATCCGGTGAGTAGGCGAGCTCGCCTTGGCGAAAGTCGGTCTGGGTGACTCGCTCGGTGGACGCTCCGCGCAGCGCGAGCGCGGCGGCTTGCGCGAAGAGCGCCGCGCCGGCCTCCCTCAGCTGCTCCGCGCCGCCGCCCGTCCGAGTCACCTCCAGCACGCGCGTCGGCAGTCCGGTCTGTTCCTCGAAGTAGCGCGCCAGGTCGGGAATGCGCGCCGAGCCGCCGACGAGCAGGATCTCGCTCGGCGAGACCGGATCGAGCGGATCGCCGACGATCGACTGCACGCTGCGCAGCGTCTCGCGGACGAGCGCGCCGAGCAGGTCGCGCACGCCGTTCGAGATCGGCTTCGTGCTGCCGCGCTCGAAGATGCCGTGCGCGTGCTTGTGCTCCCGCGCCGCGTCCGCGGAGAGGGACAGGTCGTAGGCGAGCGCGTCGCTGAGGTGCTTGCCGGCGATCTCGATGCGGCGCAGCGCGATCGGGCGGCCGTCGACCAAGAGACACAGGTTCGTCTTCGCGTGGCCGACGTCGAGCACGAGGCGCGAGACGTCGGAGAGCTCGAGATAGCGAGACAGGTTCGCGAGCGACGCACCTTCGCTCTCGACGATGCGCGGCTCGAGCTCCATCCGCCGGCACGACGCGAGGTGCTGCTCGACGTCGACGCGCGCGGCGAGCGCGACCAGGACGTCGGTCTGATCCGGACGGGTCAAGACTTGCTCGTGTGAAGATACGACGCTCGAGATCGGGATCGGCAGCTCCTCGTCGATCTCGTAGCCGATCGCCGCGGTCACGCGCTTCGCGCCGGCGAACGGAAAGCGCAGATGCCGCTGAGTGAGTCGCTCGGTGGAGAGTGCGGTCACGAGCACCTCCGGCGATACCGCGCGGCTCTGCAGCCAGAGCTGGATCGTCGCCTCCACTTCCTCGGAGGGCGCGCCTTGTGGCAGCGGCAGCTCGGCGAAGCGCACGAAGGCCGCGCCGCGCAGGCCGGCGGACAGCTCCGCCAGCTTCAGCGACCAGCTGCCGATGTCGAGCCCGACGATGCTGCGCTCGAACATCAGCAGCCCAGCTCGTAGTAGAGGGTCTTTGGCCCGCCAGAGGCGCCGCGGTCGATCACGCTGTGGACGCATGCGCGTGTCTCGCCCACGGTCGCCTCCACGTCGATCGCGAACACGCGGCTCTTGTAGGTGAGCGGCGGAAAGATCGCCTCGCCGTCCGCGATTCCGACCGTCCCGGAAAAGGTGGTGCACGGGTCCTGGCCCGCTGTTGGGCAGAAGACCTTGCCTTCGCCGCGCGCCTTCAGAATCTCGAAGACGTCGCGCTGGTCGAGCAGCCTCTGATCGTCGGCGACGCCGTGGAAGATCAGGGCCAGCACGTAAGCCGGCGCCGTGTTCAGGTTCACGCCTCCCCCATCGGTCCCCGGAAACATCGGGTACGGCGTAAAGTAGGCTTTGAGCGCTTCGAGCAGCAAGGGATCCATTCCCGGCACCGGCGCCAGCTCGTCGAGTGAGAACACCGGACGGTTCAGGGGCGGCGACTTCGCCTTCTTGATCTCTACGTAGTACTCGGGCTCAGGCGTGCCCACGCGCGTCTCGTCGTCCTTGTCGAGCCAGTCGAGGATCGCATCGGAGAGATCGTCGATCTCCTGATCGCCGAGGGCGCTCGAGCCTTTGAACTCGGGCGCGGTGTCGCGCAGGTGCGCGAGCACCGCCTTCAGGAACGTCTTGCTCGTCTCGGCGACGCGTTTGCCCTGGGCGTCGACCAGCGAGTTGATGTCGATCTTGTTGCCCGCGTCGTGAATGCGCACGCGCAGCAGCGCGCCGCCCGGGAGCTCGATCTCTTGGCGCGAGAGCAGGGACCAGGCGTCGAGGCCCGACTCGACCGCGCGCGTGATGTCGGTGCCTTCGATCAGGTCATCCATGAGCGCGCGCTCGGCGAGCCCGACCCCGGAGCGCGCCAGCAGATCCGCGCGCGTGTGTTGCGCGCTCTGCCTCGAGGCGAGTACCTCGATCAGCGAGGTCTTGCTCATCGCGTAGGCCGTGGAGATCGCGACCACGATCAGCACCAGGACGAGCAGCAGAACGATGCCGTCCTCGCCTTCGCGGGCACGCGTGGCAGTCACTTGCACTCTCCCGCGTCGAAGCCCGGGATCCCGCCCATCAGCACCTTCAGGCGCTGCAGTCCGGGCGAGGGCTGCTCGGGGTTCCAGCAGGCGTCTTTCACCTGCGCTTGCGCGTCGTGAATCGCAGTGGCGAGCGAGCCACTCGCCTGTGAGATCTGCTGGGAGAACTTGCCGACGCACTGCTGCACCGTCATGCCCTCGCCGCAATCCGCCGCCCCCGCCGCCCCTTCCGGCGAGAGCTTGAACGGGCGCACCGGCAGGTCGATCGTGCGCGAGAACTCCGGGCCCTGCACGGGCTGGCCGGCGGAGTCGGTCTCCCAGAGAGAGACCGTGACGATGAGCGCGCTGGGCAATTGGTCGAGTCTCTCGGCGCTGGTCGAGTCCCAGGTCTCGCTGGCCGGTTGATCCCCCCCGGTGTAACGGGCGAGAAACAGCGCGACGTCGTCGACGACGATGTCCGGCGAGTCCCAGACGACGTCCTTGGCGAGCTGCGGCGGCAGCGGCTCGGCTTGGCGGAGCAGCACGAGGCCCTGCCCCGACTGCGAAGGCACCGCGCCGTACGTGACGATCTCGAGACCCACGGGCGGCGCGGCCGGGGCGCGCAGCGGAGTGCGAGTCACGAACCGGATCGTGTCACCCTCCCACTCGGCGTACATCTTCATTTCCCCGGAGAAGAAGTACGGGTGGAGCAGGGGATCGGCACCTTCCGCGCGCTGCACGAGCACGCTGCCGACGAGCTCGCGCTCCAAGCGGTCGAGCACGATGCGCGCGGCGCGGTCGCGGCTCGGCGAGCTGCCGACGCGCGAGTACGCGTGCTCGATCCCCTGGTACGCCTGGAACGCGAAGGTCAGAACCATCGCCATGATGAAGACGGCGACCAGGATCTCGAGCAGCGTGAAGCCGGCGCGCGAGTGACTCATCAGGGCCGCCCGTTGCGCCCGACGGGCGATTGCGGCGGCGGCGTGGCGCTCGTTCCCGCGGCACCCGGCGCCGCTCCCGGCTGCTGCTGGAGCTGCAGCAAGCGCACCGGGTCGGGCGGCGCGGTGAGCAGCACGACGAACGGATCGACGGATTCGGGATCCTCACCCTGCGCGTAGGCGCGCACCTGCACCAGCCGCAACGGCGCTTTCTCGTCCGGCTTCAGCGCGCGTGCTGGCTCGTTGGCGGCGGAGAACAGCGGGGAGGGCGAGATCTCGCCCTTGTAGTCCGGCGGCAGCGGGAGTGTCTGCGGGGCGACACGGATCTGCCAGCGCATGTCTTGGTCGGGCGCGCCGAAGGCGCCTTCCTCGACGCCGTCCTCGAGCTCCTCGCCGCCCTCGAGTTCGATCTTCAGGTCGCGCACGCGATCGGCCGCGAGCTGCGAGGCGCGCGCTCCCGCGCGGGCCCGCGACAGATCGGCGAGGTTCCGAGTCACCGACTCGAGCAGCAGACCGAAGACGAGGCTCACGATCAGGACCGCGATCAAGACCTCGATCAGGGTGAAGCCTGCGCGCCGCGAGTCACTTCGCAACTTCGGGCTCCTCGATGCGGATCTCGCCCGTGAACGCCACCATCCGGATGCGCAGGTCGTAGCCCGCGCCGTCGCGCAGCCAGATCTCAGCCGGGTCGCTGCCACCGTCGATCGAGAAGCCGATCGCAACCACGCCGTCCTTGCGGACCGCGTCGCCGACACGGACCTCGCGGATCCCCACATCCTTGGCGTCGTCCAGCGGGCGCCACTCGCCGAGCATCGAGTCGACCGGCACGAAGGGGTGCTGCTCGATCGGCGGCGCCAGGCTCAAGCCCTCGGCGTGCTCGGGCAGGGCTTCGTCCGGGTCGGGAGGCGGAGGCACCTCCATCTCGACGCGGAAGACCTGATGATCGAGGTCGATGACGAAGCGCTGCACGCGCCCCGTGGTCACCGCGCGCTGCGAGACGTACTCGAGCTCGGCCGCGAGCGAGCGCCCTGAGTTGCGAATGTGCACGCCGAAGCCGCCGCCGATGGAGGTCGCGAACACGCCCGTGATCAGCACGATCAGGAAGATCACGATCAGGAGCTCGAGCAGGGTGAATCCGTCGCGCGCGCTCCGAGTCACTCGCTCACCGTTCGGCGCTCACTTCCCAGTTGCCGATGTCCGCGTTCTCGCCGTCGCCGCCGGGTTGGCCGTCGCCGCCGTAGGAGTAGAGGTCGAAGCTCTGCGCGTTGTTCTTGCCCGGGCGATCGTATTTGAACGGGTTGTGCCAGGGATCCTCGAGATCCTTCGAGCTCACGTAGCCGCCGCTGGGGTAGCGTCGCGGGCGCGGCTCGCCGGTGGGCTCGCGCACGAGTGCCTCGAGGCCTTGGTCGGCGCTCGGATACGTGCCGTTGTCGAGCTTGTAGAGCTCGAGCTGCTGCGAGAGTTTGGTCACCTGCAGGCGCGCGATGTCGACCTGCGCGCCGCCGAGCCGCTTGAACAGGTTGGTCGCGAGCACGGTCATGAGCAGACCGATGATCAGCACCACGACCATGATTTCGAGCAGGGTGAATCCGTCGCGCCGAAGGGACTTCACGAGTGACTCCTTGTTTCGCCGACCCTAGAGCGCCGACGTCATGTTCATGAGCGGCAGCAGGGTCGAGAGGATGATGAGCAGAATGACCATGGCGACGAAGATCAGCAGGACCGG
>JBGQIB010000061.1:0-23676 GCA_041498295.1 bacterium | reverse complement strand
TGCAGCAGAAAGTCACTCTGCGCGAGCCCGCCGTCGACGCGCAGTGGGCCGTCGGCGAGCGGGAGTGATTCGCAGACGTCGGCGCAGCGCTGCGCGATGCCCTCGAAGAGAGCGCGCGCGACCTCGGCCTTGCCGGACCCACGCGACAGACCGAGGAACGCGCCGCGCGCGCCGTCGTCGAGATACGGCGTCCCGAGTCCCTGGAGCGCCGGGATGAAGCGCACGCCGCCGCTCGAGCTCGCCGACGCCGCCACGCGCGAGAGCTCGGCAGCGTCGCGCGCGACGCCGAGCTCGACGAGCCACTCGACGGCGGTTCCGGCGGTGATCACGGTGCCCTCGAGACAGAACGCGCGCGTGCCATCCGCCAAGGTCCAGAGCGCGAGCGGATAGGAGCCCGGAGTCGCGTCCGCGGGCGACGCACCCGTGTGTACGTCGAGCATCGCCGAGCTGCCGAGCGTGAGCTTCGCGTCGCCGCGCGCCTGCACGCCCTGCGCGAACGCCGCCGCCTGCTGATCGCCCGCCAGCGCGGCGACACGCAGGGGTGTACCGAGCAGGGAGGGCGGCGTCTCGCCGACGACGCCGCTCGTGGAGATCAGCCGCGGCAACGCGGCGCGTGGCACGCCGAACAGATCGAGCAGCGGCTGCGACCACTCGCCCTTGGCGACGTCGTAGAGCCCGGTGCACGACGCGTTGCCCGGGTCCGTCACGTGCGCGCCTCCGGCAGTGAGTCGCGCGGCGAGCCAGGTGTCGGGCGTGCCCAGGCGCAGACGACCGGCGCGCGCGGCAGCGCACACGGCGTCGTCGTGTTTCAGCCACCACTCGAACTTCGTCGCCGACGCGAGGGTCGTGAGTGGGATCCCGAGCTTGCGGAACTCCGCGACTCGCTCGGCGCTGCGCTGGTCCTGCCAGCTCTGCGCTTTCGCCAGCGGCCGCAGGCTGCTCGCGTCCCAACACAGCGCGCTGGCGCGCTGCGTGACGATGCCCAGACCCGCGACGTCACGCGCCGCGAGCCTCGCGCTCGCGAGCGCCTCGCGCAGCACGTCGCCGGAGCGCGCGACCAGTTCCTCGGGATCAAACTCACTCCAACCGGGATGTGGGTAGCTCGCGGAGATCGGCCGCTGCGCGCGCGCGAGCACCGCGCCGTCTCGCCTGACGACGAGCGCGCGCACGCTGGTGGTTCCGAGGTCGAGCGCGAGCAGTGACTCCGCGCTCACGGCGCGTTCGGCCCGGGGTCCGGCAGGAGCACCCCGGGGTTCAGCAGGTCGTCCGGGTCGAGGCTGCGCTTCAGGGCGCGCAAGAGCGCGATACCCGCGTCACCGAGCTCGCCGCGCAGGTGCTCGCGCCGGATGCGGCCGATGCCGTGGTGGTGCGCGATCCCGCCGCCCGACGCGGCGGTCGCCTGCATCGCGCGCCGCCAGCACTCCAGGTAGATCTCGGGCATGCGGCTTCGGTCCTCGACGCGCGCCGCGAACGTGAAGTACAGGTTCGTGCCGGAGCGGTAGGAGTGACTCGAGTGCGCGCTCGCCAGCGCGACCTCGGGAATCTCGCGCAGCGACGCGATCACAGCCTGATACAGCGGCAGCACGCGCGCCCAGGTCGCCGCGACCTCGATCGTGTCGACCACGAGCCCGCGCTCGTTCAGCTCGCGGAAGCTCGGCACCTGGTTGCGGTGTTCGAGCCAGTGCTCCACCGCCTTGGGGTCCGCCGCTTCGCCGTGCTCCGCGCTACACAGAGCTGCGACGCCAGAGGCTTCCGCCGCGACGGCGGCGCTGGGACCTTCGTGCACCAAGAGCAAGAGACAGCGGCCCTCGGGACACTCCGCCGCGAACTGGCGCCGCGACTCGCGCTCGTCGTAGAAGCGCACGACCGGCGGCTGCCAGCCGACGCGCATGAAGCGGCGCATCGCCTCGAGGCCATCGTCGAGCGACGCGAAGTGGAACGCGGCCAAGCGCCGCGCCTCCGGCTGCGGGCGCAGCGAGAACGTCACCTCGGTGACCACGCCGAGCGTGCCCTCACTGCCCATGAAGATCTGGCGCAGGTCGGGACCCGCGGAGGCGCGCGGTGTCTCCACGCTGCGCAGGATCTTCCCATCGGGCAGCACGACCTCGAGCGCGAGCACGAGGTCCTCGATCGCGCCGTAGCGGGTCGAGAACTGGCCGGCGGCGCGCGTCGCGACCCAGCCGCCGACGGTGGAGAGCTCGATCGACTGCGGCCAGTGACCGAGCGTGAGCCCATCGCGCTCGACGCGCCGCTCCGCTTCGCCGCCCATCGTGCCCGCGCGGAACGCCGCGCGCAGATCGCGCGAGTCGAGCGACACGAGCCCGTCGAGCGCGCGCGTGGACAGGACGACCGCGTCGGGGCGCGCCTCGACACCGCCGCACACTCCGGACCCGCCGCCGAACGGAATCACCGGTACGCGCGCGTCGCGGCACAGGCGCAATACCGTCGCGACCTCGTCCGCGCTCTCCGGGAGAACGACGGCGGCCGGGCTCGGCGCGCCGCGGCCGAGTAAGTCGTGGATCTGGGCCAGCGCCCAGGTGTCGCGCCGGTGCGCGGCGAGTGTCTCCGCGTCGCTGTGGACGCGCGGGCCGAGCGCCGCGCGCAGCCGCTCGGCGATCTCGCTCAAGTCGGTTCGTCCGCGAAGTCGAGATCGGCGGCGAGTCGTGCACGCGCGCCCGCGAGCTCGCTCTGGGCCTTCTCCGCGCTCCAGCCGAGCAGGCCGGCCATGCGGCGCGCGATCGGCTCGGCGATCGAGTTGCGCGCCTCCGCTTCGAAAAGCGCCGCGCGCGTGCGCCGGTAGAGCACGTCCTCGACGGTCGCGGCCGCCTCCTGCTGCACGGCCCAGTCGACTTCGCCGGCGATCACCGGAGCGCCGGGCGCAAGTGACTCGGGCCCGAGCCGCGCGACCAGGCCAGCCTCGGAGCCGTACAGGCGCGCGAGCCGCAGCGCGCAAGCCGAAGTGACTCCGTGCTCGCGCGCGAGCGAGTCCGCCAGCGGGCCGAGGTCACCCGCGAAGTCGCCGCCCGGAAGCGGCGGACCCTCGGGCGCTTCCCGCAACGGCCGGCCGAGCACGCGCTGCACGCGCTCCAAGGTGCGCAGCGCCATCGGTCGGTAGCCGGTGAGCTTCCCGCCCGCGATGGTCACGACCCCGGCGCGGCCGACGAGTATTTCGTCCTTTCGCGAGATGTCGGCCGGCGGCTTGCCCGGCTCGGCGACCAGCGGTCGCAGCCCCGCCCACGCGGTGCGCACGTCGTCGGGCGCGAGCTTTCCGTCGGCGAAGTAGTGCGCGAGCGGCGCGAGCAGATACTCGACGTCCGCGCGCGAGACGCGCGGCCAGAGATCCGCGCCGCGCTTGTACGTGGTGTCGGTCGTCCCGATGAACACGATCTCGTCGCGGCGCAGCGCGAAGATCCCGCGCCGATCGTCGGTGCCCAGCAAGAGGAGGTGCCGGACCGGCAGGCGCGCGGCGGGAATGCCGATGTGCACGCCCTTCGAGAGGTGCAGGAGACTCGGCGCGGCCGCGTCCTCGAGTCGTCGCACCGCCTCGACCCACGCGCCCGCGGCGTTCACGACGCAGGCCGCGCGCACCCGGATCTCGCGCCCGCTGAGCCGACAGCGCGCGCTGACGCCGGTCGCGCGCTCGTTCTCGACGTGAATGCCCGTGATTGGCGCCCAGTTCAACACGCGCGCGCCCATGCCCGCGGCGGCGCGCAGATTCGCGAGCACCAGGCGCGCGTCGTCGGTCAGATACTCGCGGTACGCGCACGCGAAGCGCCATTCGGAGCGGTCGAGCGCGGGTTCCTCTCGCTCGAGGTCGTCCGCGCTCCAGTTCTGGTGCACGTCGTCGCGCTCGACGGCGCCGAGCTTCTCGTACGCGGTGATCGCGGCGCGGAACTTCATGAGCGCCGCGCGCGAGCGGACGGGCAACACCATCCAGCGTCGCTCGGCCAGGTGCGGCGCGAGGCGGTGGATCACCTTGCGCTCGAGGGCGCTCTCGCGCACCAGCGCGACCTCGCCCTGCGCCAGATAGCGCAGGCCGCCGTGAATCAGCTTCGAGGAGCGGCTCGAGGTTCCGGACGCGAAGTCCTCCGCCTCGAAGAGGGCGACCGAGAGACCGCGCAGCGCGGCCTCGCGCGCGAGCCCCGCGCCGGTGATCCCGCCGCCGATGATCGCGAGATCGAAACGCTCCGCTTCGAGCGCATCCACGGCGCGCCCGCGCTCGGTCACCGATATGAGCGACGCACCGGACACCGACCCCATGCTCGCGTTTTTTCTCCCCCCGCCGCAACTCGGCGGTTTCGGCGCTTCGGGCCGCAGCCTACAATCGGCGCCCGCATGCGCCTACCCAAGCTGCCCCGGCCGGAACGCTACGACCTCGCGCTCCACGTCGATCCCGCGAAACCGACCTTCAGCGGTGAGCTCGCGATCGCGCTCGAAGTCGGGCCGGACACCCGCGCGATCGAGCTCCACGCGGTCGACCTGGAGATCGAGTCGAGCGAGCTGGAGGACGCCTCGGGGGTCGTGAAGGTCGCGCGGGTGCGGCCGACCCCGGAGCGAGAGACGCTCTCGTTCGTGCTCGAGCGGCCGCTCGCTGCGGGCAAGGCCGAGCTCCGCATCCGCTACAGCGGCCCGCTGCGCAAGGACCTGCGCGGTCTCTATCTGGCCCGCTCCGGCAAGCGCCGCTACGCCGCGACCCAGCTCGAGGCGGCCGACGCGCGCCGCTTCTTCCCGTGCTTCGACGAGCCCGACAGGAAAGCGCGCTTCCGCCTGCGCGTGACGACGCCGAGCCGCAACCGCGCCGTCTCGAACGGGGCGATCGTGCGCAGCTCCCGCCGCGGCGCGCGCGTGACTTACCACTTCGCCGAGACACCGCCGCTCTCGACTTATCTGGTCGCGCTCGTGGTCGGGGAACTAGAGTCGTCGCGCGCCGCTCACGCCGGCTCGACACCGATTCGTGTCTGGTGCGTCCCGGGCAAGAAGCAGCTCGCCGGCTTCGCGCTCGAGTGCGCCGTGGCGGCGCTGACCCGCCTCGAGAGCTACTTCGGCCTGCCCTACCCGTACGGGAAGCTCGATCTGATCGCGGTGCCGGACTTCGAGTTCGGCGCGATGGAGAACGCGGGCGCGGTGACGTTCCGCGAGACGCTCCTGCTCGTCGACGAGAAGACCGTCTCGCTCGCGGAGAAGAAGCGCGTCGCGGAGGTAATCGCGCACGAGCTCGCGCACATGTGGTACGGGGACCTGGTCACCATGGCCTGGTGGGACGACCTGTGGCTGAACGAGGCGTTCGCCACGTGGATGGCCTTCAAGGTCGTCGACGACTGGAAGCCGGAGTGGGAGATGTGGCTCGACTTCGAGTCACACCGCGCGCCCGCCTTCGCGCTCGACGCGATGGAGAACACGCACCCGATCTACGTCGCGGTCCGTACGCCGAGCGAGGCGACGGAGAACTTCGACGTCATCACCTACGAGAAGGGCGCGTCGCTGGTGCGGATGCTCGAGAGCTGGCTCGGGCCGAGCGTGTTCCGTTCCGGCGTACGGCGCTACATCCGCCGGCACCGCGAGGCGAACGCGCGCGCCGCGGACCTGTGGCGCGCGCTCGAGGAGAGCGCGAAACGGCCAGTGACTCCGGTCGTCGCGCCGTGGCTCGAGCGGCCGGGTTTCCCGCTCGTCTCGGGACGGCGCATCGACCGCGACGGTCAGGCGTTTCTCGTCGCCGGGCAGGAGCGCTTCTTCGCGAACCCGAAGGTGGACGAGGCCGCGCGCACCGAGACGCGGCCCATCCCGCTCGTCCTGCGGGTGCGCCGCGCGCGCGGGAAGGACCAACTCGTGCGCGCGCTCGCGGAGGGGCCGACGACGGAGATCGCGCTCGGCCCCTCCAGCGACGTGCGCTGGGCATATCTGAACGCCGACGAGGCGAGCTTCATCCGCGCGCTGCACGACGCGCCGCTCTTGCGCGCGCTCGGCCAGGACCTCTCGCGCCTGCGGCCGGTCGAACGCATGGGGCTCGTCGGCCACCAGTGGGCGGGGGTGCGCGCGGGCTGCGCGCGGCTCGCTGACTGGCTCGATCTGGTCGCGCGCCTCGGCGACGAGCGCGAGCCCGACGTGCTCGGCGCCGCGTCGGGTCCGCTGGCCTGGCTCGACGACCACGTGGTACCGCGGGTCGGCGAGCGCTCGGCGGCGAAGTTCCGCGGCTGGCTGGCCGGGAGGTTCGCGCACGCGTTCGAGTCACTTGGCTGGCAGCCCGCGAGCGGCGAGAGCGAGAAGGAACGCCAGCGCCGCGCGGCGTTGGTCTCGATCCTCGGGAGCCTCGCGGCGCACGCGCCCGTGCTCGACGAGGTCGAGGCGCGGATCACCGCCTATCTCAAGAGCCGAACCGCGCTCGACGCGAACCTCGCAGGGATCGTCGTCGAGCTCGCGGCGCGGCGCGGCGACAAGGCGCGCTTCGGGGCGTATCTGCGCGCGATGAAAGGCGCGCGCACGCCGCAGGAGCGAACGCGCTTCGAGCTGGCGCTCGGCTCGTTCCGCGATCCAGCGCTCGTCGATCGCGCGCTCGCACTCACACTCACGGACGCGGTTCCGACTCAGGACGTCGTGCCGCTCCTGGTTCGCCTGCTCGGCAACCCGAGCGCGCGCGAGCGCACCTGGGAGTTCGTTCGCGAGCGCTGGAAGGAGCTCGCGCCGCGCGTCTCGCCCGGCCTCGCGGGCCGACTCGTGTCCGCGCTGCCCGCGCTGCAGAAGCCGCTGTACAAGCGACAGGTCGCCGCCTTCTTCGCCTCGCATCCGATCCCCACCGCGGCGCGCGCGCTCTTGCAAGCGCTCGAGCGCTTCGACTTGGACGCGGAGCTGCGCGAGCGCACCCTGCCCGAGCTGCGCGCCTACCTACACCAATCGGCGTAGATGGAAGAGGAGCTTCCGGAGGACGTCCTCGCGCGCCCGTTCGTCGCGGTGCGCGAGGCCTGTGCAGAGGTCGCGGCGCGCGCGCGCTTCGTCGCGATCGACTCGAGCCAGCTCGAGCGGTTCGCGGATGCGATCCCGCACGCCGAGCTGGGTCGGAGCCCCACCTCGTTTCCGGCGCTCGGCGGCGACGCGGAAGGTCTGGCCGCGTTCGTGCTCACGCTCGACGCGCTGAACTTCGGGTCCGGTTGGTTCCCGCATCTGCGCAAGCTGCCGGGTCTCTCCGGTTACCGCACGATCGAGACGCGGCTGCGCGAGCACTTCGAGCGCGGCGGGCCGATCGCGTCGAGCGCGCTGCGCGCGATCGACGCGCGCGCCGTCGCCGAGTTACTCGGCCAGTCGCACGCCGAGGCGCCGATCCGCGAGCTCGTCGAGCTCTACGCGCGCGCGCTGCGCGAGCTGGGCGACTGCGTGCAGAAGCGCGCGGGCGGCTCGTTCGCGGGCTTCGTCGAGGAAGCGGGCGGCTCCGCGGCCGCGCTGGTCCGCGCTCTGGTCGCGATGCCTCTCTGGCGCGACGCCGCGCGCCACGACGGCCAGCTCGTCCCGTTCCTGAAGCGCGCGCAGCTCGCTGTCTCGGATCTGGCGCATGCGCTACCCGACGACCTCGGCCGCTTTCGCGATCTCGGCGAACTGACTCTGTTCGCCGACAACCTGGTGCCCCACGTGCTGCGCCTGGACGGCGTGTTGCGCTTCGACTCGGCGCTCGTCGCGCGCATCGACCGAGAGCAGCTGCTCGCGCCGGGCTCGCCGGAAGAGGTCGAGATCCGCGCGTGCGCGATCGACGCGGTCGAACAGATCGCCGCGCGCATGCGTGCGCGCGGAGCCGAAGTCAGCGCGCGCGACCTCGACGACTGGCTCTGGCGGCGCGGCGGAGAGGCGCGCTACAAGGCGCGGCCGCGCCACCGCTCGCGTTGCTCGTATTACTGAGATCCTGCTAGGGTGCGAGCCATGAAGATCGGCGTGCCGCGCGAGGTGACTCCGGGGGAGCGACGCATCGCGCTCGTGCCCGACTCGGCCAAGAAGTTGGTCGCGGACGGGAACGAGGTGTGGGTCGAGAGCGCGGGCTCGGGCCCCGCGGATTTCGCCGACGCCGACTACGCGTCCGCGGGCGCGAAGCTCGCGCCCGGCGCGGCGGCGATTTGGTCGTCGTCGGATCTGGTGCTGAAGGTCCAGCCGCCGACCGCGGCCGAGATCGAGCTGCTGCGCGAAGGGACGCTGCTCGTCGCGATCCTGCAGCCGTTCCAGAACGCCGACACCGTTCGGCGTCTCGCGGCGCGCCGCGCGACGAGCTTCTCACTCGATCTCCTGCCGCGCATCACGCGCGCGCAGAGCATGGACGTGCTCTCCTCGATGAGCACCATCGCCGGCTACAAGGGCGTGCTGCTCGCCGCGAGCGCGCTCCCGAAGCTGGTGCCGCTGATGATGACCGCGGCGGGAACTCTGAAGGCCGCGCGCTTCCTGATCCTCGGCGTCGGCGTCGCCGGTCTACAGGCGATCGCCACGGCGAGGCGTCTGGGCGCGGTGGTCGAGGCGTTCGACATCCGACCGGCGGTGAAGGAGCAGGTCGAGAGTCTCGGCGCCCGCTTCGTCGCGCACGAAGCGATCCAGGCGGGCGGCGAGGCGAAGGGCGGCTACGCGGCCGAGCTCACGCCCGAGCAGCAAGCGCGGCAGCGCGAGGTGCTCTCGAAGCACATCGCCGACGCGGACGCGGTGATCTGCTCCGCGCTCGTGCCGGGCCGACGCGCGCCGGTATTGCTCTCCGAAGCGCAGGTCAGCGCGATGCGGCCCGGCTCGGTCGTCGTCGATCTCGCGGCCGATCAGGGCGGGAACTGCGCACTCACTCGTCCCGGCGAGACCGTCGAGCACGGGGGCGTGCGCATCCTCGCGCCCCTGAACGTGCCGAGCTCCGTATCGCTACATGCGAGTCAGATGCTGGCGAGGAACTTCCAGAACTTCCTCCTGCACCTGCTGAAGAAGGGCGAGCTGCAGCTCGACCTCGCCGACGAAGTGACCGCCGGCGCGCTCATCACGCGCGACGGCGAGATCGTTCACCCGGCGGTGCGCTCGGCGCTCTCCGCCTGAGTCACTTCTTCGCGGGAGCGGGAGCGGGAGCGGGCGTCGCTGCAGGCGCGTTCGGGTCCTCGATCGTGATCTCGACACCCTTCTTCTTGTCGTAGATTTCCTTCAGCTTCTGGCGCCGCTCGCGCTCGATCTTCATCTGCTCGGCGGCCGCGTCGATCGTGAGCTCGCGGTGCGCGACCACCTGGCGCTCGCGCTTGCAGGCGTTCTCCATGTGCGGGCCGCAGGTCGGGTTCTTGCAGCAGACCGCAGCGAAGTCGTCGAAGGTCACCATCTTCTTGGGCAAGGGCGCGCCGTCCCAGGTCGTCGCGAAGGCCTTCGACATCGCCGCGCCTCCGTTGAAGACGTCGCGCGCCTCGACCATGTCGTTCTCCTTCCAGGCGAGCAGCACCGAGATGCGGTCGAGCTCGTCCTGGGGCGCTCCGGTCTTCGCGGCCTTGGTTAGATAGCGCCGGGCGGCCTGGAGATCACCCTTGTACACACAAATGTGTGCGAGGTTGGAGTAGAGCGTGCCGCCGGCCTCCTGGCGGTATTTGTCCGCCTGCGCCAAGCGCAGCGCGTTGCGGAACGCGGTCTCCGAGCCATTCAGATCGCCCTCGTACGCCGTGATGATCCCGAGCCAAGTGTGGGGTTCGGGCGCCGTCGGCTCGATGCGCGCGGCGGCGATGATCTCGGTCTGCGCCTTGCGCAGGTAGTCGATGTACTCCGTCTGCTTGTCCTCGTCGATCGCCTGGCGCGCCAGCTCGTAGTAGAGCTCGCCCAGCTTCATGCGAACGCCGAAGTCGTCGGGATCCGAGTCGCGTGCCTTCTCCAGCTTCTGCGCGGCGCTTTCGAGCTTCCCCTGCTTCACGTCGCTCTGAATTTCGTTCGGCGACGGGCTGGTCGAGCACGAAATGAGCGCGACGGCGAGGGCGACCGAAAGAACGGAACGATGCAATGACATTCCCATCTCCTGTGGATCAGTCGTGTGACTCAAGTTCCGGCGAAGAACGCCTGCAGCACGCGGATCATCGGTTCGACGTCGGCGGCGCCCGCCATCTCGCGACACGAGTGCATGGAGAGCATCGGATTGCCGACGTCCACCGTCGAGATGCCGGTGCGAGCCGCCGTGATCGGCCCGATCGTCGAGCCGCACGGACCGTCGTTGCGCGGCGTGAACTGCTGCGGGACGACGCCGACCTGCGCGCACAGCGCCGCAAACATGCCCGCGGTCGTCGCGTCGCTCGCGTACGACTGGTTTACGTTGGTCTTGATCACGGGGCCGCGGCCCAGCACCGGCCGGTGACCTGGATCGTGCTTCTCGGGGAAGTTCGGGTGGACGCCGTGCGCCATGTCGGCGGAGACGATCAGCGAGCGTGCGCGCGCGCGCGGGAAGCCCTGCGGCTCCCCGCCCTTGAATCCGGCGACGATGCGCTCTAGTGACTCGACGAGGAATGTGCCCGCCGCGCCCTGCGCGCTCTGACTGCCGACCTCTTCGTGATCGTAGAGCACGACCGCGCGCGTCGCGCGCCCGAGATCCGAGCCCGAGGCGCCAAGCAGGGCCGACAGCGCCGCGTGACAGGACGCGAGGTTGTCGAGGCGCGGCGCGACGAGAAAGGCGCCGTCCGCGCCCAGCGCCGAGCTCGGCTGCACGTCGTAGAGCATGAGGTCGTGCGCGAGGACATCGTCTGGGCCGACGTCGGCGAGCTTGCGCGCACGCAGCTCGGTCGCCACGAGCGCTGCAAGGCTGGGCACGCCTTCGAGCCCGAGCACCGGGATCGCCTGTGTCTCGGGATTCAACTTCAGGCCGCTCTCGCGGATCTCGCGGTTCAGGTGGATCGCGAGGCTCGGAATGCGCACGAGCGGCCGCGCGAAGTCGAGCAGCACCGTCCGCGTCGCGGCGCCGTCGCGCAGGGTGACGCGTCCCGCGAGCGAGAGATCGCGATCGAGCCACGTGTGCAGGAGGACTCCGCCGTACGGCTCGATCGCGAGCTGGCGATAGCCGTGCGCGGCGACGTCGGCGCGCGGCTTCGTGCGCAGGTTCGGCGAGTCGCTGTGCGCGCCGACGATCCGAAAGCCGCCCTCGACGGGCGACTCGCTGCCGAGCTGGAACGCGACGAGACTGCCGCCGTTGCGCACGACCATGCGGCGATCGCCGGGCGAGAGCGTCCACAGCTCCGACTCGCGGCACTCGCGGAAGCCGCCCGCCGCGAGTCTGCGCGACGCTTCCGCGATCGCGTGGTACGGCGTCGGCGATGCGTCGATGAACGCGAGCAGGTCGCGCGCGGCGTCCGACATGCGCGCGAGGTTAGCGGCCCCTCGGCTAGAATGCTGCGCGCCCGGACCCGGGGGCGAGGGAGTCGCGAACGTCATGACCACGGTGGCCGCGATTGCGCGGAAGAGTCCCGACAAGCCCGCACTGATCTACGGCAACGGCGAGACGGTCGAGACCTTCGCCGAGCTCGAGCTGCGCTCGCGCCGCATCGCGCACCTGTTGCGCAAGGCCGGGCTCGAGCCGGGCGACGGCATCGCGGCGTATCTCGCCAACGACGACGACTTCTTCGATCTCTACTGGGCGTGTCACCGGACCGGTCTCTATTTCACGCCAGTCAACTGGCACCTGCAGGAAGACGAGATCCAGTACGTCGTCGACAACTGCGACGCAAAGCTCCTGTTCGCGCACACTCGCTTCGCGGAGCTGGCGGGGCGCGTCGCCGCGCGCGCGCCGAAGCTCGAGGGCCGCTTCTCGGTGGGCGGGGAGATCGCGAAGTTCCGCCGGCTCGAGGACGCGCTCGCGGACGTGCCCGAAGACGCGCCGCTCGCCGACGAGCTCGAGGGCTCGGTCATGCTCTACTCGTCCGGCACGACGGGGAAGCCCAAGGGCGTGCGGCGCGCGCTGGCGCGCATCCCCGCGGGACACCCGTCGGTGTTGGCCGGCGTCGTCGGCCTCGCGACGCTGTTCGGAATCAAGGAAAACGACGTCTATCTGACGCCCGCGCCGTTGTATCACGCGGCGCCGATCGGCTTCACCGCGGCGATGCAGCGCATCGGCGCGACCGCGGTGGTGCTGCGCCGCTTCGACGCCGAGGAGGTGCTGCGGACGATCGCCGAGCAGCGGGTGACTGCCGCGCAGTTCGTGCCGACTCACTTCCGCCGCTTCCTGAGCTTGCCGGAGAGCGTGCGCGCGAAGTACGACGTGTCGAGCCTGCGTGTCGCGATCCACGCGGCGGCGCCCTGTCCGATCCCGCTCAAGGAGCAGATGATCGCCTGGTGGGGCGACGCGGTCGTCGAGTACTACGGCGGCACCGAGGGCGGCGGCACGCTGATCCGCGCGCAAGAGTGGCTCACGCACAAGGGCTCCGTCGGGCTCCATTGGGCGGGCGGGGTCGTGCACCTGCTCGACGAGAACGGCGCGGAGTTCGACGAGCCCGGCCGCGAGGGCGCGGTGTATTTCGACGCGCCGGCGGACGCGGAGGCGCGCTTCTCGTATCACAAGGATCCCGCGAAGACGGCGTCGACCTACCGCGGCAGTCTCTTCACGATCGGCGACATCGGCTACAAGGACGCCGACGGCTTCCTCTATCTCACGGATCGCCAGTCGAACATGATCATCTCGGGCGGCGTGAACATCTACCCGCAGGAAACCGAGAATCACCTGATCATGCACCCGAAGGTGCAGGACGTGGCCGTGATCGGCGTGCCGAACGAGGATCTCGGCGAGGAAGTGAAGGCCGTGGTCGTGCCCGCGCCGGGTGTCACTCCGAGTGTCGCGCTCGAGCGCGAGCTGATCGATTTCTGCCGCGCGAGCCTCGCGCACTACAAGTGCCCGCGCAGCGTGGACTTCGCCAGCGACGTCCCGCGCACGGAAACGGGCAAGATGGCCAAGCGGCGCCTGCGCGAGAAGTATTGGGCGGGCCGGGAGAGCAGGATCGTATGAGCGAGAAACCCGTCACCATCATCGGCAGCTACCTGTCTCCGTACGTGCGGAAGGTGCTGGTCGCGCTGCATCTGAAGGGGGTCCCGTACGAGATCGACCCGATCACGCCGTTCATGGGCGACGACCGCTTCTCGAAGCTCTCGCCGCTGCGACGCATTCCGGTGTTGCTCGACGGCGAGCTCGCGCTCGCGGACTCGTCGGTGATCTGTGAGTACCTCGAGGACCGACGGCCCGCGCCCGCGCTCTATCCCCGCGACATTGCCTCGCGTGCGCGCGCCCGCTGGTTCGAGGAGTACGCCGACTCGCGCATGGGCGACGTGTTCATCTGGCAGTACTGGTACCCGCTCGTCGTGAACCGCTTCGTATTCGGCGTGGCCCCCGACAAGGCGGCGATCGAGAAGACCGCGAGCGTCGAGATTCCCGAGGTGCTCGGCTATCTCGAGCGCGAGCTCCCCGCGACCGGCTTCCTGTTCGGCGAACCGTGCGTCGCCGACGCCTCGATCGCCGCGCTCTTCCGCAACCTCGAGCTCGCGCGCTACCGCGTCGATTCCGCTCGCTGGCCCAAGACCGCGGCGTTCGTCGCGCGCGCATTCGCGCTCGAGGAATTCGCGCGGCTGCGCCCGTTCGAGGAAGTCATGCTGCGCACGCCGCCCGCGCAACACCGAACTGCGTTGGCAGAGCTCGGCGCGCCGCTCTCGCGGGAGACTTACGACACCGGCGTGCCGCGCCCGGGGATCATGCGCCTGCCTTAGTGGGACCCGGCGGCGGGCGTCCGCCGCCACCCACACTGCGCGCGGCTGCGCCGCGCTGCGCGCTTCGCTTGCGGCATGGCCTACGACCTGTTCCCGCCCTTTTCGGGCTGCCAGGGCGGCGGCGCGCCGCGCAGATCCTGTTTGCGCAAAGGCAGCGCGCGCACGCGCTGACCGGTGAGGGCGAAGACCGCATTCGCAGCGGCCGCGGCGATCGGCGGCGTGCCGGGCTCGCCGGCGCCGCCGGTATGCGCGCCGGATGGGACGAGCTTCACCTCGATCTTCGGCGCGTCCGCCATCTTCACCATCGGATAGTCGGGGAAGTTCTTCTCGACGACACGGCCGTTCGCGATCGAGATCTCGCCGTAGAGGGCGGCGGTGAGT
Organism: bacterium; assembly: GCA_041498295.1. GTDB lineage: Bacteria > Myxococcota_A > UBA9160 > SZUA-336 > SZUA-336 > VGRW01. Next base: position 9,594 of record JBGQIB010000061.1, on the reverse strand, counting down.
CCGTAGATGATCCCGCCCTCGAGCTGCGCGCTGAGACAGTCGGGATGAACCACCTCGCCCGGGTCGGCCGCGCACCAGACGCGGTGCACGCGCGCGCGCCCGTCCTCGCCGACAGAAACCTCGGCGACCTGCGCCACGATGGTGTTGAACGACTCCTTCAGCGAGATGCCGCGCGCGCGGCCCTTCGCCGCGGGCGTGCCCAAGCCGGACATCTGCGCCACCGCCTCCAACACCGCCTTGTGTCGCGGGGCGTCGGACAGCAGCTCGCGGCGGTACTCGAACGGATCCCGCCCGGCCGCGGCGGCCAGCTCGTCGACGAACGATTCGATGGAGAAGCCGTGCACGCTGTTGTCGACGCTGCGCCACGGGCCGAACGGGATCGGATCCGTGTCGACGGCGTAGCGCGCGGCGCGATTCGGAATCCCGTACGAGATCCAGGTCGCCTCGACCGGATCGTGTTTCTCGGCAAACTCGTGCAGCCAGGCGACCGGCCGGCCCGAAGGATCGAGCCCGGCCTTCATGCGCGCGACGGACGCGTTGCGGTAGTTGTCCTGGGTCATGTCCTCTTCGCGGGACCAGATCAGGTTCACCGGGCGATCGAGCTGCTTTGCGAGGGCGATCGCCTGCTCCAGATAGTTCAAGGTCGGTCCGCGGCGCCCGAAGCCGCCACCCATCACCGTGTGGTGTAGGGTCACGCGCTCGAGCGGCAGGCTCGCCGTCTTCGCCGCGTGCACGCGCGCGCCCAGCCCGTCCTGGAAGCCGCCCCAGACTTCGAGCTTCCCGTCGTGGAAGTGGGCGGTGCAGTTCATCGGCTCCATGCAGGCGTGCGCGAGATACGGGATGCGATAAGTCGCTTCGACGACGCGCGTCGCGCCACGCAGCGCGCCGTCGACGTCGCCGAACGCATAGTCCTTCTTGAGCCCGCCCTTCTCGAGCGCACTCTCCATGCCCGCAAAGATCGACTCCGACGAGTGACTCGCCCCCGTTCCCTCGTCGAACGTCACGGGCAGGGCGTCGAGCGCCTGCTTCGCGCGCCAGTAGTTGTCGGCGACCACGACGACCGCGCCCGGGATCTCGAGCGCGCGCACGCCGCCGCGCCGGCCCGCGATCTTGGCCGCGTCGAAGCTCGCGACCTTGCCGCCGAAGACCGGGCTCGCGCGCACTGCGGCGTAGAGCATGTCCGGCAGGCGCGTGTCGACGCCGTAGCGCGCGCTGCCGTCCACCTTCGCGGGCAGATCGAAACGCGGCTTGGATTGACCCACGATCGTGTAGCGCTCGCGCGCCTTCAGCGGCACGTCCGCCGGCGGGTCGAACTTCGCGGCCGCGCTCGCCATCTCGCCGTACGACGCGGAGCGCTTCGAGTTCGCGTGCGTGAGTCGGCTCTTCTCGGTGGTGATCTCCGCAGCGGGCACCACCCACGCCGCCGCCGCCGCCTGGATCAGCATCCAGCGCGCTGCCGCGCCGGTGCGGCGCATGCCTTCCACGCCGGTCGCGCGCACCGAGAGACTGCCGCCGGTGATCTGCGCGTTCAGGAACTCCGCGGCCTTGCGCATCGTGAAGTCGGCCGCGCCCGAGAGCGCGGCGGGAATGTCCCAGTCGCCGAGCAGGTAGCCGCGCGCGAGCGCGCCGTTCGCGAAGGCGGGGTCCGCGGGCGCCTGCTCCATGCGCACTTGACTCCAGTCGGCATCGAGCTCTTCGGCGAGCATCATCGGCAGCGACGTATGCACACCCTGTCCCATTTCGGAGTGCGGCACGATCACGGTCACCGTGTCGTCCGGCGCGAGCTTCACCCAGGTCGCGAGTAGAACCTCGTCGCCCGACGCGCCGAGCGAGCGCGCGCGTTTCAGATTCGAAAACGGAGCCAGCACGTAGCCGATGAGCAGACCGCCGCCCGCGAGACTTCCGCCGACGATGAACGCGCGCCGCGAGATCGCCATCCCCGCGCCCCCCTACGCCCGCGCCGCGGCGTGAATCGCCGCGCGAATGCGCCCGTACGTTCCGCAGCGACACACGTTGGTCATCGCCGCGTCGATCTCGGCATCGCTCGGGTTCGGTGTCACCTCGAGCAACGCGACCGCCGCAAGGATCTGACCCGACTGGCAGTAACCGCACTGCGGAACCTGGTGCTCGAGCCACGCCTGCTGCACGCGGTGCAGCGCGCCCGGCTTGCCGAGCCCTTCGATCGTGGTCACGTCCTTGCCCGCGGCCGCGGCGACGGGAAGCGTGCAGCTGCGCACCGGCTTGCCGTCGAGCAGAACCGTGCACGCGCCACAGTACGCGACGCCGCAGCCGTACTTGGTGCCCGTGAGGTCGAGCGCGTCGCGCAGCGCCCAGAGCAGCGGCATCTCGTCCTCGACGTCGATCTCGTACGCGGTTCCGTTGACGCGAATCTGCATCGTCACCCCTTGACCCTACAACTCGGACCCGGACGGACAGTAGACCGAATGACCGGATTCGTCTATACGGTCATTCGCGGAGGGCGAGATTCCTGTACGTCTGAAAGCTACGAGGCGCGCGAAAGCGCCACCCGCCGCTCCGCCCGAGCGGCGCGCGGCGATCCTCGCATCCGCGCAGACGTGCTTCTGGAAGAGCGGGATTCGCCGCACCTCCATCGAAGACGTCGCCGCCGAGGCCGGCCTCGCGAAGGGCACGATCTACTTGTACTTCGGCTCGAAGGAGGAGCTCTTCGCCGCGCTCGCCGTGGAGCTGTGCCACGAGTCGCTGCGCGCGGTGGATGCGGCGCTCGCCGCTTCGGGCGGGCTCGCGCGCCGGCTCGCGGCGGCGCTCGACGCGAAGATCGGCCACTTCCACCGCCTGCTCGCAGGCAGCCCGCACGCCGCAGAGCTGCTCGACGGAAGCGCGACCATCGCGGCCGAGCCGCTCGCGAAGCTCGACCGCGCGTTCCGCGCCGCGCTCGAGCGCGCGATCCAATCGGCCGGGCTCGGACTCGACTCACGCCGCCGCAGCGAGCTCGTCGAGCTGATCCTCGCCGCGGGCTACGGAACCGCGCGCCAAGGCGAGCTCAGCGGCCGGCTCGCGTCGCCCGGCCAGCGCGTCAAGCTCGAGCGGCACGTCGAGGTCCTCCTCAGCGGGTTACGCGCGCCCCCGCGGGACATCGTCCTGCGGGCCGATGTCGGGGCCGCGCGCTCCCGCCTTCGCTCGGCTTCGCCTCGCTGCGGACCTTCGGCTTGCGATCCTCAGCTCCATCGATCGAAGTAGGTGATGGAGTCCGGCGCCGGACGGTCGGCCGGCTTGAAGTCACTGCCCTTCGTATAAGCCACCGGCAGCAGCCCCACCTGAGTCACGTCCTTCGGGATGCCGAGCAGCTCGGCGGCTTCCTCTTCGCGGTTCATGTGCAAGGTCGTGAGCACCGAGCCCAGGCCGCGCGAGCGCAGCGCGAGCTGGAAGCTCCACACCGCGGGGTAGATCGAGCCGTAGAAGCCGGCACGCATGCCGAGCGGCAGGGAGTCGTTGACCCGACCGAGCGCGCACGGGATCACGTGCACGGGCACCTCGTGCAGGTGGTCGACGAGCCAGAGCGCCGAGTCGTACACGCGGCGCGTCTGCGCGTCACCGGGCGGTGTCGCCTTCAGAGCCTGCTCGAGATACTCCGCGCCCCCGCGCTTGTAGATCTCGGCGAGCGCCTTGCGCTTCGCGGGGTCGGTGACGACGACCCAGCGCCAGCCTTGGCGGTTCGACCCGGTGGGCGCCTGCTGCGAGAGGCGGATGCACTCGAGTACGACCTGCTTCGGCACCGGCTTCGCGAGATCGAGGCGCTTGCGCACCGCGCGCGTGGTCGAGAGAAGGCGGTCGACGCCGTCGAGATCGAAGCCGCCTCCCAAGCTCGTCGCCTCTTCCCAGCCGATGCCGACGTCGAGCTTCACGTCGAACTTCCCGATCATCACGCCCGCGTCCTCGCGCAACGCCTTCCACTGCGGCGAGTGACTGCTGCGCGCGAGCGCCTCCTCGCCGTCGAAGGCCATCTCGGCGATGCGGTGGAACGCGGGCGTCGCCCCTTCGAGCCCCGTGTCGGTGCGCGTCAGCACGATCCGGCGCAGCTCCGGCACCGCCGTCGCGAGCGGCGCGTGCGTGCCGAGGTAGTGCTTCTCGAACGCCTCGACGTCCTCTAGCTTCGGATGCGACCAGGCTGCGATGACCTTGTACATCTCCCTCTCCCCTTATCCGCGCGCGGCGGCCTTCTGCGCGTAGAACCGCACCAGCTCGAAGCGATCGTTGCCCCAGAACATCTCGTCGCCGACGAAGATCGTCGGGACGCCGAAGACGCCGCGCGCGATCGCCGCCTCGGTGTCGCGAGTGAGTCGCGCCTCGAGCTCGGGAGACTTCGCGCGCTCGAGCACCGCCGCCGCGTCGAGACCCGCGCCGCGCAGGAGCTCCACGAGCACGTCTTCGTGCGAGACGTCGCGCGCTTCGCCCCAGCGCGCGCGGTACACCGGATAGTGGAATTCGCGGAGCCGGCCGAGGTCTTTCGCAACCAGCGCGCAGCGCAGCGCGAGCTGCGTGTCGCTCTTGTACAGCGCGCGCGCCTGCGGCGAGAACTCGGCGCCCAGCGCTTCGGCCCAGTGGCGAATGTCGTTGGCGGCGTTCGCGAGCTTGCGCGGGCCGAGCTCCAGCGGCTTGCCGACGCCGGCCTCGACCAGCCGGCGCAGGTGCACGGGCCGAAAGTCGACCTCCACGCCGAGGTCGCGGAAGTACGCCTCGGCGCGATGCGAACCGAGATACGCCCAAGGACACGCGTAGTCGAAGTAGAGCGGAAGCTGCACGACGGTTCCTCCCTGCGACAAGCGTATCATGCGACCGGGGTGGAACCGGACTTCGCCGCGCTCGAAAGCGAGATGGCGCGCCAGCTCGCGACCGGTCTGCGACCGACGCTGCAGATCGCCGTCGACTGGCGCGGCCGGCGCGTATTCGAACGCGCGCTCGGCCCGGGCGCGAGCGTCGACGCGACGTACGTGTTGTGGAGCGCGACGAAGCCGTTCGTCGCGGTCGCCCTGTTGCAGCTCGTCGACGAGGGAGAGCTCGAGCTCGACACCCGCGTCGCGACGCACATCCCGGAGTTCGGCACGCACGGGAAGGAGCGCATCACCGTCGCCCATTTGCTCTCGCACCGCGGCGGCTTCCCGGACAACACGCCCGAGCTGTCGCAAGCACTGTCGCGCCGGCGAGACTGGAACGAGTCGCTGCGCTTCGTCTGCGACATGCCGCTCGCGTGGGAGCCGGGCACCGATCGCGGCTACCACCGGAGCTCGTCGTGGTTCATCGTCGGAGAGCTGGTGCAGCGACTCGACGGCCGCGCGCTTCCCGACGCGCTGCGTGCGCGCGTGCTCGAGCCTCTCGGCATTCCGCGCGACGGCTTCGTGCTCGGCCGCCCCGAGGATCTCGCGGCGCCGCCGCTGCGCGTGCAGACGCGCGACGCGAAGGGCGCGCCGCCCGCGAGCGAGGCGGAGTTCTGGAACGACCCGCGCACCCATCGCGCCGTGAACCCCGCGGCGGGCGGCATCGCGCGCGCGCGCAGCCTGATCGCGTTCTATCGCGCGCTGTTGGACGGCGGGATCGGGCTGAACGGGCGCATCCTCTCCGAGGCGATGGTGCGCTGCGCGACGTTCCCTCACGTCGTCGGAATCCGCGATCGGACTTTCCTGCGCGACATACCGTGGGGGCTCGGCTTTCACCTGAAGCACGTCGTGCCCGCGCTGGACGACTGCGGCACGCGCGCGACGCCGGGCAGCTACGGGCATGCGGGACACTTTTTGGTGAACACCGCGTTCGCGGATCCGGGCCGGGACCTCGCGGTCGCGATCCTCTCGAACGGACTCAGCGAGCCGCGCGCGGGTCTGGCCGGCGTGACCGCGCTTGCGGACGCCGTGCACGCCGCGATCGACGCTGCAGTGGGCGGCGCCGCGAGGTAGACTTGGGCGCATGAACGGTGACTCGATCGCGCCCGGCCTCCTCTTGGCGATGCCGCAGCTCGACGATCCGAACTTCGCGCGCGCCGTCGTGCTGATGGTGCAACACAGCGATCAGGGCTCGTTCGGTCTGGTGCTGAACCGTCCGAGCGAGACGCCCGTCATCGACATCACCGCGCCGATGGGCATGCGCTGGCGAGGCGATCCGTCCGCGGTGATCTGGGTCGGCGGGCCCGTGAGTCCCGAGTCCGGCTGGCTCTTGCACGAGCCTCAAGGAGCGCTCGCGCCGGACGGGACGCTCGAGCTCACGGACGGGATCTCGCTCTCGACGTCGCCGGAGAACTTCCGCGTGCTGGTCGAGAAGCCACCGCGGCGCATGCGTTTCTTCGCCGGCTACGCGGGCTGGGGCGCGCACCAGCTCGAGAGCGAGCTGGCGCAGGGCGCGTGGCTCACCGCCGACCTGACTCCCAAGCTCGTCTTCGACACGCCGGCGGAACGCATGTGGGACGAGGCGCTGCGCCTGCTCGGCGTCGAGCCGGGCTCGCTCGTCCCCGGCTCCGGCGTCCACTAGTTCAGCGGGACACCGGCCCACCGGCCGATGTCGGGGCGAGTCAGCGGCTCGCGGGCCGCCGTTGAGTCAGGCCAGCAGCCGGCGCAGTGCGGGCTCGAGCTCGGCGTCGCGGAAGCGGAAGCCGCTCGCGGCGAGCTTCGCCGGCCGCACGCGCTGGCCGCCGAGCAAGAGCTCGTCCGCCGCTTCGCCGAGCGCGAGGCGCAAGAGCGCCGCGGGAATGGGCAGGAACGCGGGCCGGCGCAGCACGCGCGCGAGCGCGGCCGAGAGCTCCGCGTTCGGAACGGGCGAGGGCGCGACCAGATTCAAGGGCCCGACCAGCGCGGGCGACACCAGCGCGTGTTGGATCGCCGCGACGAGATCGGCGCTCGAGATCCACGAGACGTACTGCGTGCCCGAGCCGATCCGCCCGCCGAGCCCGAGCCGGTGCGGGAGCAAGAGCGCCGGCAGCGCGCCGCCCTGCACGTCGAGGACGACACCGATGCGCAGGTTCACGACCCGCAGCCCCGCCTCGCGCGCGGGCTCGGACGCGCGCTCCCACTCCGTACACACCTCCGCGAGAAAGCCGGTTCCGCGCGGGCTCGCTTCGTCGAGCCACTCACTCCCGCGGTTCCCGTAGAAGGCGACCGCGGAAGCGCACAGAAGCGCCGGCTTCGCAGCGATGCGCGCGAGCGCCTCCGCGACCAAGCGCGTCGAGACCACGCGGCTCGCGACGATCTCGGCCTTGCGCGGCGCGCTCCAGCGCGCGCCGGCGATCGGCGCGCCGGAGAGATGCACGAACGCGTCGATGCCCGCGAGACGCGCGGGGTCGAGTCGTCCGTTCGCCGGGTCCCACTCGATCTCGCCTTCTCCCGCGCTGCCGCGCACGAGGCGCAGCACGCGATGTCCGTCCGCGGCGAGCGCGGAGCGCAGGCGCTTGCCGATCAGGCCCGATGCGCCCGAGAGGGCGATGCGCGCCATCAGTACCGGATCTCGAACGCGGCGAGCCCGTCGGCGAGTGACTCATCCTTCACTTCGAGCGCCGAGACCTGCGCGCCGCGCGGGCCGCGGCGGAGAAACTCGAGCGCTTCAGCCACGGCCGCGAGCTCCCCTTCCAAGAGCGCCTCGACGCGCCCATCCGCCAGATTCTGCACCCAGCCGCGCACGCCCAGCTCGCGCATGCGCGTCTGCATCGCGCCACGGAAGAACACGCCTTGCACGCGGCCCGACACCAAGCAGTGTACGCGCCTCATTCTGCCTCGGGCTCGCCCGACGAGACTGCGGCGACGAGTGCCAGGTCGCGTTCGCGCACCGAAGTCGGATCGAACTTCTTTGCGCTCGCCGCCATGCGCACCAGCGCCGCGCCGATCGGCATCGGCGGCGCCGTATCTCCCTTCTTCGGCTTCACGAAGCGCACCGGATTGATGCGCGCCACCACGAACGTGCGCAGGTACGGCGACTGGAAGCCACGCACTTGCAGTCCCGCGACGATCTCCTTCACGCGCGCGTCGATCTCGAGCAGGCGCGCCGCGAAGCCAGCGCGCTCGCGCAGGCTCGCCGGCAGGGGCTTCTCCGCGAAGCGCTCGACCCGGCGCAGGAACGGGAGATACGCGCCGCCCGCGAAACGCGGCGTCTTCTGATAGCAGAGGCCGAGCGTGAGAAAAGCGGGCTGCTCGAACTCCGCCGTGAACTCGGACTCGCGCGAGCGCGGTTCCTTCTTGGCGAGCGCCTGCGCCATGCGAATCACTTCGAGGCTGCGGTCCTTGGTGTTGTGCGCCTTCTCGGTGTTGAGCGCGAGGATCTTGTAGGCGAGTGCCTCGTCGGCCGAGACCAGGGCGGTGAGCGCGCGCATGCCGAGCAGCTTCGCCGCCGCCAAACGGTGTCGGCCGTTCGGCGTCCAGAGCCGGCCCGACGCGCCGCGCACGGCGATCACCGGATCGAGGAACGGGCCCGACTCCTGGATCTTCTGCGCGAGCCGCTTCACGTGCGTCGGCGAGAGGTCGCGCTGGAACGGCGTCGGCTCGATCGCGTCCAGCGGCAGAACGGCGACCAGCAGCGCGCGACCCGAGAGCGGATCGCGATATGCCCCGACCGGTGCACCGGCCACGGCGCGAACCACTGCGACGAGCTCGGCGAGCTCCGGCGCGTCGAGCGCGAGCGGCGTGCTCGACGCCTCGAGCCCGCGCTTCTCCTTCGCAGGAGTCAGGCGCTTGCGCGCCGCTCCGGGCTTGGTCTTACGCGCCTTCGCTTTCCGGGTTGCGGCCACGGCGCGATTCTACTCGGGCTGCGCCGCGCGCAGCAGCGCGACCGCGGAGAAATACTCGTCCGGAATCGGCGCCTCGTAGTCGACGGAGACGACCTCGAGCTGCACCTCGCGCTTCTCGATCGGCTTCTCGAAGCGAACCCGCTTGGGGGTCGCCACGCCCTGCACGTCGGCGAGCTGCTGCGTCTCGGCCACGAGCACGATGTGATCGCCGCGCAGCTGCTCGCTGCGCAGGGGCGCCCAGCTCGTCGGGTCGATCCAGGTGCGGCGCGTCTCGAAGCGCGGGTTCGGCTCGCGCGCGGACTCGACCAACTTCCAGACCATGCGCCCATCGAGGCGATCGCGCGTGAGTGACTCGAGCGTCGTCGGCACGCTCTGCGCGACGCCGAAGCCGAGAAACTCGAGGTCGATGCCGTATACGTCGTCGTTCGCCACCGATTGCGGGAGGCGCCGGATGCGGCGCAGCTCGGGCTGATACAGGAAGTAGTCGTTCGGCCGATCCGCGTGCGCGAGATACAAGAGGCCCACGTTGCGCAGGTCGGCGGGCGCGTCGAAGCGCACGAGCACGCGCTCGCCGCGCCCGTCCTCGTCGTCGCGGTACACGCGCAGAAGGCGCTCCTCGCGCAGTCCCCCGAGGTCCACGTGCATGCGCACGCGCGCGCTGAAGTGGCGGCGCGCGAGTCGGCCGTGCCAGCGCGCCGCGACGTCCGCGGCCGAGAGCGGGACCGCGTCGACGACCGGCGGGCCATGGGTGGTCGTCATGGACGTCCTGACCGTATAGCCAAGGCGGGGCGGATCCTCCCCCGCCCCGCCGCCTCCTGAAAGGAGCGGCATCCCTTGGCTCAGAAATCGGTCACCTA
>JBGQIB010000060.1:0-23761 GCA_041498295.1 bacterium | reverse complement strand
TCGTCGAGCGCCATGCCCACGGCCAAGCGCACGCGGATGGGTCCCTCCGGGCGCCCCCCGTCGTCCGAGTTCTGGAAGATCAAGAGCGCCTGAATTTTCGCGAGCTCGAGGATCGACAAGAACGCGACCACGACACCGGGGCGTGTCGGTATGTCACCGATCAGCAGCTCCTCGAAGCGCACGCTCGCCGGGTCCGCCGCGCGCAGCGCGTCCATGACCCGGACCATGCACTCCTGCAGCGTGAGTCGCGCGCGCGCGACGGTGTGGCGCGCCTCCTCGGCGGGAATGCGCGCGAGCACGCGCTGCATCGCCTCGAGCAAGCCGAAGAGGCTGACGACCAGCACGCCTTCCTTCTCGGGCATCTCGGTGAGATCCGCGGCGCCGGTGAACACGTCGCGCCCGAGCAGCGGGCGGCGTGCGAGCTCGGTGGCCGCGTCCTTGTAGCGCGCGTATTCCGCCAGCCGGCGCGCGAGCTCGGCGCGCGGGTCCTCGCCGCCATCCTCGGCGAGCAGATCGGGGTCGGGCGGCAGCAGCAGGCGCGACTTGATGTGCGCCAGGGTCGCGGCCATGAGCAGATAGTCGGCCGCCACGTCGATGTCGAGTATCCGCATCAGGCCGAGATACCCGAGATACTGCTCGCTGATGAGCGCGATCGGGATGTCGGCGATGTCGACTTCGTTCGCGCGGATCAGGTGCAGGAGAAGATCGAGGGGCCCCTCGAACGCGGGCAGCTTCACGGCGCACGAGAACCGCCCGACGGCGTTCGCCTCGCGGCTCGCGCTCTGCGTTCGATCGCCGCCGGTCAGATCGCCTTCCACCGCTGCGATGTCGCACCCCCTACGACGTGGGCGAACCTAACCCATCACTCCGCGGGCGGCCAGCGCGGCGGCCGTCGCCGCGCGGGTGCCGGCGGTTCACGAGCTCGTGCAAGCGGGTACGACTCACATGTGTGTAGATCTCGGTCGTGCCGATGTCCGCGTGCCCGAGCATCTCCTGCACGATGCGCAGGTCCGCGCCGCCCTCGAGCAGATGCGTCGCGAACGAGTGGCGCAGCACGTGCGGGGTCAGCTTGTGCGCGATGCCGAGCATGCGCCCGTAAGCGCGAATCCGGTACCAGACGGCTTGCCGCGTGAGTCGTCGCCCGCGCGCGCTGACGAAGACCTCCGGCACGTCGCCCGCGCGCACCCAGCGGGGACGCACCTCGGCGAGGTAGCGCTCGAGCGCCCGGACTGCGGGCTCACCGATGAGCGCCAGTCGCTCGCGCCGCCCCTTCCCCTCGACCGTGCAGCTGCGCGACTCGAGGCGCAGGTTCGCGAGCGCAAGCGTTGTGAGCTCCGAGACGCGCAGGCCCGCGGCGTACAGGACCTCGAGCAGCGCGCGGTCGCGGATACCCACGTCGCTCTCGTCGGGCGCGTGCACGAGCGCGCGCGCCTCCTCTGTGGACAGCACCTTGGGAACCTTGCGACCGCGCTTCGGGCGCGACAGATCGGCGAGCGGGTCGGTCGCGAGCTCTCGCTCCGCGCGCAGCCACGCGAGCAGCCGCGCGATAGCCGACAGCGCGCGCGCGCGCGTCGCTGCCGAGAGCCCGCGCTGCTCGAGTGCGTCCACGTGCCCGCGCAGCGCAGGCGCGTCGATGCCCGCGACCTCGATCTCGCCGAGGCGCTCGGCCAGGCGTGTGAGGTCGCGGCCGTAGGCCTCGACCGTGGCGGGCGACAAGCCCCGCTCGACCGCGAGATGCACGAGAAACGCATCGATCGCGGGACCGAGAGTCACTCGCCGCCCTGCCCGATCGAGCGCAGGATCGCCCTCTCCACGCGCCGCTGCTGCTCCGGGTCGACGAGCTTGTATCCGTCCAGGGTGGTCACGTAGAACGCGTCCATCGCGCGACTCGCACGCGTCGAGGCGCGCACCGCGACGAGTGAGAGGCCCTGCTCGAAGAGCGCGCGCGAGATGTCGTACAAGAGGCCCGGGCGATCCAGCGCCTCGACGTCGATGATCGAGTAGAAATCCGAGTCATCGTTCTCGATGCGCGTCTTCGGCTCCTGCACGCGCAGCACGCGCGGCAGCGACGCGCGCGGCGCGGGGGGAATCTCGGCTTCGCTCGCGAGCACCGCCGCCAAGCGCTTTTCGATGCGCGCGCGCTCGAGCTCGTGCTCCTCCGGTCCGCCGCCGATCGGATCGAGGTCGAAGAGGTCGAGCGCGAGACCGTCGCGCGTCGTGTACGCGGACGCGGCCAGAATGTTGTGACCGCAGCCGGAGAGAACGCCCGCCAGCGTCGCGAACAAGCCCGGGCGGTCGGGCGCGACGATGACGAGTCCCCAGGAGCGCGCGTTCGGCAGCACCGGGCGGAACGGCTCGACGCGCGCGGCCGGGCCCTCGGCCAGGAACACGAACGCGGCGCGCATGTGCGCGGCCACTTCCTCGGGCGAGTTCTCGAGCAGATAGCGGCGCGGCATCTGGTCGAGCAGCGCCTCGGCCTGGCTCTTCTCGATGCCCGCCTGCGCCAGCATCTCGACCGCGCGCCCCGAGGTCGCGGCCGCTTGACTCATCGCGCGCTCGAGCAGGAATTGCTCGGCGCTCTCCGTCTCTTCGCCGGCTTCGAGCCACTCGGCCGTGTTCCGGTACAGGCGCTCGAGCAGGCCCGCCTTCCACGATGTCCAAGCCACTGGCGAGACACTGCGAATGTCAGCCACGGTGACGAGATACAGGAGCCGCAGATACACGCGGGAGCCGCACAGATTCGCCAAGCGCAGGATCAGGCGCGGGTCGTGCACGTCGCGCTGCTCGGCCATGGCACTCATCGTCAGGTGGTGCATCACGAGGAACTCGACGATCGACGTCTCCTCCGCCGAAAGGCCGAGGCGCTGGGCGAGCTCCGGAATCATCGACGCGCCTTTTCCGGAGTGACCGCCGCCGTGACCCTTGCCGATGTCGTGCAGGATGCAGCCGAGGTAGAGCAACACCGGATTGCGCACTTCGCGCATGAGCTCCGTCGCGAGTTGCAGCTCGCTGCGGTAGCGCCCCTTCTGAATGCGCCGCAGCTGCTCGACGAGGAACAGCGAGTGAATGTCGACTGTGTACGTGTGGTACATGTCCTGCTGCCACATGCCGACGAGGTGCGCGAACTCCGGCAAGTAGGCGCCGAGCACGCCGACCTCGTCCATCGTCTGCAGGGTTCGATATACGCGCGTCGGCGCGCCGAGGATCTGGCGGAAAAACGCGTTGGCCTCGGGATTCGCGCGGAACGCGTCGTCGATTCGATGCAAGTGCTGTCGGATCAGGCGCTGCGCGCGCGGCGAGAGCTCGACGTCGTGGTGCTGCGCGATCGCGAACGCGGCGAGCAGCCGCATCGGCCGCTCCTCGAGCAGCGACGACGCCGGGATCTCGAGCCGCTCGCCGCTGAGCACGAAGCCCTCCGCGACCGGGTGCGCGGCGTGCGACTGCGGCGCGCGCCGTTGCGTCGCGACCTGGCGCGCATGGTCGATCGCGCGCCGCGAAACGCGCTGGATCGCGCGCGCGTGCAGGTAGTAGCTTCGCATCAGCGCCTCGACGCCGCGCACGCCGCTGGCCAGGCCGAGATACTCCGCGAGCTGCGCCTGCGCCTCGTAGTGCAGGCGATCGTCCTTGCGCCCGCGGCGGTGGAGCTGGTTGCGCACGCGCCACAGGAACTCGAGTGCCGCCTGCAGCTCGCGCTCCTCGTCCGCGTCGATGAAGCCGTGAACTCGCAGGTGCTCGGCGCGCCGTACTTCCCAGATCGCAGCGCGCGCGATCCACAGCGCCGTGTGGAAGTCGCGCAAGCCCCCGACGCTCTCCTTCAGATTCGGCTGCAAGAGATAGAGTGACTCGCCGAAGGCCTCGTGTCGCTTCGCCTGCTCCGCGAGCTTGGCGTCGATGAACGTGTCGGAGTGCTCCTTCAGGTACGCCCGCACCTCCCGGTCCAGCTCCGCGAACAGGGCCGGATCGCCGACCAAAAAGCGGCCGTCGAGATAGGACGTAAGCGTCGAGAGGTCTTCCTTCCCGACGCGCAGACACTCGCTCACGCTGCGCGTCGCGGCGCCGACCACGATGCGCGCGTCCCAGAGCCGCGTGGCGATCGTCTCCGTGATCGTCTCGACGTACGGGTTCTCCTTGCCCCGGTACAGGAACAAGAGGTCGACGTCCGAGGCGAGCGAGAGCTCGCGGCGCCCGTAGCCGCCGACGGCGACGACCGCGAAGCGGAAGTTCAGACGCGGGAAGTTGTCGAAGTAGCGATCCTCGGCGAGCCGGAACAGCTTGCGCACCAGCCGATCGACGAGCTCGGCGTGCTCCTCGTTCACGCGTCGCGCCGGCGCGCCCGAGTCGTGCAGCTCGAGCAGGTGCGCGCGCACCGCGTCGAGAAACGCGCGCACCGACGGGTTCAGATACTGCGACGAGGGGCCGGGACGGCCGCGCTCGGTCGAGGCGAAGAAATCCTCGCAGACGGGCTGCACTAGCGCCTCGCGAGGATGCGGCGCTCCTGCTGCTCTCGATACGCCGAGACGCCGTCCGCGACGCCTTCGGCGGCGGCGCGCGCGAAGTCGCGCGAGGCCATGCGGTGGCCCTCGGCCGCGTTCGACACGAAGCCGACCTCGACCAGGATCGCCGGCATGTCGGCTTCGAAGAGCACGAGGAACGGGCCGCGCTTCACGCCCAGGTCGACGGTGTCGCCGTAGCTCTTCCGCAGTCTGCGGATCAACGAGCTCTGCACGAGGTTCGCGTAGCGCGCGGCGTAGCGTTCGTTGTTCCCGAGCTTCAGCGACGCGAGGAGCATGTGCAGCTCCGAGAGCTGCTTCACGCTCGTGCCGTTCTCGCGCGCCGCGACGCGCGCGGTCTGTTTGTCGTAGCGCGTGTCGAGGAGATACGTCTCCACCCCCGCGAGCTTCTTGCTCTTGGCCGCGTTCGCGTGGATCGAGAGGAACAGATCCGCGTCGCGCTGATTCGCGATGTCGGTGCGCTCGCCGAGCGGCAGGAAGACGTCGCCATCGCGGGTCATCACGACCTCGAAGCCGCGCACCGCCAGCTCGCGCCGCAGCTCGCGCGAGATCGCGAGTACGACGTTTGCCTCGCGCATCTGCTGCGCGCCGAGTGCGCCGGGGTCCTTGCCACCGTGGCCGGCGTCGATCACGATGCGCCGCACCGCGCGCTGATCCCAGTCCGGCTGCGCCTCCAACACCGGCGCAGGTGCTGGGGTCTTCTGCACGACTCGAGGGCCCGCGGCCGCGACGTCTATCTTGGCGCCGGGCAGCGGCGCCGGCGCGGGCTCGGAGGCGCGCGCGGACTTCGGCAGCTCCGCGACGATGCGGAACGGCTGCTCGAGCACGTAGACCTTCGGTGCGACACCGCCGCGTGTCAGCTCGAGGACGATGCGCGAGCGAGTCAGGGTGTTCTGTCCGCCGCGCACGACGCGCAAGGCCGAGCCCACGCCGCCCGGCTGCGGCGACCCGACGGGTGCGTCGAGCCAGGTTCCGTCGACGTCGATGTACAGGCGCGCCGGATTCGCGAGCACGTGGCTCTCGAAGTCGGCCTTCGCCGACAGCTCGATCACGACCCGAGTCAGCGTCGGCTCGTCCGCGATCGAGATCGCGCGCACGTCGTCGAGCCCCGCCGGCCGAACTCCCGCGCCGAGTGAGACCAGCGCGAACAAGGCGACCCCGACGACACCAAACGGTTTCACGACTCGCTCGCAAGCAGGCGCTTCAAGCGCTCGAGCTCGACCAGCGCCTCGATCGGCGTCATGCGTTCGGGCTCGAGTTGGCGCAGAGCTTCGCGCAGCGGGTCGGGTGGAGGCGCGAACAGCCCGAGCTGAGCGGGCTCGGCGTTTGTGCTGGCGCCCTGCGCCAACCGCGGGACTCCGCGTTCATCGAACTCCCCCCCCTCCAGATTCCGGAGCACTTCGCGCGCACGCCGAATGACCTTGGGGGGGAGACCGGCCGCACGCGCCACCTCGATTCCGTAGCTTCGGCTCGCGGCTCCGGGCTCCATGCGTCGCAGGAACAAGATCTCCCCGTCCCGCTCGGCACAGCTGAAGTGGAAGTTCCGAACCGCCGACTTCGTTCGCGCCAGATCCGCTAGCTCGTGGTAGTGGGTCGCGAACAAGACGCGAGGCCGCAACCCCGGCGTGTCGTGAAGGTATTCCGCGACGGCCCAGGCGATCGAAAGTCCATCGAAAGTCGAGGTTCCGCGCCCGATCTCGTCCAGCAGGACCAGGCTCCGCTCGGTGCCCTCGCGCACGATCGCGGCGGTCTCGCGCATCTCCACCATGAAGGTGCTCTCGCCGGTGGCCAGGGAGTCGGACGCGCCGACGCGCGTGAAGATCCGATCCGCCGCGCCGATGCGCGCGCGCTTGGCGGGCACGAAGGAGCCCGCTTGGGCGAGCAACGCGATCAGCCCCACCTGGCGCAGCAAGGTCGACTTCCCGGCCATGTTGGGACCCGTCAGGATCACGAAGCGCGTCTCCTCCCCGAGCGCGACGTCGTTCGGCACGAAGCCGTCGCGCGCGCTGCGCTCGACGACCGGGTGTCGGCCGGCTTCGATCTCGAGCGCGAGTGAGTCGTCGACTTCGGGCCGCACCCAGCCGCGTTCGCGCGCGACGTGGGCGAGTGACTGCGCGGTGTCGAGCTCTGCGATCTCGGACGCGGTGACGCGCATGCGCTCGCCCTCGCCGCCCAGACGCGCGCGCAGCTCCTCCAGCACGCGCGCCTCGGCGCTGGCGGCACGCTCGCGCGCGCGCAGAGTGACTCCCTCCCAGCGCTCGAGCTCTTCGGTCGTGTAGCGCTCGCCGCCGGCGGTCGTCTGCTTGCGGCGATACTCGGGAGGGACGAGAGACAAGCGCGCCTTGGTCACCTCGATCGCCCAGCCGAAGACGCGGTTGTAGCGGACCTTCAGCGCGGGAATCCCCGTGCGCGCGCGCTCGCGCGCCTCGAGACCCGCGAAGAACGCCTCGCCTTCGACGGATTCGCGCCGGATCTGGTCGAGCTCCGCGTCGACGCCGTCGCGCACGTAGCCCGTGTGCGGCTCGCCGCGCGGCGCGGGCGACGGCTCGTCGACGAGCACGCGCGCGAGATCAGTGCAGAGACTCGCGAGCTCGTCCCCGAGCGCTGTCACGAGCGCGACTTCGGCGACGCCGCGCAGGCAGGCGCGCAGCTGCGCCAGCTCGCGCGGCCCGCCGCTCGGAAGCAGCGCGCGCGTGGCCGCGCGCTCGAGGTCGCCCACGCGGCGCAGCGCATCCCGCAGCGCCGCGCGCCGACTGTCCGGCTCGAGCCACGCCGCGACCCGATCCTGCCGCGCGGCGATCGCCGCTGGAGCGAGCAGCGGCTCGCCGAGCCAGGCCGCGAGCCGGCGCCGGCCGAGCGGCGTGCGCGTCGCGTCCACGGTGGCGAAAAGCGTGCCCTCGCTGCCGCCGTCGCGCAGGTTCTGGAACAGCTCGAGATGTCGGCGCGTCGAGCGGTCCAGCAAGAGGTGCTCGCTCGCGCGGTAGCGGCGCAGCGCGCCGAGTTGCGCGAGCGCGGCGGGCTGAAGCTCCGCGACCGCCGCGACCAGCGCTGCGGCCGCGCGCGCATCGTTCGAGCGCTCGTCGCGCTCGAGCCCGTGAGGCAGGAATCCGACCCGCTCCGCGACCGCGCGCGGATCGAAGTCCGCGTCTCCGACGCGCCGCACCGCGGGCCCGCTCGGCAGGTCCTTCTCCGCGTCGCGCGCGAGGAGCTCGCGGGGCGCGAGTCGATCGAGCTCCGCCAGGAATCCCTCGCGTCTCTCGATCTCAGTCGCCGCGAACTCGCCAGTCGACAGGTCGAGGTACGCAATTCCGTGTCGGCCGCCGTCGCTGAGCACCGCCGCGAGATAGTTCGCGGCGGCGCCTTCCAGTCGGTCCGCGTTCGCGACGAGCCCGGGGGTCACCACCTCGGTGATCTCGCGCCGCACCAGTCCCTTCGCGCTCTTCGGATCCTCGGTCTGCTCCGCGATCGCGACCGAGATTCCGGCGGCGAGGCAGCGCCGGACGTAGCCCTCGAGCGCATGGAACGGCACGCCGCACATCGGCACGGGCGCGGGTGAGTCGCGCTCGCGCGACGTCAGCATCAGATCGAGCAACGCGGACGCGCGCTCGGCGTCCGCCTCGAAGAGCTCGTAGAAGTCGCCCATGCGGAAGAACAGCAGCGCGTCGCCGGCGCGCCGCTTCAGCTCGCGGTACTGGCGCATCATCGGCGTCTCGCTGCGCGGCGACTCCACGCGGTCAGTCTACCGTGGCTCCAGATTGACGTGCCGCCGCGCGGTGCGGTACAAGCACCCGCGTGAGCTCGCCGCACAGCGCCTACTACGGCTTCTACTTTTGGCCCGAGATCGGGGCCGAGGGAGCAGGCACGAGCGCCTAGCGCACGAACCGAGCCGAACCGCGGAGCCCCGAGAGAACCTCTCGGGGTTTTTTTTTGCCCGCAGCCAAGGGAGATGCCATGCACACCGAGAATGCAGAGGTCGCGAGCGAGCTGCCCTCGCCCGCCGCTCTCGCCGCGCGCCTGCCGCGCAGCCCGACGGCCACTGCCAGCGTCGAGCGCGGTCGCGCTGCGCTGCGCGACGCGCTTCACGGCAAGGATCCCCGCTTCGTCGCGATCGTGGGGCCGTGCTCGATCCACGACGCCGGAGCCGCGCTGGACTACGCGCGCGGCCTCGCGCGGCTGGCGCGCGAGCTCGGCGACGTGCTCACGCTCGTCATGCGCACGTACTTCGAGAAGCCGCGCAGCGCGCTCGGCTGGAAGGGACTCATCAACGACCCGCGCCTCGACGGAAGCAGTGACCTCGCGCTCGGCGTCGCGCGCGCTCGCGAGATCCTGTGTGCGGTGAACGAGCTCGGCGTCCCGTGCGCGAGCGAGATTCTCGACCCGATCGTGCGCCACTACATCGCCGATCTGCTCGCCTGGGCGTGCATCGGCGCGCGCACCTCGGAGAGTCAGATCCACCGCGAGATGGCCAGCGGTCTGCCGCTGCCCGTCGGCATCAAGAATCCGACCTCGGGCGAGCTCGCGCCCGCGGTCGACGCGCTCGTCGCCGCGCGCAGCCCCCACCGTCACCTCGGCGTGGGCGCGAACGGCGGCTTCGTCCGCATCGAGACGAGCGGCAACGCGGACGTTCATTTGGTGCTGCGCGGCGGTACGGGCGGACCGAACTTCGCGCCCGCCGACGTCGCGCGCGCGGCGGAGCTCGTCGCGCCGCTAGCGCTGGCGCGCCCGATCCTGGTCGACTGCTCGCACGGAAACTCCGGAAAGGATCCCGAGCAACAGCCCGCGGTGCTGCGCGCCGTGCTCGCGCAGTTCGAGGAGCCCGAGACACCGCTGCTCGGCGCGATGCTCGAGAGTCACCTCGCAGCGGGTCGACAGAGTCTCCGCGCGGGCACCGCGCCGGCGTACGGTGTCTCGCTCACCGACGCCTGCCTCGGTTGGGATGCCACCGAGGCGCTGCTTCGCGACGCGGCAGAGCGCCTACGCGGCTCGAAACGCCGCGCGCGGGCGAGTAGCATGGCGCGCGTCTAAAGCAAGGAGAAGTCGTGTCTGGCGCGCGTCCGTTTCACGTGTTGGGGTTGCAGCAGATCGCGGTCGGGTCCACCGACAAGGAGGCGCTGCGCCGCCTCTGGATCGACCTGCTCGGACTAACGCAGTCCGGCACGTACCGGAGCGAGAGCGAGAACGTCGACGAAGACATCGCACGCGCCGGCTCGGGGCCGCTCGCGGTCGAGGTTGATCTGATGCAACCGATCGACGCGGAAAAGCGCCCGCGCGTGCACGACCCCGCTCTGAACCACGTGGGCCTGTGGGTCGACGACCTGCGCGCCGCCGTCGCGTGGCTCGAGAAACAGGGCATGCGCTTCACGCCCGGTGGGATTCGCAAGGGCGCGGCGGGCTTCGAGGTTTGCTTCATCCACCCCAAGGGCAGCCCCGAGTCGCCGGCTTCCGGCGAAGGCGTCTTGATCGAGCTCGTCCAGGCCCCACCCGAGGTGATCGCCGCGTTCAAGGCGCACTGAGCTCCTGGCGAACCCCCTCGCCACCGGGAGCGTGACGAGCTCGAGCTTGGTCGGGAACGGGCGCGCGGCGCCAGCTAGACGCGCGTGTCGCGGCCCTTCCAGAACGGTTCACGGAGAACCTTCTTGAGGATCTTGCCGGACGCGTTGCGCGGGATCTCCTCGGCGAACGAGACGGAGCGCGGGATCTTGTAGCCCGCGAGGTGCTCGCGCCCGTACGCGAGGATGTCCGCCTCGCCGAGTGACACCTCCGGCAAGCGTACGATGACCGCGTGCACGCTCTCGCCCCACTCCTCGTTGGGGATGCCGATCACGGCGACGTCGAGAACCCTCGGGTGCGCGTCGAGCACGGCCTCGATCTCGGCTGGATAGATGTTCACGCCGCCCGAGATGATCATGTCCTTCTTGCGGTCGCAGATGTAGTAGAAGCCTTCCTCGTCGAAGTACGCGACGTCGCCGACCGTGTGGTAGTCGCCGCGCTTGTCCTCCTCGAATTTCTCGCGCGCCTTGTGATACGTGTCGAAGACGCCGGGGCTGCGCACCGCGAGCTCGCCGGGCACGCGCGGCTCCGTGACTTCCTTGCCCTCGTCGTCGAAGAGCTTGATCTCGACGAGGGGGGCTGGCTTCCCGCAGGAGCCGGGCTTGCGCAGCTGATCCTCGGGCCGCAGGACCGTGTTGACGCCGAGCTCCGTCGAGCCGTAGATCTCGAAGAGTGAGTCGCCGGGAAAATCGGCGAGATACATCTGCTTCAGCGCGAACGACCAAGGCGCCGCGTTCGCGATGAAGCGGCGCATGGCGGTCTTGTCGTACTTCGCCTTGGTCGCGGCCGGGAGATTGCAGATCAGCCGCACCGGCGTCGGCGCCGAGAACGTCGTCGTCACGCGGTACTTCTCGACCAGCCGCAGCCAGTCCTCGGCGTCGAACTTCTTCTGCAAGACGACCGTGTTGCCGAGCCCGTGGGCGACGGCCATGAAGCCGCCCGGGCCCGAGTGATACAGCGGACCGGTAGTGAGATAGACGTCGTCGAGCTGGTAGCCGATGAGCTGCAGGAGCGCGGCCGACTGCGCCGCGGGCGCGGCGCCGCGCACCGCACCTTTGGGCTTTCCGGTCGTGCCCGAGGTGTAAATCATCGTCTGCGCCGCTTCGGCCGAGCCGCTCACGATCGGGTCGTCAGCGCTCGCGGCGGCGACGAGCGCATCGCCGTCGCGCATGCCGGCGGGCGCGGCGCCGTCGTACACGACGATCTCGCGCACCTTCGGAATCTCGCTCCGAATCTTCGCGAAGAGCGGCGCGTACTCCGCGTCGACGTAGATCATCACGGCGTCTGAGTTGTCGACCACGTACTGCGCTTCCTCGGGCGACAACCGGTAGTTCAGCGGCACCGCGACCACGCCGAGCTTGCGCGCCGCGTGCACCACGCGGACCACTCCGGGCGAGTTCTGCCCGCACCAGACCAGCTTCTCGCCGCGGCGCAGACCGAGCGCGAGCAGCCCGTTCGCGAGCCGATTGGCCTCGGCCTCGAGCTCCGCGAAGCTCCAGCGCAGGACCCCGCCGTCCGGCCGATCGTGAACCACGGCGAGCTTCTGCGGCGAGCTCTTGGCGTGCAGGGTCAGAATGTCCGGCGGGCGTGTTGCGTCGCTCATGAGCCGTCTCCCTCGCGGCGATTCTCGCCGCGCGCCGCGCCGCGGGTCAAACGCGCGAAGCCGCGGATCGTCGGGACAGTCCACTGCGCATCGCGCGCGAACGTGCTATCCGAACGCGCCGTGCAGCATGGGGTGTCGGACGGATCCGGGCCAGCGCTGACACTCCGTCGCTTGACCCTGGGCGCGATCGGCGTGGTCTACGGCGACATCGGCACCTCGCCGCTCTACGCGCTGCGCGAGTGTTTCGCCGGTACCCACGGCGCGGTCCCGAATCACGAGAATGTGCTCGGCGTGCTGTCGCTCGTGTTCTGGGTGCTGATCCTGGTCGTGGTCATGAAGTATCTGACGTTCGTGATGCGCGCCGACAACAACGGCGAGGGCGGCGTGCTCGCGCTGCTTGCGCTGGTCCAGCGCAACTATGGCTCCGCGACCCGCTTCCGCACCGTCGCCTACCTCGTCGCGCTCGTCGGAACCGCACTCTTGTACGGCGACGGGATGATCACGCCGGCGATCTCCGTGCTCTCCGCGGTCGAGGGCATCGACGTCGCCGTGCCCGGCACCTCGCCGCTCATTTGGCCGACGGCGCTGGTCATCTTGATCGGGCTGTTCCTCGTGCAGCGCGGTGGGACGACGCGCATCGGCGCGTGGTTCGGACCGATCTCGCTGGCTTGGTTCGCCGCCATCGCCGCGTTCTCGGTCCCGTGGATCTTGCGCGAGCCGCAGGTCCTGGAGGCCGTGAATCCCGCGCATGCGCTCCGGCTGCTCACGAGCTCGTCGGGCCCGGGCTTTTTCATCCTCGGTGCGGTGGTGCTGTGTGTCACTGGCGCGGAGGCGCTCTATGCAGATCTGGGTCACTTCGGCCGCGCGCCGATCGTGCTCGCCTGGTACAGCGTCGTGTTTCCCTCGCTCTTGCTTTCCTACTTCGGCCAGGGCGCATACCTGCTCCACGTCGGCGCGGGGGGAGTCGAGAATCCCTTCTTCACGATGCTGCCGAGCTGGGGCGTGCTGCCGATGGTCGGGCTCGCGACGCTCGCGACGATCGTCGCTTCGCAGGCGGTGATCTCCGGCTCGTACTCGCTCACCGCGCAAGCGATCCAGCTCGGCTATCTGCCGCGCATGCAGATCATTCACACGTCGACCCGGCAGGAGGGGCAGATCTACGTGCCGGCGGTGAACTGGGCGCTGATGCTCTCCTGCATCTTTCTCGTGCTCGAGTTCCGCGGCTCGTCGGGACTCGCGTCGGCGTACGGCATCGCAGTCACCGGCACGATGGCGGTCACCACGTTCCTGTTCGTGCCGGTCGCGATCCGCCGCTACGGCGCCCCCGTCGCGCTCGCGCTCGGCGCACTGTTCTTGATCGTCGATCTGGCGCTGTTCGGCGCGAACCTGCCCAAGACACCTCATGGGGGTCTGTTCCCCCTCTCCGTCGGCCTCGTGCTGTTCATCATCATGACGACCTGGAAGCGCGGCACCGACCTACTCAACCGCCATTTGAACGATGTGACTCTGCCGCTCACCGCGTTCATCGCCGACGTCGGGCGCGAGAAGCCACTGCGCGTCCCCGGTACGGCGGTGTTCATGTCGGGCTACCCGGACGGTCTGCCGCTCGCGCTGGGCCATCACTTCAAACACTCGAAGGTGTTGCACGAGCGAATCGTGCTGTTGTCCATCACGACCGAGCACGTGCCGTCGGTGCCGCGCAACGACCGCGTGCGGGTCGAATTTCTCGGCGAGGGGTTCGTGCGAGTGACTGCGCGCTTCGGCTTCTCGCAGACGCCGACGATCTCGGAGATCGTGCGCCAGATCGCCGCGACCGGCGTTCCCGTCAGCGTCGAGACCGCGAGTTTCTTTCTGGGTCGAGTCACGGTGCTCGCTTCGGGAAAGCGCGACCTCGCGGGCTGGCGCAAACGCTTGTTCGCGGTGCTGCACTACACGGCGCAGCCGGCCGCCGGCTACTTCGGCATTCCACCGGGCCGGGCCGTCGAGCTCGGCATGCAGATCACGATCTAGCGCGCCAGAGACCTCTGCCCAGCTCGGCGAGCGAGAGCGAGAAGAGCGCGAGCACGCTGAGCGCGAGCGCGAGCCGCCCCGCGCCGCCTCCGGCGCGCAGCGCCGCGGCCCCCACGAGCGCGACGCCGAGCGCCAGCCCGAGCAGACGCGGAACCCAGTGCGATGCGACGCCCGCGCGCGCGGCGCTCCAGCCGAGCAAGCCCACACCGCCCAAGAGCGCCAGGAGCTGCGGCGCGACGAAGACGAGGTCGGCCGACTGAAAGCGCTCCATCATGGGCAGCATCGCGTCGCGCGTGACTCCCGGCAGAGACATCTCGTACGCCACGAGGTGGTAGATCGCGTCGGCGGCGAGGCCTGTGACCCCGACGCCGACGAGCGATGCGGCCGCGAATCCCAGGCCAGCGCCGCGTCTCGGAGACACCGAAACCAGCCCGAGCAGCGCGGGCGCGAACAGCGCCGAGGAGATCAGCTGAAAGGCGACCGACCAGAAGACCCGCCCGGACGTCGCCCCGACCTCTGCGAGGATGAACCCCGCGTCCGTGGTTCCCGGCAACGGCATCAGGAACCACGCGAGCCAGAATGAGATCGCGGCCCCGACCCAGCAGACGCCTGCGATCCGCGCCACCGAACTCATGAGCGCGGAAGCTTCCATCCCGTGTCTCCCGGCGAAATGCATCGGATCGCTGCGCGCGCGGTGATACGATCGCGCCCAGCCACAACGGGCCCGAGGGATCACGAATGCTCCGCGGCGTGCAGCGCCTGATACGGCGCGTCTCGGGCCTGAGCGCAGATCCGAGCGGGCTCAGGGACCTGCTCGAGACCACTCCGAACCTGATCGGAATCGCGGTCGAGGAACGCGTCGCGTACGCCAACCGGACGACCCTGGGCCTGCTCGGCATCGCGACGAACGCGGAGATCCGCGGCCGATCGATCTACGACTTCGTGCATCCCGACGACCTCGCGAATGCGCGCGAAGCGGCCGAGCGCGTGCGCACGCGGCGCGAGGCGGTGCCGTTTCTCGAGGTGCGCCTCGTCTCCTCCGACGGGCGCGTTCTCGATGTCGAGATCTGGCTCGCGCCGATCCGCTACCGGGGGAGCGACGCGATGCTCATCCAAGGCCGCGACCGCAGCGCGCGCCGCCGCGCCGCGGCGCAGCTGCGCGAGAGCGAGGCGGGCTACCGACGGCTCGCGGAGAACTCCTCCGACATCATCAGTGAGTACACCGCGGCCGGCGAGCTGATCTACGTGAGTCCGAGCATCGAGCGCGTGCTCGGTTACTCGCCCGAGCGCTGGACGAACGAGCTCTCGAAGATCGTCCACACACTCACGCATCCCGACGATCTTCAGCGCGTATGGGCGCTCCTGGCCACGGGCGAGTTCCCGGCTGCGCCCGAGATCCTCCAGCGCATCCGCCACGCCGACGGAGAATACCGCTGGCTGCAAATG
The DNA here is from genome assembly GCA_041498295.1 of bacterium. Taxonomy (GTDB): domain Bacteria; phylum Myxococcota_A; class UBA9160; order SZUA-336; family SZUA-336; genus VGRW01. Next base: position 8,641 of record JBGQIB010000060.1, on the reverse strand, counting down.
CACGGGCGTCGCTTCGAAGCGCCCGACGGCGGGCGCAGGGTCGTGATGGTGACTCGCGACGTGACTGAAGAGCAGCGCATGCTCGAGGCACTGCGCGAGAGCGAGAAGCGCTTGCAGAGTCTCGCGCGCGCGGTGCCCGTCGGGGTGTTCCGCATCGACAAGAAGGGCCGTCACGTCTACCTGAACGAGCGTTGGTCCGAGCTCACCGGAATCCCGATCGAGACCGCGATGGCGAACCCCGCAGCTCGTCCACTCCACCCCGAGGACGACGGCAGAATTCTCGAGCTCGCGCGCAAGGCGCTCGCCGAGGGCGGGCCGCTGCGACTCGAGCAGCGGATCGTGCGCCCCGACGGGGAGGTGCGCTGGGTGCTGAATCAGGCGATGCCGGAGTACGACGCCGCAGGCGCATTTTCGGGTTGGGTCGGCACGTTGACGGATCTCTCTGACAAGCGCGCTTCCGAGCAAGCGCTCGCCGAGAGCGAAGCGCGCCTGCGGCTGGCGCTCGAAGGCGCGCAGATGTGCACCTGGGAGTGGGACGCGCGGCGCAGGCTCGTGAGCTGGTCGGCGAACGCCGCGCGCATCTTCGGGCTGCGCGACGGCGAGGCGATGCCGGCGACCACCGAAGCCGTCTCGATGCTGGTGCATCCGGAAGACCTCGCAGCCGCGCACCGCCTCGCGACCGAGCGCTCGCAGCGCGGTGAGTCGTTCGAGCTCGAGTTCCGACTCGCCCCGCGCGCCGGCGCCGAGACACGCTGGGTGTTGATGCGCGGGCAGGCCATGCCGGAGCGCCCGGGACTCGCGGTCGGAGTCGTCGCCGATGTCACGCAGCGGCGCCGCTTCGCGGAAGAGCGCGCGGAGCTCGAGGCACGGCTGCGCGAGTCACAGCGGCTGGAGAGTCTGGGTTTGCTCGCGGGCGGGGTTGCGCACGACTTCAACAACCTGCTGGTCGGGATCCTCGGCAACGCGGAGCTCGCGCTGCAGCGGCCGGTCGGGGATCCGCGTCTGCACGAGTGTCTCGTCGAGGTGCAGCGCGCGGGCGAGCGCGCCGCCGGTCTGGTGCGCCAGATCCTCGCGTTCGCCGGCCGCGAGCGGATCGACTGCGAGCGCGTCGACCTGCGCGCCATCGTCGACGATACGCTCGAGCTCCTGCGGCACTCACTTCCGGCGCGCGCGAAGATCGACTGGTCCGCGCCGCTCGATCCGGCCTACGTCGATGGCGACGCGACGCAACTCCGCCAGGTGCTGATGAATCTGGTGACGAACGCCTGCGAAGCGCTCCCGCCCGAGGGTGGGCTCGTCACCGTGCGAGTCACTCCGACCGTAGGCGCGGAGGGCGACGAGACTCCGTGGCTCTCGCTCGAGGTCGCCGACAGCGGCTGTGGGGTCGATGGCGGCGCGCTGGCCCGCATCTTTGACCCGTTCTTCACCACCAAGGGCGCGGGTCGCGGGCTCGGGCTCGCGGTCGCGCACGGCATCGTGCGCGCGCACCGCGGCAGCGTGAACGTCGACAGCAGCGCCGGACGCGGCACGCGCATGCGGGTGCTGCTGCCCGCGGCGGCGCACGGGCCGGCGGCGCAGAACGCGCGCGTCGCGGCAGCGAAGCCGGTAGCGGCGCGAGGCGAAGGCGCGATCCTGGTCGTCGACGACGAGCGGGGCGTGCGCGAAGTCGCGCGGCGCGTGCTGGAGGGAGTGGGCTATTCCGTGCTGCTCGCCGCGGATCGCGGTGAAGCGGTCGCTCAGCTTCGCGCGCACGGCGCGAAGATCTCGGCGATCGTGCTCGATCTCACGCTGGGCAGTGAGTCGGGCGAGCTCGTGCTCGCCGAGCTGCGCGAGCTGGCCGGCAAGACTCCCGTGCTCTTGACCAGCGGCTACGCGGCGGACCAGGCGCTGCGGCGACTCGAGGCCCAGGGAATCGTGGCCTTCGTCCAGAAGCCGTTCACCGCCACGAGCCTCGCGAACAGCGTGGCCGGAGCGCTGCGCGCCTCGGTCAGTTGAAGCTGTCCCACTCTCCGCACTGCGGGCAACGGAAGTGGAGCGTGATGTCTTGCGCGCCGCAGCCGCGACACGCGAGCCGGTGCGGCTCCGTCGGCAAGCGTTCGAGCAGCTCTTCGAACGCTTTCTTCGCATCCGCATCGCGGCTCTCGTGGAGTAGGACGCGACCGATCTCCGCGTGCACCGCGAGCTCCGCCGGGTCGCGATCCAAGAGGCGCCGCAGCAGCGCGAGCGCTTGGTCTGGCCGTGACTGCGCCGCGATCGCGCGCGCGAGCCAGAGCGCCGCGTCGGCGTCGTCGGGCTCGGCTTCGGTGCGCTCGCGCAGGATGCTCTCGAGGCCAGCCAGGTCCGCGAGCTTGCCGTGCGCTTCCCAGAGCCGTGGGTACACGAGCCGCCCGATCGCGGGATGCAGGCCCAGCGCGCGCCGAAACAGGCCGGCCGCCTTCTTCACGCTGGCCTCGCGCAAACGCTGATCGCCGAGCGCGAGATACGCCTCCGCGCAGTCGGGATCTTGCCCGATCGCTCGCTTGAACGCGCGCCGCGCCTCCGCCTCGACGCCACGCGCCGCGCGCGCGCGTCCGTGACCCGTCCAGAGATGCGCGAGGATCTTGGGCGTGGCCGGGTCCCGCGCGCCGATCCGGTTGCGAATCTCGACCGCGCCTTCCCAGTCACCGCTCTCGATGCGGATGCGCTCGAGCGCGCGCAGCGCCTGCAAGTTCTCGGGCTCGAGCTGCAGCAGGTCCTGGAACGACGCTGCGGAGCGCTTCAGAAAGCCACCTGCACGGAAGTCGAGCGCGAGCCCGAGCAGCGCTTCGCGGCGCAGCTCTTCGGCGATGTCCGGGCGCAGCAGCAGGTTCTGGTGAATCTGAATCGCGCGGCCGATGTCGCCGCGCAGCCGATAGAGATTCGCGAGCGCGAGATACACGTCCGACGACGAGGAGTCGACGCGCGCCGCTTCGGCGAGCGCCGCTTCGGCGGCGGAGAGATCGCCGGCGAGCACCAAGTGGAGGGCGCTGCGCAGCTGCGCCGTCGGTGAGCGGTCGGGGGCGCTCTTGGTCGCCCGCCGACGCCGCAGCCAGTCGCGCAAGCTAGACCTTCTTCGCGCTCGACGAGTTCACGGTGTCGTTCGCGATCGGGAGGGTGCGCAGACCGTGCACCTCCTGCTCCAGCTCGGCGATGCGCTTCTGGTGTCTCCGCGCGCGCAGGTTCAGACGCGCCATCGGCCACAGCAGAAAGCTCGCCGTCGCCCCCGCCCCGATGATCGCCGAGGCCACCAACGCGCCCCAGAGCTTCGTCGGCCAGGTCATGACCAGGAGATCGACGCTGACCTCCTGCCCGTTGCGCAACACGAGCGTCACGACGAGGGCGGCCAAGAGCGCGCCAACGACCAGCGTTCCCCAGGCTCTCACCGCTTCACCTCCGCCGCGAACGCCGGCAGGAGCTCGTCGAAGCTACGCTCGATGTGAGTCGGAATCACGCGAGTCTCCCCGACGGTCGTCATGAAGTTCACGTCGCCTCTCCAGCGCGGCACGAGGTGGAAATGGACGTGATCGGCGAAGCCCGCGCCCGCGGCGGCGCCGAGGTTCGCGCCCACGTTCAGGCCGTCGCAATTGTAAGTCGTCTCGAGAATCCGTGCGGAGCGCCCCAAGAGCGACATCAGCTCGGCCTGCGTGGACGCGTCGAGCTCGTCGATGCGTGCGCGGTGCGCGAACGGGGCGACCATCAGGTGGCCCGGCGCGTACGGGAAGCGATTGAGGAGCACGAAGACTCCGCGCCCGCGGTGCAGTATCAGACGCGCGCGATCGACCACGGGCGGATCGGGCTCGCAGAAGATGCAGCGCTGCGCCCCGCGAGCCGCCTCGATGTACTCGACGCGCCACGGCGCCCAGAGCGGCCGACGCTCGTCGGTGTCGGCTGCGCTCACGTCGGGTACGGCCTCAGGTGCGAGGGCCCGCGCCGGCGCTGGGTCGCGCGCCGGCGCTCCCGACTTCCTGCTTCCGCTTCGCCTCGATCCGCTCTTTCAGCTCTTTGCCGACCTTGAAGAACGGCGTCCGCTTCGCGGGAATCTTCACTTCCTCGCCGGTCTTCGGGTTCCGGCCTTCGCGCGCTTCGCGCACTTTGACCTGGAAGCTCCCGAAGCCACGGATCTCGATGCGGTCACCCTTGCGCAGTGACTCGGTCATGCAGTCGAAGATCGTGTTGACGACGGTCTCTGTGTCCTTTTTCGAGATGTGCGGAACTTTGACCGCGACACGCTCGATCAGGTCACTCTTGGTCATTCCGGAGAGGTCCCCCACCCGCGTTTCTCCGTACTAAGGTTTTGCGCTCACGTGTCCTCGCCGCTCGTGCCGCTGGAGCCGCCTCCGCGCAGCTTCGAGAGGGCGTCGGACGAGAACAGGTCACCGAGCGTCGCCTTCTGCGTGCCCGATTGGGAGGCGACGCGCTTGATCGCTGCGCGTTCCTCGCGCTCCGCAATCGCGCGCATCGACAGGGCGATCTTCTGCTCGGACGCGTCTACGCGAACCACGAGGGCTTCCACCTCGTCGCCGACTTTGCATACGTCGGCGAGATTCTCGACGTTGCGGCCGACTTCGGACGCGTACACCAAGCCCTCGATGCCCTCTTCCACTTCCACGAACACGCCGAAGTCGGCGATGCTCGTGACCTTGCCCTTGATCTTGGAGCCGACCGGATACTTGCGCGGCACCTCGTCCCAGGGATTCGGCTGGAGCTGCTTCAGGCCGAGGGAGAACTTCTCGCTCTCCGTGTCGACCTTGAGGACCATCGCCTCGAGCTCGTCGCCCTTCTTGAACAGCTCCTTCGGGTCGCGGATCTTCTGGGTCCACGAGATGTCCGAGACGTGGATCAGGCCGTCGATCCCGTCCTCGATGCCAACGAAGACGCCGAAGTTGGTCACGTTGCGCACGACGCCGTGCACCTTCGTGCCCATCGGGTAGCGCTCCTCGAGCAGCGACCACGGGTTGGGCTCGGTCTGCTTCATGCCGAGCGAGATCTTGCGGTTCTGCGGATCGACTTCGAGCACGAGTACGTCGACCTCGTCACCGATCGCGACCACCTTCGACGGGTGCTTCACGCGCTTGGTCCAGCTCATCTCCGAGATGTGGATCAAGCCCTCGATGCCCGGCTCGAGCTCCACGAACGCGCCGTAGTCCGCCAGCGACACGACCTTGCCGCGGATGCGCAGGCCGATCGGATAGCGATCGCCGATCGAGATCCACGGATCCGGCTGCGTCTGCTTCAGGCCCAGCGAGACGCGCTCGGTCTCGGGATCGAACTTCAACACGCGAACCCGGACCTGATCGCCGACCTGGAAGACTTCGGACGGATGCGAGATGCGGCCCCACGACATGTCCGTGATGTGCAGCAGCCCGTCGATGCCGCCGAGATCGATGAACGCACCGTAGTCGGTGATGTTCTTGACGATGCCCTCGACGACGAGGCCTTCCTTCAGGATCTCGAGCGTCTTCTGGCGCAGTGACTGGCGCTCCGTCTCGAGCAGCGCGCGGCGCGACAACACGATGTTTCCGCGGCGCTTGTTGAACTTGATGATCTTGAACTTGTGCGGCTCGCCGATCATGCGGTCGAGGTTGCGCACGGGGCGGAGGTCGACCTGCGATCCGGGCAGGAACGCCTTCACGCCCTTCAGGTTCACCGAGAGACCACCCTTCACGCGCCCGTTGATCACGCCTTCAACGACTTCCGAGTTGTCGTATGCGCTCTGCAGGTGATCCCAAACGCGCAGTCTGTCCGCCTTCTCCTTGGAGAGGACGATGACGCCGTCGTCGTTCTCGGACTGCTCGACGAGCACGTCCACCTTCTGGCCGACCTCGATGCGCGCGATGCCGTCATCGTCGGCGAATTCCCAGGTGGCGATCATGCCTTCGGATTTGCAGCCCACGTCGACGAGGACGTGTTCCGAATCCACGGAGAGCACGGTGCCGATGACGACCTGCCCTTCCTTCACGAGTGACTGACTGCTCTCGAAGAGCTCTGCGAAGGTCTCTTCGGCGGGGGTTTGCGCTTGGGCTGACATTACTTGCGTCGTTCTCCTGTCGGTTTCGTTCGCTGTCGTCGGTCGAGTTCGTTCACGCTCGCCCGACCTTCCTCGAGCACCCGCTCGAGCTCCGGTCGATCCGCGCGTTCCAATGCCTCTAGGATTGCCCCCAGGTTCTTCGTGAAGCGCGCTGCTTCTTCGGCGACGCACTTGCGATTCATGAGCAAAATCTCGCACCAGAGCTTGGGGTTGGATCGCGCGATGCGGATGAAATCGCGCAGTCCCGGTCCCGCTAGCTCGAGTCTCTCGTCTCCCGGGAGCCCCATTGCGTACGCGAACGCGACCACATGAGGTAGGTGCGAGAGCGCGGCTGCGATGGCGTCGTGCTCCTCGGGCGACTTCCGAACCGTGAAGGCACCGAGACACTGCCAGAATTCCTCAATCCGGTCCACCACATAAGGGGCCTCGCCGCCGGAGAGGGCCAGGATGCACGGCGCGCCGGCAAACAACTCGGGATCCGCGGCCGCAAAGCCCAGCGCGTGGCTGCCTGTCATGGGGTGTGCACCGACGACCTGATCGGGCCGTGGCAGATGGCGCCGCGCCAGCTCCGCCACCGGCGCCTTCACGCTGGCCAGATCGGTCAGCAGCGTCTCCGCTCGTAGATGGGGCGCCAGGCTGCGCATGACGTCTGCCATCGCATCGATCGGGACCGCGAGCACGAGCAAATCGGCCCAGGCGGCCGCCTCTGCCGGCGAGATCAGCGGAACAGGCCCCGCGCTGTCGAGCGCCGGGTCGACCCCTCGAACCTCGGCCGCGGCGCCGCGTTGGAGCGCGGCAAGGGCGACCGACCCGCCCATGAGCCCCATTCCAATGACCGCCAAGCGCCCGACGACGGGGCGGCTCAACGTTTGCGCTCGGCGGCCAGGCTGGTGAGGAAGCGCTCGTTCTCTTCGCGCGTGCCGATCGACACGCGCAGGTGGGTCGAGAGGCCGAAGCCGCCGAGCGGGCGCGTGATGACGCCGTGCTTCAACAGCCGGTCCTGAAGCGCGTCGGCGTCGGGACCGACTTCGACCAGGAGAAAGTTCGCGTCCGTCTGCGCGAACGGAATACCCTGCGCGCGCAGCCCGGCTTCGATCTGCGCGATGCCCTCGTGGGTGAGCTTCGCGATGCGCGCCGTGTGCGCGCGGTCCGCGAGCGCCGCCGCGGCCGCGACCTGCGCGAGGCTGTTCACGATGAACGGGTGGCGAGCGCGCTCGAGATACGAGATCAGCTCCGGGTTCGCGATCGCGTAGCCGACGCGCAGCCCCGCGAGCGCGTGCGACTTCGAGAACGTGCGCAGCACCACGAGTGTCTCCCGCTCGCGCAGCGCCGCGACCGAGTCCGGGAAGTCGGAGCGGCGCACGAACTCGACGTACGCCTCGTCCGCGACCAACACCACGCGCTCCGGCAGCTCGCGCACCAGGCGCGCGAAGTCCGCGGCGCCGATCGACGTGCCGGTCGGATTGTTCGGGTTGGCGAGCACGAGCAGGCGCGTGCGCGGAGTCACTGCTGCCAGCAGCGCCGAGATGTCGGCGCGGTACTCGCGGTCGAGCGGCACCTGCACCGGAGTCGCTCCCGCGCCGCGAGTCATGATCGGGTACATGGCGAAGCTCGGCCAAGGGAAGAGCGCGTCGTCACCGGGCGCGAGGAAGCACTTCGCGAGTAAGTCGAGCACGCCGTCCGAGCCGCCGGCGAAGCAGAGCGCATCGCGCGCGACACCGAGGTGTGTCGCGAGCGCGCCGCGCAGCGCGAAGCAGGTATCGTCGGGGTAGCGGTTCAGGTTCTCGGCCGCGGCGAAGATCGCCTCGACTGCGCGCCGCGACGGCCCGATCGGGCTCTCGTTCGAGGCCAGCTTCACGGAGCCCGAGATGCCGAGCTCGCGCTCGAGCTCCTCGACCGGCTTTCCCGGGACGTACGGCGCCAGATCGCGCACGTGCGGGTTCACGAGCTCGCGCAGCTTCACCGCGTTCTCTCCGCTTCGGGGTAACTGCCGAGCACCTTCACGAAGTCGCAGCGCGGCTGCAGCTCGGCGATCGCCGCCGCGACCTTCGTGTCCTCGATGTGGCCTTCGAAGTCGCAGAAGAAGACGTACTCCCAGGCGCGCACGCGTGTCGGCCTCGACTCGATGCGCGTCAGGTTCACGGCGTGTTCGAAGAACGGCTCGAGCGCCTTGTACAGCGCGCCGACCTGATCGCGCTTGATCGAGAACAGGATGGACGTGATGTCGCGCGAGCTGCGACGCGGCGGGCGCACGGCGATGACCAGGAAGCGGGTCGTGTTGTCGACCCGGTCCTCGATGCCCGAGTGCACCACGCGCAGGCCGTAGAGCTCCGCCGCGACGGGGCTCGCGATCGCGGCGATCTCTTCGTTGCGGCCGGCGAGCTCCGCGGCCAATGCGGTCGAGTGAGTCGTCTGCTGGGGGACGTTGGGGAGATTCAGCTCGAGCCAGGCGCGGCACTGCGCCAGCGCCTGCGGGTGTGAGTGCACCGCGCGGATCGCGCGCAGCTCGCCGCTCTTGGAGAGCAAGTCGTGGTGAATCGGAACGTGCACCTCGGCCGCGATCGTGAGCGGTGAGTCGACGAACAGATCGAGCGT
>JBGQIB010000059.1:0-24508 GCA_041498295.1 bacterium | reverse complement strand
TTGCCCGCCGACGGCGCGAAGGTCGCGCACTTCTGCTCCATGTGCGGCCCGAAGTTTTGCAGCATGGAGATCACGCAACAGCTGCGCGAGTACGCCCGCGCACAGCGCGTCGAAGCGGACGTCGCGCGCAAGGAAGGCCTGGCCGAGAAATCGCGCGAGTTCCGCGAGACCGGCGGGGAGCTGTACCGATGAAAGCGCCGTCCAGATGAGCGCGCGCTGGCTGCGCGTTCCTGTGAGCGCGCGCTGGCTGCGCGCTTGTCTACCTCGTGGGGACGGGCGGAACCGGCAGCATCTCGCGCACACGCGCCTCCGCTCCGGCGAGTGTCCCGAAGCCGTCGCTACGCCGCTCACCGCGCAGGAACTCGAGCGGATCGCGCAGATCGTCGACGTAGCCGAGCGCGTAGGCGCCCCGCGCGTAGCCGATGAGCCGCAGCAGATCGTCGGGCAGCCCGCGGGCCACGTCGAGCGGCACGGACAGGTATTGGTTCTCCTCTTGGCGCAGCCAGGATCGCGCGTAGGTCAGGTTGAGACCGATGCGCGTCGCGCTCGAGTGATTCGCGCCCCCGCCGTGGTAGAGCGCGCCGGTGTACAAGAGCACCGAGCCGCGCGCCATCTCGGCGGGCACGGTGTCGGACTCCTTGTACTCGAGGCGGTCGTCGTGGCGGTGACTCCCCGGAATCACACGCGTCGCGCCGTTCTCGGCCGTGAAATCCGTCAGCGCCCAGAGCGTATTGCACTGCACCTCGTAGCCGTTCGGGAACGGGAAGAAGTCGAACGCCCACTGATCGCGGTGCACCGGCTGCGCAGGCTCGCCGGTACCTATCGCGATCACCTGCGTGAGATGCAGGTGGAAGGTGGTCGAGTGCGCGAGCACTTGCTTCACGGAGCCGAGCACGAGCGGGTGTTGGATCAGCTCGCGGCAGGTCGCGGAGCGCGCCACGAGGCCGCCGGTGCGGCGCGTGCGGCGCCCGCTGAACGAGTCGGGTCCGAACGGCGTGCGCTCGAGCCAGGGCGCGAGCTCCTCGGCCGCGCGGTCTAGCAGCGACCCAGGCACGAGTCGGTCGACGACGACCACGCCCTGGTCCGCGAGCGCGGCGGCGACACTCTCTGGTGTAGCGTCGGAGGACAGGTGCGGAACCTTCATCGCTTCTCCTTCGTGCGAGGATTCGGTGTCGGTGCGGCGCGGCGCGCTGCGCGCTCAGACGCCCTTGGCGTCCGCCCCCCAAACGTACTTGTGTAGCTGCAGGTTCAGGCGCACGCGCAGCCCGTCGTCGAGCAGCCAGCGGGCGAGCTCGTGCGGCTCGAGCCCCGGATGCACCGGCGAGAAGTGCACGGGCACGCGCGCTTCCAGACCGTGCTCGCGCACGACGCGGACGGCGAAGTCGTAGTCGGCTCGGTCGCACAGCACGAACTTCACCTCGTCGCCGGGGCGCAGGCGCTCGAGGTTCGCGAGGTCGTTGTGCGCGGCCATGCCGCTGCCGGGTGTCTTCACGTCGACGATCGCGTGCGCGCGCGGATCGAGCACCGAGATGTCGTGGTGGCCGCCGGTCTCGACGAGCACTTCGTAGCCCGCCTCGAGCAGGCGGCGCACGAGCTCGGGCGTGCCCTTCTGCGCCAGCGGCTCGCCGCCGGTGACTTCGACGAGTCGCGTCCCGAGCTTCGCCACGCGCTCGAGGATCTCGTCGCTCGTGAGCCTCTCGCCGCCGCTGAACGCGTGCGCTTCGTCGCAGTACACGCAGCGGATGTCGCAGCCCGCCGTGCGCACGAAGACGCACGGCCAGCCGGCGTACGTCGATTCGCCCTGGATGGAGCGGTACAGCTCCTTGATGCGGAGCTCAGCCATACAGGATCGAGCGGTGTCGCACGATCCCGCCGATCAGCTCCTCGATCCGCTCGGGCCGCTGGTCGAGCTCCTCGACGCGCGCGCGCCCGACTCGGTCACCGCCGGTCTTCGGACGCACGAACGAGAGCTCGTCGCCGACCGCGTCGAGCAGACTCATGACGTTCAGCGGCCGCTTCTCGTCGTTGGACGCGAGCACGACGAGGTCGTCGCCCTCGCGCGCCGCGAGCGACAAGCGCGCGCCGGTGCGCAGGCGCACGCGTCGTCCCACTTCGCCGGGATCGAGGTTGCGCGGCACCTGACAGACGGCCAGCTGGTACTCGCCGAAGTGCACGATGCGCGGGTCGTGCTCCTCGACCCATTGTGTCTCGGGGCCGTACACGTCGACCGCCGAGGGCAGATCCGTCGGCTTGCCCGCGAGCACCGAGACGATCTCCGCGCGGTGCTCGCCGGGATTCGCGGCCATCCGCTGAATCAGTTGGATCACACGGTAACCCCACTTCTGCATGTCGCCTTCGGACATGCGTCGCGCGGACAGATCGACGAGCTTGTCGGTGAAGCGGCTGCGGCGCTCGGTCACTTCGCTGACCGCCACCAGCGGGCTCGCCGCGTCCTCCGCGATCAGGATCGAGTCACGGCCCAGCGCGACCCGCAGGCGCTCGACGTCCTCGATCGCCCAGTCGTGGTGATCGAACCATTGCAGCCGCCCGCGGAAGAGCTCGGCCGTGTCGAGCACTTCCTTCGGCCGAGGCTGCGCCGTGAAACCCACGACGAGCAAGTCGACGTTGTCGGGGAGATCGGTCGCGGGCCCCTTGAAGAAGTCCATCAGCGCTTCCTGCGGCAGAACGCGGAACGAGACGATCGTGCGCCGGTCGCGCGCGAGCACGAGCGCCGCGAGGATCGAATCGGGCTCGTCGCGCACGACGATCGCCGCGCGTGAGCGGCGCGCTCGCGGCGGCGGGACCTCGACCGGCTCGACCACCGGAGCGCGCTCGGTCTCCTCTTCCTGTTCGGCGAGCGTCGCCTCGACCTCGTGCTCGACCGAATCCTCTTCGGACGCGTGCGGCGACTCGTGCGCGGCCTCGCGCTCGGCGAGCGCCTCCGGCGCCGCCTCCCCGGTCGCCCCGAACTCGTCCGGCGCTGCGTCGGTCCGTGACTCGTCGAGCGGCGGGCGGTCGTCGCCTTCAGTGCGACCGAACCGACCGCGACCCCGCCGGCGCCGGCCGCGACGACCGCGGCGGCGTCCGGACTCGTCGCGCTGTGATTCATCGCGCGCTGACTCGTCCCGCTGCGGCTCGTCGCCATCGCCGCCCTCGCGCTCCGCGCCGAGCTCTCCCGCGCCTTCCGATTCCGGCACGCGCTCCGGTTCCCAGCCGCGCGCGGCCCCGCGGTCGTCCGCGTCGAAGCGCTTCGTCTCGCGCTCGCGCTCTGACTCGACCTCGTCGCGCTCTCGATCCCCGTCGGCATCGGCGCCGGCACGCGCTCCCTCGGGAGCGGCGGCCTCGATTGCCCCGCCCTCGCCTTCCCAGCGCGCTTCGCCTTCGACCCGCGGCGAGTCCTCGTCCGGACCCAAGCGTCCGCCGCGACCGCGCCGGCGGCGCCGGCGGCGCCGCGCTCCGCGCTCGAATCCATCCCCGTCGGCGCGCGCCGGCTCACCCGTCTCGGACGCGCTGCGCGACTCGCTCGAGCCCACGTGCGAATCACTCCGGACCGGACGGGAGTCACTCGTACCGATCGGCCCGGCGAGCTCCTCGAGCAGCGCGCGCGCTTCCGGCGAAATTTCGCGCGCGGAAACGAACAGCCGCGGCGCGCCGCTCGCGCCCGGCGTCCAGCTGCCGCGCTCGAGATCGAGGAGATGCCAGCCGGCAACGAGCCCGGGCACGTCGGCGACTTCGAGCGCGTCGCGGATCGCGCCGACGACCGGCCGGCCGTCGATGTCGATGCCGACCCAGTCGATCAGGTCGGTCCCCTCGCGATTCCAGGGCAACCAACGCGCGGTGACGCCGGCGTGGGCCTCGTCGGCGGCGCGCTCGATCTCGTCGTCACGACGCGCCGCCTCGCCTTCCAGGAGCCGCGGATCCTGTGCCAGCGCGATGAGCCACTCGTGCAGCTCGACCCCCCAGCGCGGGAAGTTCGCCTCGGTCACGTGGACCTGCTTTTGCTCCGGCAGCTCCAGCGCGACGGCGACGCCCTCGCCCTCGGGGGCCACGCGCGCGACGCGTTCGCCACGCACGAAGACGAGATACTCGGATCCCGCAGGCCGCACGCCGCCGGCCGAAGTGACTGCCGCGGCGCCCTCGATCACGCGCAGCACGCGCGCGAGCAACGTCGCACCGCCACCAAACAGGGTCGGAGCCGGCCGCGCGGGATGATCGTCGATCTCGAACGTCTCGGAGGCCGAATCGGCGAGCGCCGGCAGCGAGAGCAGATGCAGCACCAGGCCGAGCTCGCCGGCGCGCGCGGCGGCGCTGCGGGTGCGTTCGGAGAAGAACGGCGCAGCGATGAACACCTCGCGCAGAGTCCGGCCGCCGCCCGCGCGCCGCGCCGCGATGCGTGCCCAGCCGAGCAGCTCGAGGCCGTCGCGGCGGCTCGCCACGATCGCGACCGGGCGATTGCCTTCCCAGCGCGCCGAGGCGAGCGCGATTCCCTCGGGGAGGTCCTCGCCCCGCTCGAGCGCTTGCAGATCGCGCAGACCGGCGCCGCGCAGCTCGCGCAGTCGCTCTAGCAGCCGGGCGCCGCCTCCACTGCTGCCGGCGGTACCGCCGCCGTTGTTGCCGCCGCCTCGTCGGTTGCCCCAGCCTCGACGTCTCAAGTGCTCTCCTCGCAAATCCTCAACAGGCACCGAACTCTATCCGCCATCGTTCGGCCCGCCAGGGCGCCGCTAGACGTGCGTGTGTGGGTCGAACAGCCGATCGTGCTCGTCCATCGCGAAGCGGTCGGTCATTCCGGCGACGTAATCGACGATCGCGCGCTCTTCGGGCTCGCCCTGGGCGCGCTCCAGCACGTGCGGCGGAAGCTGGCGCGGGTCGGCCGCATAAGCGCGCCACAGATCGCCGAGGATCCGCTCCGCCTTCGCCGCCATGCGCAAGACGCGATAGTCGCGATAGAAGTGGTCGAGCAGAAAGCGCGCGAGCTCGCGCTTCTCGGCGGCGATCTCGGGCGAGAAGTCGACCGCGCGCTCGGGCAGCGCCGCCGCTTCCTCGGGTGACACTGGATGGTGTTGCTCGAGGCGGCGCGCGCTGGCCTCGATCAAGTCGGTCGCGAGCAGATCGATGAGCGCGACCGTGAGGCGTGGGCGCGCGCTGCGGGCGTCGCCGCCCTCGTGAGTGTTCGCCGCGACGAGCGCCCGCTGGAACAACGCGAGCTCGCCCAGCCGACCCCACTCCAGGATGTCGGCGCGCAGCCCATCATCGAGATCGTGGGTGTGATACGCGATCTCGTCGCACGCGTTCGCGATCTGCCCCTCGACGCTCGGGCCCGCGCCGAGCTCCGGCAGCGGCACCGGATGCGAATAGCGCGGAAAATCGGATCCGTGCTTCAAGATTCCCGCGCGCGTCTCGTGAGAGAGATTGAGTCCCGGATAGCGATCCGAGCGATCCTCGAGCCAGTCCACGATGCGCAGGCTCTGGCGGTTGTGCTCGAAGCCACCCTGCGCGCGGAGCAACTGATTCAGCACGTGCTCCCCCGCGTGGCCGAACGGCGGATGTCCGAGGTCGTGCGAGAGCACGATCGCTTCGACCAGGTCCTCGTTCGCGCCGAGCGCGCGCGCGACGGTGCGCGCGACCTGCGCGACCTCGAGCGTATGCGTGAGTCGATTGCGGAAGTGATCGCCTTCCGAGTACGGGAAAACCTGCGTCTTGTACTGCAAGCGTCGGAAGGCGCGCGCGTGCAGGACGCGATCGCGATCGCGCTGGAACGCGGTGCGATACGCGTGCGGCGGCTCGGCCTCGATGCGTCCGCGCGAGTCGCGCGCGCGCAGTGCGTAGGGCGCGAGCGATTCGGCCTCGTGCTTCTCGAGCTCCGCGCGGGTTCGCACCGCCCTATCGCTCCCGACTCTTCTCCTCGACCAGGTGATTCAGGCGCGCGCGGTCCGCTTCGCGCAGGCTCTCGGTGTCCGATTCGGGAGGTTGCCCGGGCGGCGGCGCCGAGACGGCCGGTGTTTCGCCGCCGACGACACGCTCCATGGCGCGCGCGCCGAGCTGGCGCGCGGTTCCCTGCGCCGTGGCGACGAGCTCCTTGGCGGTTCGCACGCGCAAGGTGAGGGTCAGCGATTCGCGCGACCAGCGCGCCTCGATCAGCACGAAAGCGGCCGCGGCGAGCAGAACGAGAAACAGCAGGCGAAACACACCCAACCTCGAGTAGGTCGGCAGTTTATGTCAGCGCTACCCGGGCGGCCACCCGAAGCTTCGCCCGCCGAGGAGATGCAGATGCAGATGGAACACGGTTTGACCCGCCGCAGCATTGGTGTTGAACACGAGTCGATAGCCGTCGTTCGCGCAGCCCCGCTCGCGCGCCAGCTGCGCCGCGACCTCGACGAGCTCGCCCACGAGCGCGTGCGTGCGCGGCGCCACGTCGAGACTCGAGGCGAGGTGCTCGCGCGGAATCACGAGCACGTGCGTGGGCGCCTTGGGTGCGACGTCCTCGAATGCGAGCACGCGCTCGTTCTCGAACAGGATCTTCGCCGGCACTTTTTTCGCGGCGATCTTGCAGAAGAGACAGTCGGGCTGCATTCGCTCCTCGGCTTCGAGCGCGCGCCAGTATACTCGGCGCGATGAGCTCTCTTGCGTCGCTCCCCGAGCGCCTTCTGCTCGGCCCCGGCCCCAGCAACGTCTGCGACGAAGTGCGCGCCGCGCTCGCGCGCCCGCCGATCGGTCACCTCGACCCCGCGTTTCTCGCGTTGCTCGATGAGATGCAGGGCCAGCTGCGGCGCGTCTTCAAGAGTGACTCGGCGTTCGCGTTCCCGCTCTCGGGCACCGGCAGCGCGGGCATGGAGGCGTGTCTCGTGAACCTGCTCGAGCCCGGCGAGACGGCGCTGGTTGCGGTGAACGGCGTCTTCGGCGAGCGCATCGCGACGATCGCCGAGCGCGCGGGCGCGCGCGTGGTGCGCGTCGAGGCGGAGATGGGAGAGATCGTGCCGCCCGCGCGTCTGATCGCGGAGATCGAAGCGCGCCGGCCCGCGCTCGTGGCGCTCGTGCACGCCGAGACCTCGACCGGCGTCGTGCAGCCGGTCGCGGAAGTCGCGGGGGCGGCGCGGCGCGCGGGCGCGCTGGTCGTGCTCGACTGCGTCACGTCGCTGTCGGGCATGGACGTGCGCTTCGACGAGTGGCAGATCGATGCGGCCTACTCGGGCACGCAGAAGTGTCTCGCTTGCCCGCCCGGGTTGTCCCCCGTGGCGCTCGGCGTACGCGCGCTCGCGCGCCTCGATCGGCGCTCGCGTCCGGTGCAGAGCTGGTATCTCGACTTCACGTTGATTGGCCGGTATCTCGGCGCGAGCCGCATCTATCACCACACGGCGCCGATCTCGATGATCTACGGCCTGTATGCGGCGCTCGAGCGCGCGCTCGCCGAGGGCCTCGAGGCGCGCTTCGCGCGACACCGAGATGCGTCGCGGCTCCTGGTCGAAGGACTCGAGGCGCGCGGCTTCAAGATGCTCGTCGCGCCGGAGCACCGCTTGCCGATGCTGAACTCGGTGATCCCGCCGGTCGGCGACGAGGCGGCGCTGCGGCGGCGCCTGCTCGAGACGCACGGCATCGAGGTCGGCGGCGGCCTCGGCAAGCTGGCGGGGCGCATCTGGCGCATCGGCCTGATGGGCGAGAACGCGAGGCCCGAGGTGGTCGCGCGACTGTTGGCCGCGCTCGACGCGTTGCTCTAGAGACTCTCGGCCGCGTCGGCGGCGTCGGCTTCCTCCGCGGCGGTCGAGTCGAGGCGCGGGCCGGCCGAGAGACCGCCGAGCCCGACGTCGACGCGCGCTTCGATGGGCAGGTAGTGAGTGATGCCGAGCCAGCGCGCGAGCGGCAGCACGAGTGACGCGTGCGGCCCACCCGTGCCCATCTCGACGGAGAGCTGCGCGGCGCGATAGCCCGCGCGTGCGCCGACTCCAGCCGAGTCTCCGCCGCTGGTACGCGCGAACAGGCCCCCGTCCACGGGCAGCTTCCGGTCGATGCAAGGCGTTTCGGGCAGACAGAACGCGCCATCGCCGCCGAGCTCGCGCCCCGCGACGATGTCCTCGTCCTTGCGCGAGATGGAGATGCTTCCCACGGTGCGCGCGCGCGCGCCGTCGACCAGCGCCGTGCCCACCTCGGACAAGCCCGCAGCCACGTCCGGCAGGCGCGGCGCGATGCGCAGCGTCGTTCCCGTGCGAATGCGCGCATCGAGGCGACGTACCGCTTCGAGCACGTCAGCGGTGCTCTGGTTGCGCGACTGCAGCGCGCCGGCTTCGAGCCCGTCGGCCAAGCGAGCGAGCAGTGTGAGCGCGCGAACCGGGTCGAGCTCGGTAGCGCCCTCGCCCAGACCCGACTCACCGACCACGAACGCGGGCGACTCGTCGAGGCCGAGCTCGCTCACGAGTCCCGGATCCTGGCGCTCGAGCGCCTCGACCGACACCACGACTCGGCGCGGCGCGATGCGCGCGTAGCGCGTGTGCGCGTGCGGCAGAACGAAGTACCCGTCACGGAACGGTGTCACCGTCGAGCTCCCGCGCTCGTCGCCGCGCAGAGTCTCGAGCCAGCTGCGCGCTTCTTCCGCGCGCGCGCCGTCGGGCTCCAGGTCGAGATAGCGGGTCGCCGCCTCGCGCAGCGCGCCGCCCTCCGGACGCCAGCCACGCCACCAGCGGGCCGGCGCATCGAGCAGCAGGTTCACCGGGTTCAGCGTCTTGCGCAGCATTTTGTACGAGTTCTTGAGCTTGCGGTAGCCATCGGTCGTGAACTCGACGTTGTCCGGATCGAGCGCGAGGCCGTTGTTCGCGAGCGAGGTTCCACCCAGCACGCCGAGGGAACGCCGTTTGGTGTAGCTGAAGATCTCGTCGTCGAGCGCGCGCTCGGGATTGATGCTGCGATCCTCGAGTATCTCGCGCGCAACCTCCGCCGCGGCCCCGTCCATCTTGCCGATGCGCCGCAAGTCGTCGAGCGCCTCGGCGCGCTCGCCGGATTCGTAGCGCGCGGTGGCGCGCGCGAGGCCGAGCGTCGGATCGTCGCTCGGCGCGGCGCTCCGGTCACGCGCATCCTTGTCCGTGAGGAGCGACGTCGCGAGTCGCACGTCCCAAGCCTCGAACGCGAGCGCCGGCTGCGCGGGCTCGAGGTCGAAGATGGCGCGCGCGCCGTCGCTGCGGGTGCGCGCGTCGATTGCGTCGAGCAGCGCGTCGGCGCGCTCGGAGCTGGGATCCAGCTCGAGCGCGCGGTCGACCGCGATGCGCGCACGCCGCACCTTGCCCGCGGCGAGCGCGCGCTGTCCATCGTCGAGCAGCCCACTCACGAGCGAGCGGCGCTCGCGGCCTTCGAGCCGCTCGTAGAGAGCGCGCGTGGTGTCGTCGAGCTGACCACCGAGCGCGCCGGGTGCGAGCAGGAGCAGCGCGCGTTCCTCACCCGACGTACGCTTCGACCAATCCAATACGCCGCGGCCGAGATCGCCCGCGCACTGGAGAATCTTCACTGGCGACGCGCCGACCGACGCATTGATCCCGAGATCGACGAGCGCCGACGAAATCACCGCGATCTTGCGATTGCGATCCGTGTCCAGGAGGTCGCGCGCCTCGCGCGCGCGGTCGTCGCCGCCGCCGAGCTCGGGCGCGAGCAGGAGCTCCGTCGCCGCATCGGAAGGCTCCGTCGAGTCACTCGCGTGCGCGCGCCCGCCCGCCGCGAGGAACAGCAGCCCCGCGGCGACGCCAGCGCGCAGCAGCCAGAGGCCGACGCGCAGCGCATCGTCCGTCGCGTCGCCGTTTGCTTCAGGGAACACGGGCCGCCGCTCCTTCGTGGTAGGCCAAGAGCGCTTCGATCCGGCTGCGCGCCTCGCGGCGCAGCGCCGGGCGTCGATCTTCGCCGGCGAGCTCGTAGGCGGAGAACGCCTGGTCGACCAGCGCCTCGTAGCGCGAGGGATCGAGGCTCGCGAGGTTCGCGTGCGCCTGGAGCTCGACGCGCCGCGCGCTGTCCGCGTACAGGTCACCGAGGCGGAGCAGATGCTTGCCGAAGAGCTTCGACTCGCGGTTCGCTTCGAGCAGACTCTCGCAGGCGGAGATTGCGTCGCCAAGGCGATCGCCGCGCGCGAACGAGTCGACGCGCATCACCTGCCACGCCTCGGTCTCCTCGAGCGCGAGGGACTCATACGGCGTGCCGTGGACCTCGCGCGCGAGCTGACCCCACAGCTCGATGCGGCCCTCGATGAAGAGGCGCTCTGCCTCGGGATTCGCGAAGGGTTCGGCGGGCCGCGCCGAGGCGCGCGCGAAGGAGTCGATCACTTGCTCGCGCTCGGCAGCGGCGTCGCCGAGCAGCGAGCCCGAGCCGGCAACGCGCTGGTACGCCGCGACCGCATCGCCGTAGCGGCGCAAGCGCTCGAGCGCCTTGCCGCGCGCGAATTCGATGACGTAGTCGGCGTTCTCCCAGCTCTCTTTCGGGCGAGCGCGGAGCCCCGCGAGTCGATCGAGCTTCCACAGAGCGACGGCGTACACGTTGCGCCCGTCGCCGGTCGTGGCGCGGTCGTAGCGGTAGGTGTCGTCCCTCAGGTGGAGTTTCAGCTCGGCGACGACACGGGTCAGCGAGTCATCGGCGACCGCCTCGGTCGCGCCCATGCCAGTCATGCGCGAGAGACTCGCGCAGCCGCTCGTACAGAAGATCAGCACCGGAGCCACCAGCACGATCTGTCGCATGGGTCGCACGCCGGTGAGTGATGCATCGCGCGTGCCGCGCTTCAGCGACCGGCAAGTCCAGACGGAACTCCTGCGTCATCGCGCCGGACGAGAGTTCGAGCAAGAGCGGGTGCGCAACCCGCTTCGCGCGGCGAACCAGAGCGCGCGGCGAAGTTGCATGCGAGTTGCCGGGCGGCTGCGCCAGCGCTCGCGGATCAGGGCTGGCGCCAGGCCTCAGGCACACCGGCGAGCGACGCTTCGACGTCGAGGTCGCGCAGCCGCTGGCGCGAAGCTTCGAGCGACTGGCGATCGCGGCGCAGCTGAGCGCGCACCTTGAGCACCTCCGGGTCGGTGGCGTCGCCGCCCGCGGGCGTGTAGTTCCACTCGCCGGACGCGGCGCTGCGCAGGTGGCTCTGCCCGGTCTCGACCTTGGCTTCGAGGTCCGAGACCTCCTCGCGCGCGCGGCGGAACTCCTCGCGCCAACCCTTTTGATCGCGACCGCCGAGGATGCTGCCGCTCGGTTGCATGCGAACTGCCGGCGGGTGAAGCAGCCGGTCGAGATCGAGTGACTTCGGCGCAGGCGCGTCGGCCGGCGGCGCGGCTTCGGGCGCCGGCTCGCTCGCCGTCGGCTTCTCCGCGTCGCCAGCGTCGGTGTCGGCGATCGCCACACCGGACAGGACGCAGGCGGCGAGAACGGCAGCGGCAAGGCCATGCGGGAGGGAACGCATCGCGGGCCGATTATAGGACAGGCGCTGGGGCGCTCCCATCAAGAGCCGCGCGCAGCCCGCCGAAGGAAGGGAGAACTCGCAGCTCTGCTGCGCGCCACGGAGACGCGGAACTCACCCATGGATCGCGAGCGACTCCACCGACTGCTCCGACTCGGCTTCGAGAAAGGCGCGTCGGACATCCACTTCCAGGTGGGATACCTGCCCCTCTACCGCTTCAACGGCGAGTTGGTGGAGCTGAAGTACAAGGTGCTCGCGATGGCGGACACCGAGGCCATCGCCCGCCTGCTCATGGAGAGCGAGAAGGAGAAGACGCTCGACGGAGTTTCCGAGGTCGACATGGCCTACGAGATCCCCGGCGAGGGTCGCTTCCGCGTGAACATCTCGCGCGAGCGCCGCGCGTACAACATCGTGCTGCGCGTGATTCCGCTCTCGATCAAGAACTTCGAGGAGCTGAATCTGCCCTCGATCTTGAAGACGATCGCCTCGGTGCAGCGCGGCCTCGTGCTCGTGACGGGCGCGACCGGCATGGGGAAGTCGACGACCTTGGCGACGATGCTCCAGGAGATCAACCGCTCGCTGAAGTGCAAGATCGTGACGATCGAGGATCCGGTCGAGTTCATCTTCACGCACGAGCGCTCGATCATCACGCAGCGCGAGATCAACACCGACACCCCGAGCTTCCCGGCCGCGCTGCGCGCCGCGCTGCGCCAGGACCCGGACGTGATCATGGTCGGCGAGATTCGCGACGCCGAGACCGTCGACACGGCGCTCAAGGCCGCCGAGACCGGACACGCGGTGTTCTCGTCGATCCACACCAACGACGTCGTGACGACACTTCGCCGTGTCGTCTCGTTCTTCCCGGTCGAGGAGCATCAGCAGGTGCGCGAGCGGCTGGCGGAGAATCTACAGGCGATCGTGTCACTGCGGCTGCTTCCGAACAAGAAGGGAACCGGACGCGTACCTGCCGTCGAGGTCCTGCGAACGACACGCTCGATCCGCGAGGCGATCCGCGACCCGAATCGCGCGGTCGAGATTCGCGACCACGTCGAGAAGGGTCACTCGGACATGCAGATGCAGACCTTCGATCAGCATCTGCTCGAGCTGTATCAGGCGAACAAGATCAAGCTCGAGACCGCGCGCGACGCGGCCTCGAATCCGCGCGACTTCGCGACCAAGCTCGCGCTCGAGGGCGACAGCTCGTACACGCAGGACGCCGCCTCGTCGGGGGGCGGCTCTTCCTCCGACGAGAGTCGGTTCTAGGCCGCCATGGAGATCCTGGCGCTCTACACGTCGCCCGACACGCTCGGGTCCGCCCTCGCGGCGGGCGCGCGACATCTCGCCGCGGCGATCCAGGGATTCGCGCTCGTCTATCAGTCGGGCCGCCCCGCCGCGGAGCCGGACGGCTGGGCCGGTTTCACGTGCGCGAAGGACGCTCAGGTCGCGGGCGCGGAGCTCGACGAGTTCATCCGCGAAGCGGAGAGCTCGGAGCGGCCGGTGCGCATCGATCCGCCGGAAGGCAGCCCGCGCATCTGGGCGCGCGGCGCCGGCGGAGTCTACGGCTTCCCGATCCGACACAACGGACAGCCGCGCGGCGTCGCGCTGCTCGGTTGTCCTGGTCCTTGGCCGCGCGTGCAGAACGCGGGCATCGAGTCGATCCTGCGTCAGATCGCGCTCGTTCTGGATCACCACTCGATGTCGGACAACGGCGCCGCCTCGACTGAGCCTTCGGACGAAGTGCTGCGGCTCTCGGAGCAGCTGCTCGCGCAGGACATCGAGCTGATCAAGCGCGAGGAACGACTCACTCTCGTCGAGCGGCTGAAGGCCGACTTGATCGAGACGATGTCATACGAGCTGCGCGCTCCGCTGAACAGCATCATCGAGCGCGTGATCTCGGTGCTCGCGAACGAGCACGAGAAACTCTCGTCGACGGGGCGCGATGCGCTGCGCGGCGTGCTCGACGACGGCAACGCGCTGATGCGCATGCTGCAGAACATCCTCGACCTGTGGCGCGTGAAGCAGGGCGAGGTCTCGGTCGAGGTTCAGGACGTGAATCTCGCCGAGGTGATCGAGGAAGCGATCTTCAACGTGCGCGACAACCTGCAGCCGGACGTCGTGCTCGAGAAGCGCCTGCCGTCGAGCTTGCCGAAGATCCGAACGGACCTGGCGAAGCTGAATCAGATCCTGTTTCACCTGCTCGACAACGCGGCGAAGTTCACCCGCCGCGGTCGCATCGAGCTCGAGCTCTCGATCGAGGACGGACAGCTGTTCGTCAGCGTCACCGACAGCGGCATCGGGATCGCGCCGGACGACCAAGAGCAGATCTTCGACGAGTTCTTCCGCGTCGACTCGTCCGCCGACAGTCGGCATCGCGGCGCCGGGCTAGGACTCACCCTGGCGCGAGCGCTGATCGAGAAGCTGGGAGGCGCGCTCTCGGTGCAGAGCGAGATCGGCTCAGGGTCGCGCTTCAGCTTCACCATCCCGGTCACCATCAGCTGAGCGTCGGGCTCCGGCGAACGCGTCGGACTAGTGCTCGACGCTCTCGATGTCGGCGGCGATGTACCCCGCCGCGACTTCGCGGAGCGCGTTGACCACGGACTTGTTCTCGGTCGACTTCACCAGCGGCTTCGCTCCGCGCATCAGCTGCTTGGTGCGGACCGTGACCATCAGGACGAGCGCGAAGCGGTTGCCGACTCGCTCGGTGCAATCTTCGATCGTGATTCGCGCCATCTGCAGGTCCTCCTGTAGCGGGCGGCGAAGGTAGCACGCCGGAAAAGAAGAAGCCCCCGTCGCTTCAGGCGACGGGGGCCTCCTATAGAATCAGGTTGGCGACGAAGTCACATCGACTTCTTGCGCCGCGTGCCCTTCTTCCGTCGGCGGGTGCCCTTCTTGGAGCCACCCTTCTTGCGCCGCGTCGCCTTCTTGCTCGCGGCCTTCTTCCGAGCTGCCATTACTCTCACCCCCAGTTTGCGTTTTATTTCACCGTGCTCGAGCCAGCAGAGATCCGCACGCTCGCATCACTCAATGACTCTGACACGTACCGAGCGAGAACTCGGTTGCGTTTCGTATCGGACTGAGAGTCGTCAACTTGACGCAAACACGGATGCTTCCCGACATCGGTTGCACACACAGTAAGCATTGGGCGGCGAACGTGTCAACGGAAGAGACAAAAAAAACGCACCGATGCGACATCGGTGCGTGTCACGTCGCGTGGCTCGCGACGCGTGATCAGCTCTCGATTAGCGCTTGTTCCGCTTGTGTCGATTGCGCGCGCGCAACTTCTTGTACTTGTGCTTGCGCATCTTCTTGCGGCGTTTCTTGATGACACTGCCCACGGAAAACTACGGCCTCCACGCTCGAGTGGCGGCCGAAGTTATCCGTGTGCAGGTACCTGTCAAGCGCCTTGCATGCGAGTCGCGACCCACGCCGCGCGTCCGAGCACGCGCGCTTGCATGCGACCGAGGAAACGATTCACCGCATGGTTGCGCGGCAGGAAGCGAATCGGCGGTCGGCGACGAATGCCGAGATCGGCGAGCCGGCGGTGCACCGACTCGTTCTCCGGATCGACCATCAGCGCTCGGCGCAAGAAGCGAATCGCGTCGGCTTTGAAGTCGAACGCGAGATAGATGCGCGCGAGATTCAGATAGAGATCGGGGTTGTAGAACTCCTGCCGAACCGCGGCGCGCGCGAGCTCGACAGCGCCGAGGAATTGGCCTCGGACGAGCGCCAATGCGAGCGCGTACGACGAGCGGAAGCGCGCGTTCTGCGGGTCAATCAGATAGGCGCGGCTCAGGTGCTCGAAGCCCTCGTGACCGTGACCGGCCTCGAGCAACGCCAGACCGCGGCGGTGGTGCTCTTCCGGGGTGAACTCACCGTTGGGTTGCATGGAACTTGCCATCGACTCCCTTCCGTCCCCTCGCGGGCCCTTATCGGCCGAAGTCCGCCAGGGATGAGTGGTGTCGACCAGGAGCGACTTGCCTATTCACCCACCGGCAAGCGCGCGATGAACTCCACGCGTCCCGCCTCGCGAAGCTCCGCCCACGCGCGGCCGCCGTGCAGCTCCACGATGGCGCGCACGACGTTGAGCCCGAGACCTACACCGCCGTACTTGCGCGAATACGAACCGTCGCGCTGAACGAAGCGCGCGAAGATGCGCTCGAGGTCCCGCTGCTCGAGCTCGCTACACGGATTGGAGACGCACAGCTCGACCCAAGCGCCCGCGCCCTGCGTGCGCACCTCGATGCGCGAGCCGCGCACGCTGAACTTCGCGGCATTCTCGAGCAGGTTGAGCACGACCTGCTTGATGCGGTCCGGGTCGAGCCACGCGCGCGCCAGCTCGGGATCGAGATGGCAATCGAGCGCGAGCCCGGCCTCGTCCAAACGCGGCTTCAGGATCTGCACACACTCCTCGACCACGGCGCCGAGCGCGACGCGCTTGCGCGCGAGCGCGACTCCGCCGGCCTCGAGGTTCGAGAGCTCGAGCAGCCCGTGGATCAACTCCGTCATGCGCGCGGCCTCTCGCTCCACGAGCGCGAGAAACTCCGCGCGTTGCTCCGCACCGAGGCGCGCCTCGCCGGAGAGCTCGGCCGCGACGTCGCCGCGCAGCAATTTCGCGAAGCCCTTGATGCTCGTGAGCGGCGTGGTGAGCTCGTGGCTCACGTTCGCCAGGAACTCCGACTTCATGCGATCGGCGTCGGCGATCCGCTCGTTCTGCGCGTGCAGCTGCTCGTTGCGGCGCGCGAGCTCGCGCTCGAGCGCGAGCCGGCCCGTGATGTCGCGTGCGATGCAGACGATCGACTCGCCGCTCGCGGCGACACGC
This sequence comes from bacterium, assembly GCA_041498295.1. Lineage (GTDB taxonomy): Bacteria > Myxococcota_A > UBA9160 > SZUA-336 > SZUA-336 > VGRW01. The sequence goes on along the minus strand of JBGQIB010000059.1, from coordinate 8,288 downwards.
GCGGACACCTCGATCGTCGCCTCGCCGCGGCGCGTGCGCACGTCGAGCTGCACGCCGCGCAACGCGCCTACCTCGAGAAGCCGGGGCAGCATGTCGCGCACCGTGTCCCAGGACGAGTCCGCGAGCAGGTCCTGCATCGAGAGGCCCTGCAGCTCCGCGAGCGACATCCCGGCGAAGTGCAGCGCCGCGCGGTTCGCGTCGAGCAGCTCGAGGTCGCGATCGAAGAGCAGGATGATGTCTTCGACCTCTTCGAGAAAGCGGCGCACCCCTTGGAGTTTGCGGATGTCGGGCAGCGGGCCGAGGTGCAGCGCGAGCTCCGACAAGCGTCGTTGTAGGGCCTCGCGCCCCTCGAGGTCCGCGGCCATTCGGATCACTTCGCGCAATCCGCGCTCGTGGCGGCGGTCGCGACACGGGATCCAGTCGAGCACTTCGTAGCGGCAGCGATCGCCGCCGCGCGCGGCGCACTCGACGTGCGTCACCGCCACCGGTTCCTCGCCCGCGCAGAAGGCGAGCAGAGCACGCAGCGCTCCCAAGCGAAACTCACACTCCGAGGCGTCGGGCGGAAAGCCGGGAACGTTCGACCAGATCACTTGCGTGTCTTCGCCGCTCGGCAGCACCGCCACGCTCGAGTGTCGGTCCATGAAGCGCGCCCAAAGCGGCAGCTCCGCGAGCACGATGCTCGGATCCTGCGCGAGCTCCGCCAGAGCGCTGATCCACTGCTCGCTCGCGCGCCACAGCCGTTCTCCGGCGGTGTAGGCGTTCTCGCGGCGCGCGAGCGCTTCGAGCCAGTCGCTGCGCTGCACCCAGAGCGCGCGCTGCGCGCGATCTTCCTCCGAGACGACAGGGGTCGCGGTGCCCGCCTCGCCGCGCAACGCCTCGACGCTGCGCAGCGCGCGTTCGCTCACCGTGGCGCGCGCTGCGTCACTCAGTGCTCGATGATCTCGAGGATGTACCGCTTGTTCTCCTTGCCACTCGCCGCCGCCAAGATGGTTCGGATCGCGGACGCGTGAGCGCCGCCCTTCCCGATCACCTTGCCGAGGTCTTCCTTCGCGACATTCAGCTCGATGACGTGGGCGTGGTTCCCCTTGATCTCGTTGATCTCGACGAATTCCGGTTGGTCCACCAACGCCTTCACGATCATCTCGACCAGTTCCTTCATCGACGACTCCTGAAAGAGTAGTGCCGAGCGAGGACAGCTTCCGCAGAAAAGAGATACCGGAGCCACGGAGGCGCGCGGGGCCTTACGCATTTCAGTGTCTCACCCCGCCTCCGGGGGGTCAACCATTCGCGCCGCGCGTGCGCGCGAGGTAGCGGAAGACGTATTTCCCGAGCACGTCTAGCTCGAGATTGACCGCCTGACCGCGCTCGAGTGAACCGAGCGTCGTGACCGCGCGCGTGTGGGGGATCAGCGCCACGGAAAAGCCGCTTTCGTCCGGATCGACCGCGGTGAGCGAAACTCCCTCGACCGCGATCGATCCCTTCGGCACGAGCTGCACCGCGAGCTCGGGCGCGCAATCGATGCGCACCAGCTGGTCGTCGCCGTCGGCGCGCACTTCACGCACGCTGCCGACGCCGTCGACGTGGCCCTGCACGATGTGTCCGTCGAGTCGCGCGTCCGCGCGCATCGCGCGCTCCAGGTTCAGCGCGCCGCCCGCCTTGCGGCCGCCGAGCGAGGTCACGCGCAGTGATTCAGGTACGACTTGGAACGCGAGTCGCTCGCCCCGTACCGCGACCACGGTGAGGCACGTGCCGGAGAGCGCGATGCTGTCGCCGAGCTTCACCTCGCGCGCGATCTCGCCGCCGACCTCGATCTCGAGCTCGACCCGGCCCGCGACCGTCTCGAGGCGCGTGATTCGCGCGACACGCTCTACGATCCCGGTGAACACGGCGCTCAGCGAGGCTTGAAGCGGAAGTTGTGCTCGGCTTCGATCCAGCGCGTGGTCATCGACTGACTCCGCATCACGACCGAGTGAGTCAGCGCGCCCTCCGAGCGGAAGCGAACTCCCTTCAGGAAATCGCCCTCCGTCACCCCGGTGCCGGCAAAGAGCACGTCGCCGCGCGCGAGCTCGTCGAGCGTCAGTTTCGCGTTCACGTCCTTCAGACCCATCGCGCGCGCGCGGTCGGCCTCGCCTTGGTTGCGCGGTCGCAGGCGGCCCTGCAGGTCTCCGCCCTGACAGCGAAGCGCGGCGGCCGCGATCACGCCCTCGGGCGCGCCGCCGGTTCCCATCAACACGTCGACCTGGTGCGCTCGGCTGCACGTCGCGATCGCCGCCGAGACGTCGCCGTCCTTGATTAGCCGGATGCGCGCGCCCACCTTGCGCACTTCGTCGATCAGCTTCTCGTGCCGGGGACGGTCGAGGATCACGACCGTCAGGTCCTCCACCGGCACACCCATCGCCTTCGATATGCTCCTCAGGTTGTGCGTCGGACTCTTGTCGATGTCGATCGCGCCGCGCGCCGACGGCCCGACCGCGATCTTCTCCATGTACGTGTCGGGCGCGTGCAGGAAGCCGCCCTCCTCGGCCGCCGCGATCACCGAGAGTGAGTTCTGCCCGCCGGTGGCGCAGATCGTGGTGCCCTCGAGCGGATCGAGCGCGATTTCGATCTTCGGCCCGTTCCCGGTGCCGACTTTCTCGCCGATGTAGAGCATCGGCGCTTCGTCGCGCTCGCCTTCGCCGATCACGATCGTGCCGTCCATCTCGATCTTGTTGAGCGCCGTGCGCATCGCGTCGACCGCCGCTTGGTCCGCCGCCGTCTCGTCGCCGCGCCCCATCAGGTGCGCGCAGGCGAGCGCCGCGGCTTCCGTCGCGCGCACCAATTCGAGCGCCAGATTTCGATCCATGGCCATGAGACTCCCTCTCTCAGTTCCCGAAGCGCCGGTCGATCTGCCGCAGTATCTCGCTGCGCACCGCGTCGTAACGCGCCGGCAGGGGGATCGGCGGATTTGCGAGTCGTGCGTCGATCCCCGACAGCTCCGACGCGTGATACTTCACCTTGAAGTCGGTGAACTTGAGACCGTGCGCCGTCGAGATGACGACGACGCGCTGGTCCTTCTTGATCTCGCCGCGCGCGATCAGCTTCTTCATCGCCGCGAGCGCGACACCCGTGTGCGGGCAGTTGTACAAACCCGTGAGGTCCGCTTCCGCCGCGGCGTCGGCGAGCTCGTTCTCGGTGGCTTGCTCCACGATCCCCTCGAAGCGCTTCAAGGTCGCGATCGCGCGATCGATCGAGACCGGGTTCCCAATCTGGATCGCCGACGCGAAGGTCGGCAGCGCCTGCACGGGCTCGTACTTCTCGTAGTCCGTCTTGTAGCTGAGATACAGCGGGTTCGCGTTCGCGGCCTGCGCGGCGCAGATCTTCGGCAGCCGGTCGATGATGCCGAGCTCGAGCCACTCGAGCAGTCCTTTGCCGAGCGCGGCCACGTTTCCGAGGTTCCCGACGGGCATCACGATCCAGTCCGGTACTTCCCAGTCGAACTGCTGCACGATCTCCATGCCGATCGTCTTCTGGCCTTCGATGCGCAGCGAGTTCATCGAGTTGGCCATGTAGATCCCGTCGCGCTCGGCGATCTGCTTCATGATCTCCATGCAGCCGTCGAAGTCGGTCTCGAGTGACAGCGTGATCGCGCCGTTCGCGACCGGCTGCACGAGCTGCGCGATCGAAACCTTGTCACGCGGCAGGAGAACGACCGCTGGAATTCCCGCGTACGCGGCATACGCGGCGAGCGCCGCGGACGTATCGCCCGTCGACGCGCACGCGACCGCGCGCACGCCGGCGCCGCGCTTGATCATCTCGTTCACGACCGACACGAGCACGGTCATGCCGAGATCCTTGAAGCTCCCGGTGTGCGTGTTGCCGCACTGCTTCACCCAGAGATCCTCGACGCCGAGCTTCTGCCCGAGGCGCTTGGCCCAAAACAGATTGGTGTGGCCCTCGAACATCGACACGATGTTGTCCTCGGCGACGACCGGGCACACGAGCTCGCGCTTGCCCCAGACGCCGGAACCGTACGGCCACTCGGTCGAGTGCGCGCGTGACTCGAAGATCTTCATCCACTTCTGCGGCGGCGTGCGCTTCAGCCGCTCGAGGTCGTGCTGCACGGTGAGCAGGCCGCCACAGTGCGGACACTTGTAGATGACCTCGGTGAGCTCCCAGCGGCCCTCGCAGCCGCGGGCGCACTCGAACCAGGCGTCGTATTTCGGTGTACGGGTGGGTGTCATGACTAGAGCTCCCGTTCGATCCGGATCTTCTGCGCCCTGCCGACGACCTCGGGCAGACGCGCGACGTCCTCGAGCGCCGCGTCGAGATCCGCCTGGCGCGCCTCGTGGATCGTCAGCACGATCGGCACACCGCGCGACTCGTGGCGCTCCTCCTGCAGGACGCTCGCGATGCTGATGCCGCGCGCGCCGAGCGCGCCGGTGAGCTTCGACAAGACGCCGGGTTTGTCGAGCGCGGTGAAGCGCACGTAGTACTCGCCCCGCTCCTCGCCGGGCTTACACAGAACTGCGTCACGCGGCTCGGGCGTACCGAGCGGCGGCACGCGGCCTGACACGCCGTGGCGCCGGGCGCGCGCGAGCTCCATCACGTCCGAGAGCACCGCGCTCGCCGTCGGCAACGCGCCCGCGCCCGCGCCGTAGTACAGGGTCGGGCCCGAGAGCTCGCCGCGCACCTCGATCGCGTTCATCGAGCCGTCCACACCGGCGAGCACGCTCGCGCGCGGGATCATCGTCGGATGCACGCGCGCCTCGATGCCCGAAGTCGAGCGCTTCGCCACCGCGAGCAGCTTGATGCGCAGCCCGATGCGCTTCGCGTACTCGACGTCCGCCGGCAGAATGCGCCGGATGCCGTCGATCGGGAACGCGTCCGGGGCGAGGCGTACGCCGAACGCGAGCCCGGCCAGGATCGCGAGCTTGTGCGCGGAGTCGACGCCATCGACGTCGAAGCTCGGGTCCGGCTCCGCGTAGCCGAGATCCTGCGCGCGCTTCAGACAAGCCTCGTATGGCTCGCCGGTCGCCTCCATCTGCGTGAGGATGTAGTTGCACGTGCCGTTCACGATTCCGTGCAACGCGAGCACGCGGTCGGCGCAGAGTCCCTCGCGCAGCGCGCGCAACACCGGGATCGTCCCGCCGACGCTGGCCTCGAACGCGATCTCGGTGTGCTTCGACGCGGCGAGCGCGTAGATCTCCGCGCCGTGCGTCGCGAGCAGCGCCTTGTTCGCGGTCACGACGTACTTGCCCGCGTCGAGCGCCGCGAGCACGAGGTCCTTCGCGACGCGCGTGCCGCCCACCAGCTCGACCACGAGGTCGATCTCGGGATCGTCGACGAGCTCGCGCCAGTCGCGCGAGAGACGTACACCGGAAAGTGACACTCCCCGGTCGCGCTCGAGGTCGATGTCCGCGACGCGCGCGAGCTCGAGCGGGAAGCCCAGGCGCTCCGCGACGAGCGCGCCGTGACTCGCGAGCGCGCGCACCAACCCCGTGCCGATCGTCCCGAGCCCGACCAGCCCGATGCGCATCGCGCGCTCAGCCATCGCGGAGCAGCTTGCGCATGCTGCGCACCGCCTGGCGGATGCGGTGCGTGTTCTCGACGAGCGCGAAGCGCACGAAGCCCTCGCCTGCGGGCCCGAAGCCGACGCCCGGCGCGACCGCGACCTGCGCCTGTTCCAGCAAGAGCTTCGAGAACTCCAGCGACCCCAGGCTCGCGAAGCGCTCCGGCACCGGCGCCCAGACGAACATCGTCGCGAGCGGCTTCTCGATCTTCCAGCTCGCCTGCTCCAGCCCGTCGACGAGGGCGTTGCGGCGCTGGCGGTAGTCCTCGACGATCTCAGCGACGAAGTCCTGCGGTCCGTCGAGCGCGACGATCGTCGCGATCTGGATCGGCTGGAACGTGCCGTAGTCGAGATAGCTCTTCACGCGCCCGAGCCCGCGAATCAGCTCCGCGTTCCCAGCCGCGAAGCCGACGCGCCAGCCGGCCATCGCGTGTGACTTCGAAAGCGAGGTGAACTCGATCGCGCAGTCGAACGCGCCCGGCACCTGCAGCACGCTCGGAGGCGCGTAGCCGTCGAAGCAGATCTCGGCGTACGCGAGGTCGTGCACCAGGACGAGGTCGTTCTTGCGGCAGAAGTCGACGAGCCGCGTGAGATAGGCGAGATCGACGGTCGCGGTCGTCGGGTTGTGCGGGAACGAGGCGATCAGCATCTTGGGGCGCGGCCAGTTCGCCAAGGTCGCCTCTTCGAGACGAGTCAGGAGTCCGTCGAGGGGATGCAGCGGCACGCGCCGGATGTCCCCGCCCGCGATCAGCACCGAGAAGCTGTGGATCGGATAGCACGGGTCGGGACACAAAACGGTGTCACCGCGCGCGATCGTTGCCATCACGAAGTGCGAGAGCCCCTCCTTCGCGCCGATCGTCGAGATCACCTGCGTCTCGGGGTCGAGCGTCAGCGCGTAGCGGCGCTGATACCAGCGCGCCATCGCGCGGCGCAGGTTCGGCAGCCCGCGCGACGCGGAGTAGTGGTGGTTCCTGGGATCGCGCGCCGCCTCGACCAGCTTCTCGACCACGTGCGGGGGCGTTGCGTGATTCGGGTTTCCGAACCCGAGATCGACCACGTCCTCGCCCGCGCGCCGCGCGCGCGCCTTGAGATCGTTCACGATCGCGAGCACGTATGGGGGCAGCCGTTCCAGCTTCTCGAACTTCATCATGCCGGGCCTCGGAGTGGGGAGAGAAGATTCAGCGCCGTATCGGCGTGGAAGGAGCTGCGCACGAGCGGTCCACTCTCGACGTGGCGGAAGCCGAGCGCGCGCGCGGCGCCGCCGAGCTCGGCGAACTCCGCGGGCTCGAGGTAGCGCGTCACCGGGCGGTGTCGCAGCGTCGGGCGCAGATACTGACCGAGCGTGAGACAGTCGACCTGGGCGTCGCGCAGAGCACGAAATACCGCGACGAGCTCGTCACGCGTCTCGCCGAGCCCGAGCATGAGCCCGGACTTCGTCAGCGTTTCCGCCCGGCGCGCCTTCACGCGCGCGAGCAGCGCGAGCGAGCGGTCGTAGCGCGCGCCGATGCGCACCTCTCGGTACAGGCTCGGCACGGTCTCGAGGTTGTGGTTGTAGACCTCGGGACGCGCGTCCGCGACGCGGTCGATGCAGTCCGGGTCGCCGCGGAAGTCGGGCGTGAGCACCTCGACCGACGCGCCCGGCGCCAGCCGCCGCAGCGCCGCGACCGTGCGCGCGAACTGAGTCGAGCCCTGGTCCTCCAAGTCGTCGCGATTCACGCTGGTCAACACCACGTGGCGCAGCCGGAGCTCGCGCGCCGCTGCCGCGACCTGCTCCGGCTCGCGTGGATCCACCGGCCGACCGAGGCCGGTGGCCACGTGACAGAAGCGACACGCGCGGGTGCAGACGTCGCCGAGCAGCATGAACGTCACCGTGCCGCGAGCGAAGCACTCGGCCAGATTCGGACAGCGCGCCTCCTCGCAGACCGAGTGAAGTCCGCGCCGGCGCAGCATGCGCTTCATCTCGAACACGGCGGAGCTCGGCCGCGCCGGGCTCTTGCAGTGCTCGGGAAGGCGCAGCGCGGGCCGTGTGAGCCCGCCTGCGGAAGTCGCGGAGGTCCGCGACTGGACTGCGGAATCAGGCATGGGACGGCCAGGATATTCGAGTGGGCCCAGAGCCGCCACCGGGCCTGTCTCGCGCGTCGCTACGAGGCGCCGGCGAGATCCAGGCGCGCCCCCCAGCGGCGCGCGATCGCCGCGCGGAGGCCGGGGCTCTCGGCCAGGCTCGGGTCGCGCGCCAGCAGCTGTGCCGCGGCGTCGCGGGCGGCGCTGAGATACTCGCCGTGGCGCACGAGGTCGGCGAGGCGGAGCTCGGGCAGGTGGCCGGCCTGGCGCGTGCCGAGCCACTCGCCCGCGCCGCGGATGCGCAGGTCGGCCTCGGCGATCTCGAAGCCGCTTTCGCTGCGCTCGAGGATCGCCAGCCGCTCGACACTCTCCGGTGTCGTCGGGTCGGCGATCAGGAGCGCGCGCCCGGGCCGACCGCCGCGCCCCACGCGACCGCGGAGCTGGTGGAGCTGCGCGAGGCCGAAGCGCTCCGCGTGCTGCACGATCAGCAAGGTCGCGTTCGGCACGTCGACGCCGACCTCGATCACGGTCGTCGCGACCAGCACGCGCACGCGGCCCGCGGCGAAGTCGGCCATCGCGCGCGCGCGCTCGCCGCGCTCGATGCGTCCGTGCACCAGCGCGGCCGAGACGCCGGGCAGCGCCTTGCGCAGGCGCTCGAAGCCGCGCGTCGCATCCTTCA